>CAMCSH010000105.1 GCA_945877655.1 Lentisphaera araneosa HTCC2155 | reverse complement strand
GGGGAGGAGACGATTTTGATTTCAAACCCCAAGGGGGGTTTCGTCTCGTTCCGTGCGGCCGGGGAGCACCAGCGGGCCGAAACTCCCTTGGGGTTTGAGGACCCTGGCAAGCCCCCGGGGTAGCTCCTCGTTCCTCGTCGCAACCCCGGGCTGGCAGATGCAACCCCTTCGGGGTAAAACCAAAGGTGCCAGTGGCTTCCTGATTCTGTCGTGCGGCGGGTCAGGAAGTCTGAATCTAAGAGCATCGCTCAGGGGTGACGAAGATGACTGCCGAAGCTTTTCTTCATAGTCGTTGATTGTGGCTGTTGCAGCTAATCCTTTCAACCTTTCAACCTTTCAACCTTTTGATGGGCTGAATTTCAGGTCGAGGGGCAGAGCCGCTGCATCACTTCGAGCAGGCGCTCACGATTGAGCGGCTTGGTGATGAAGTCGTTCATGCCGACGGCAAAACAACGAGTGCGGATTTCGTCGAGGGCGTGGCCGGTCTGGGCGATGATCGGCGTCGGACGCAGAGCGTAGCGGCGTTCCTTGTCGCGGATCGCCTGAGTCGCTTCGAAGCCGTCCATCACCGGCATCTCGCAGTCCATCAGGACGCAGTCGTAGTGGTACTGGCTAAAGAGCTCGAGGGCGGCGGAGCCGTCGGCGGCGAGGTCGATGTATGTGGCGAATTTGGACAAGAGAGCTTTGAGGAGCATCTGGTTGACGATGTTGTCATCGACGATGAGGATGCGTTTCAGGCGCCACTGCTGACTTTGCACCAAGATCGGCGCGGCCGGCTCCGGGATGTCGGCGGCAAATGGGGTCAAATCGAAGCTGAATTCGGTGCCGCTGCCGAACTCCGAGCGGACTTCCAGGTGGGAGTCCATCTGGTGGAGGAGGCGTTGGCAGATGCTGATCCCGAGGCCGGTGCCGCCGAAGCGTCGGCTGGTCGAGCCGTCGGCCTGAGTGAAGGGTTCGCCGAGATGCGGGAGCAGAGTTTCGCTCATGCCGATGCCGGTGTCGCGGACGCTGAATCTCAGGATCTGCGGCTGGCTAGGCGAGGGACCGGCGCGTATTTCCAGGCTGAGGTGGACTTCCCCGCGCGGGGTGAATTTGATCGCGTTGCCGACCAGGTTGAGCAGGATTTGGCGGAGTCGGCCGGGGTCGCCGACGCAGGGGAGGGACGGTGACGAGGGTGGCACGATGATGAACTGTAGCTCTTTTTGGCGGGCACCAAGCTGCATCAGTTCATGGACCTCGCTGAGCAGAGCTTCGGGATAGAAGGCGATCGACTCGAGCTCCATCATGCCGGCCTCGATTTTAGAGAAATCGAGGATGTCATTGATCACGGCAATCAGGTTGTGGCCGCTTTTCTGCAGCATGAGGGAGAGCTCGCGCTGCTCTGGATTGAGCTCGCCGCCGACCAGTATGTCGACCGACAGGATGATGCCGTTGAGCGGGGTGCGCAATTCGTGGCTCATGTTGGCGAGGAACTGGGTCTTGGCGACGCTGGCGGCTTCGGCCCGGACTTTGGCGGCCGAGAGCTCGGCTTCGATCTCTTTCTCGCGGCTGCGGTCGGCGATGACGACGCGGGACCGAGCTTCGCCATTGATGTGCTGCAGGACACTGCTGATCGACACCCAGAGGCTGGAGCCGTCCGGCCGTGTCAGCCGGACTTCGCAGGTTTCGGTGTGACCGTCTTTTTCCACGGATAGGCGGTGCCGGTAGTAGATGTCCTGGTCCACGCCGATGATCAGGCTGGTCAAAGGCCGATTCAGCAGATCGGTGCAATTGCCGCCGAGCAGTTGGGCGAGACAGAGGTTGGCCTCGGTGATCTTGCCGCGGGCGTCGAGGGTGCAGTAGCCGACCGGGGCGAGATCATAGAGCTCGAAATAGCGCTGCCGACTGAGTGCGAGTTCGTCGCGTTTGAGCTCGAGTTCGTCGCGGTTGCGGCGCAATTCATCGTTCTGCATTTCCAGTTCGATCTGGTGGACATGGAGCTCATGCAGGACCTGGTTGAGCACTTCCTTCGGCAGGTCTTCACCTCGCATCGCCATATCGCCGTTGGCTATCGCGGCGGCTTCTGCCTGAGCGCGAAGGAGCGCAGCGGATTTTGCTTTAGAGTTTGGCATCCTGACTCTCCGGTTGGCTGGCGGCTGGCGGCCGGACGCGTTCAGTACTGGCGACACCGTAAATCCGGCCGCGGTCATCATAGAGAGCAGTGGCGACCAGGGACACTGCGAGAGCCTCGCCGGATTTGTTCAGGCGTCGGCTCTGCAAAGGATCGAGGGTTTCGGTGTGGCAGAGCCGGGCGAGGCGCTCGAGCTCGATCGAGCGCAGCTCCGGCGGCACCCGTTGGGATTCGTTCATGGTCAGGGCCTCGGTCTCGCTCCAGCCGTAGAGGCGGGTGGCGCCGGGGTTCCAGGCGACGATGCGCCCCTGCAGGTCGCGGACGACGATGGCGTCGGCGGCGTCGCGGGCGATGTCGGCGAGGCGCCGGTCCCGTTCGGCGCCGAGGCGACTGGCCTGGGCCTGCTGCAGTGCGGTGATGTCGACAAAGGTGATCACCGCGCCTTCGATGACGTTGCCGAGGGTGCGGTAGGGACGGATGCGGAGAGCGTAACTGAGGCCGCGGCGGCTGCGCACTTCGACCTCGCTGGGAATGAGGGAGATCAGCACCGCCCGGACGTCGTCGGCGAGGCGGTCGTAACCGACCAGGTTGGAGACGAGATGGTCGACCGGCCGGCCGATGTCGCCGGAGATCAGGTTGATGATCTCGGCGGCGCAGGGAGTGAAGCGCAGGATGCGCAAGTGGTGGTCGACGAAGACCGTGGCGATGCCGGTGCCGGGGAGCAGGTTGTTCATGTCGTTGTTCGACTGCGACAGGCTCTGGATCTTCGATTGCAATTCGCCGTTGACCGTCGACAGCTCTTCGTTGAGCGACTGCAGCTCCTCTTTCGAGGTTTCGAGCTCTTCATTGGTCGACTGCATCTCTTCGTTGAGCGACTGCAGCTCCTCGTTGCTGGCCATCAGTTCTTCGTTGGCGTTTTCGAGTTCGCTGCGGACGCTAAGGAGGTGCGCATCCTTGGCGAGCAGTTCGAGTCGCAAGGCGGCGAGATCAACCGCGGCGGCAGCTTCGGGCGGCAGCGGGCTTTCGGGGTTGGGCTGGGATTCCTCCAATTGAACGAGGAAGAGCTGGCCTTCGGTCGGGGTGGCCACCGGGGCGACGAGCAGGTCGACCCTGGCGGCGCCGCCATCGCCGAGCGGGATATCGCGACGGCGGATGACCTGGCCGCTGCTGGCCACCTGGTGCAGGGCGGTGGAAAGGGCCGGAGGCCTTCGCGGGCCATTTTGACGAGGTTGCCGGGGCCGGCTTCGCCTGGCATCGGTTCGAGGAAGAGGCCGCTGCGTCCATGCAGGTAGAGCAGCTCGCCATGGCGGCGGATGAGGGCGGCGACCGGCGGGCTGTGACGCAGCATTTCCTGCTCGGCCATGTCACGCCAGGGCAGGCGGGTGACGGCGGCGCGGCTGTCGGCCGGGCGGGCAAGCTGAGGCGGGGGGCTGTGGCTGACGGTATTGAGGCTGTAGCTGGTCGCGCGCCGATGCCAATGATTGGAAATGTGCCGGACGGCGAGCTGATGGGATCCGCAGAAGTCGACAGTGGAACTGGAGATGAATCAGGCATGGGGTGTCCTCGGGGCCGTTGGGGAGTTTCAACTGCGCCGAGGAGCGAAGCAGGCAACGCAGTATATCGACGCCGGAAGGTAATTACAAGGCATTTCCAGTCAGCTACTCACAACGCCTACCCTGCCAACCACCAGGGTAGCGCCTCGAAGCTCGGCGCAACCACTGGGCTTTGAGATTTAACCTTAAAAACCGCAGCAGAGGCATGGAGCCGGGTTGAAAGGTTGAAAGGTTGAAACGCAAGCACATGAACAACAGCAATAAGAGACGAATCTAAGCGCATCGCTCAAGGTTCGCGCAGATGACTGCAGAACCTTTGCGTCATTGTCGTTAGTTGTTGCTGTTGCAGCTAATCCTTTCAACCTTTCAACCTTTCAACTGCGGTTTTTAGGTTAACCCCTTCGGGGTAAAGCATAAGGTGCCAAGGGTTTCTCAACGGCGCCGTGCGGCGGGTCAGGAAGTCTGAACGTAGGATCTCCCCAAATTCCTCTTGCGCTTCCTCATTTCGGCAAGCGCCGGGCGTTGGCTTCCATGCGGGTCTTGGTGTTGGCGTCGGCTTCCCGGCTCAAGGCATTTTTGAGTTCGGTGACCAGGGCCGGATCTTGCCGGAGGTCGCGACGGCAGAGCTGTTGGAAGGCGAGTTCGCGGATCAGCGGCGCGGGGTCTTTCAAAGCGACAAGACCTTGGCTGCGGCCGGTGACGCCGTCGAGCTGGAGGAGGAGATTCCAAGCGGCGCGGCGGGTTTCGAGATCCTTCTCCTGGGCGAGCACTTGTTTGAGCTGGGTGATGAGCGCAGTGTCGTCTTCTTTCAGGCGCGGCAATTGCTGAAGGGCGCTGCGGCGGCTGCGCTCGGAGGGACTGCTGAGAGCGAGCTGCAGAAGCGCTGTCGCTGCCTGTTGCCGGCTCGCGGCTTGATGGACCAAGCCACGCCAATGACTGATCTGGCGACTGTCCCATTGCTGCTGCAGCTGGTCGCGACGCTTGGCCTCGGTTTGAGCCGCGATCACGGCCGAACAAGTCTTGGCGTCCGGGAAAGCCACATCGTCGCCAGCCAAGGCGTCTTCGAGTGCCTGGCCGCGGACCCCTGCGTCGATATCGTTCAAGCCAAGATTGAGAAGCGTCCGGAAGGCGGGGCTTTTCTGATGGGTCAAGCCCTTCAGCAAGGCGATGCGCCCGAGGCTGTCGAAGTCCGGCCATTTTGCGCTCAGCGCAGCGATCTGCCGGCTCGGCTCGGTCTTGGCACCGAGGAGGCGCTCAAGGCCGTATTTGACCCAGCGCGGATCATGACTCAGGGCCATCAGGTCCGGCACTTCGGCCAGGGGGATGTCGTTGAGCTTTTGGAAGAAGTTTTCCCAGAGGAGATTCTTGATGCTCTGACGCTGCGATTCTTCCGGCATTGCGGCAGCGACAGAGAAGCCTTGGCGCAGGGTGGCGGCGAGATTTTGCGCCGCGAATTTGGCGAGCCAAGGACCGACCTGGCGCCGCAATTCCTGGTCAGTCGAGGCAAGGGATTTCCAGGCGAGGTCTTGCAGGGCTTTGACGACTTCAGGCTTGGCGGTGAGCGCGGCTTCCTCTTGCCAGGATTTCTGCAGCAGACGGCAGGCTTCGCCGTCGCTGAGTTTCTGTCCTTCAACCAGCAGCAGATCATAACGGGCTTGCTGCAGGAAGGCGTCAAACACGGCGTCGCGGCATTTGGGGTCGCTCCGGCGCAGTTGCAGCAAGACGGGGGCAAATTCCACGGCGAGCTTGCCGTCGCGTTGGCGCCGGATGAGATTTTGATTCCACGGATCGAGAAGACGGCTGCGGCTGGCGACATCCAGCGTCTCGATCGCTTGGCGCAAGCTGCGATCATCGTCGAGCGTGAGGGGGAATTGAGCTTGATTCATCAGATGAGTCATTTCGCCGATCAGCTCGGCATTAGCGCCGGGCAGGAGGCCGAGGCAGAGGCTGTGCACCAGCTGTTTTTCATCTTTGCCAGCCTCGCGCGTGTGCCAGTCGCGCTGCACCAGCCGCAAGCTGGCGAGGCGGGCTTTCTCCTCCTGTTTTTCCAAGCCTTGGAGCAGCTGCGGGGCGAGGCCGCGTCGCAAGGCCAGGGGTAGGGCCCAGAGGCGGATGCTGTCGCGCTGTTGGTCTGAGCTCGTCGCCAAGCTCAGCAACTGGACCTCCGTGAGGTCGTTCTCATAGGGTTTAAGGGCGACCTTGAGCTCTTCGGGCAGGGCGTAGCGGCATTCCTCGAGCAGCTTGAATAAAGCCTGGCGGATGGCCGGAGAAGGCGGCGCGGCGGCGAGGGCTTTGAGAGCGATCGTCTGCAAGGAACTTTGACTGGCGTCGCGATAGATCAGCGGCGCACTTTCCTTGTCGAGCTGGAGCAGGCCGAGAGCCTGGACCGGGCTGAGTTTAGGCGGCAGCACCTTCACCAATTTACTGCGCTGCACCGTCTCGCTCGAGCCGGAGAAAAAGGTGACATTGAGGGTCTGCGGCAGCTGCTCGAGCAGGCCGAAATCGCTGCACAGGCTTTTCTCCGCCAAGGCGCCGCCGAAGGCTTCGCCACCGCCGCTCACGGCCGGCAGTTTCACATAGGTCAGGGTGCACAGATTGTAGCGGTTCAAGCCGAGGGGATTGAGCAGCAGAGCCTGGTCCTTGGGGACGGCGGTCTGGATCGTATCGACGGTTTTTCCGCTGCCGTTGACGAAGCTGAATTCGTAATTGCCGGCGTCGAGTTTCAGGGTGGCGAAGCCGCCGCCGGCGACGCTCAGTTTATTCTTGCCGTCGACCATCAGGGTCAGCTCTTCGTCACTGCCGTTGTCGATGGTGACATTGGGGATTTCAGCGGCGGCGACCGCGACTGGACCGGGCGCCTTGCCGCCGTTGATCGCCTGGTTGACGGCAAGGGCGACGCCGAGGTAGAGTCCGAGGGCGACGAGGCTGATCGCGCCGGTGGCGGCCCAGGCGGCGGGGCGGCCGAGATTGCTGCGGAAGATGGCCCAGTTGACCCCCGCCGCCGCGCCGCCGCAAGCGCCGCCGATGAAGCCGCCGCCGAAGACCAGAACCAGGGGGGCGCCACTCCAGATTTTTTCCGGCCAGGTGAGTTGTCGCGGGCCTGAATCTGAATCCGCCTCCAGAACAGAGGAGCGCGCCATGCCTTCAATCACCAAGCTGAGGCCTTCTTTGCGATTGAAGAGGCGAATTCGCACCGGCAGGCCCGAGTTGTCGCTGACGCTGAAGGCCTGGGGGTCATCGGCATCGGGGGCGAGAATGGCGTCGTCGAGGCTGAGGCTGTAGCGGCCGCTGTCGGGGTCAAAGCGGCCACTTAATTGCCGTCCGGCAAAACGCGGCGAGGTGGAGATGGCGGTTTCAAGCATGACAAACTCCTAAGAGGCTGAGTTAAAAATGACTTGCACCGATTGTACAGCGAAAGAGCGGTGTTCGTCAAGTCAGAGGGCTTCGCCTGTCCCTTGGATTCGCCGCGAAGAGGCGGACTGTGACGGCTGGTGCTTCCTAAAAAGATTCGCCCTGTGCAAATCCAGAACGAGCACGAAAGGGAGCTTCTAGATAGCCGTTCGTCGCGTAGCGACGGTGTGAGTGTAGCCGGGGGTTTCAACCTAAAAACCGCAGCAGCCCAGGACTTTCCGCGACCCTTTCAGGGTCAAAAATCATAACTCATTCCAACCCAGGGTGTCGCCGATGCGGCTCAACCCTGGGCTAAAATCTGAAACCCCTTTGGGGTTAAGCTGCAGTTGAGCTCAAACAAGTTCGACAGCGGTTTTTAGGTTCAACCCCCGGACAGGATCGAGAAGGAATCGCCGTCGCGTAGCGACAGGATGACATGTCGATGGTGATGCAGAAGCCGCCCCCCGAACGCATCCGTCACCGCGTCGCTGCCGCGACGCCAAATTCATTGCCAAGCGCACCGGGGGTTGAAACCCCCGGCTACATTCATGCCGTCGCTACGCGACGAACAAACAAGGACTAACTCTAACTGGACTGGAGTTGCAAAGTGTTGAAAAGATTTCGATTTGCGGAGAGCGCAGATTGGGCAAGAGTCGCCATCGTATCCGACGAAAAGAATAAGGAGTTCACCCATGGCCTTGCTGGAAATCTCTGGACTGCGCAAATCCTACGGCTCCCAAGTCGTGCTCGACATCGCTGAATTCCGCCTCGAAGCCGGATCGCAGACGGTGCTTGCCGGTCCTTCGGGGTCAGGCAAAAGCACCCTGCTGTCGGTGATCGCCGGGCTGCTGCGTCCCGAAGCCGGCAGCGTCCGGCTCTGCGGCGACGAGCTCTACGCCTTGCCGGAGGCGGCGCGCGACCGCTTCCGGGCCCGTCATCTCGGCGTCCTCTTCCAGGATGCGGCCCTGCTCAACTCCTGCACCGCGCTGGAGAACGTCACCCTGGCCCAGAGCTTTGCCGGCAAGCCCGACAAGGCACGTGCCGAACAGCTCCTTGGCCACCTCGGCCTCGGCGATCGGCTCGGCCATTTTCCCTCCCAGTTGTCGCCGGGCCAACGCCAGCGCGTCGCCCTCGCCCGTTCCCTGGTCAACCGCCCCTCCCTGCTCCTCGCCGACGAGCCCACCGCGGCGCTCGACCCGGCCTCGGCGAAACGCTCCCTCGAGATGATCCGCTCCGCCTGCTCCGAAGACGGCTGCGCCCTGCTCATTATCTCGCACGACCCCCGCCTCACCGGCGGCGATCTACCGGTGCTGCAACTCGGCGATTTCAACCGCGCCGGACTGAGTGTGGAGTGAACTTAGATTCCGCAGTCAGCGCAGGAATCCTTGGACCCCTTCAGGGTCGTAAATCATAACTTCTTCTGACCCAGGGTGTCGCCGATGCGGCTCAACCCTGGGCTAAAATCTCCGACCCACTTCGGGGTCGAGCAGCAGTGAGCACAAAACTCGCTCCACTGCAGAATACTAGGGTAAATGAAGAAGACACAAGTCGCGCCCACACTTGCCTGGATTTAATCTGGAATTCCCCACTCGCGGCGGCATCTTGCCAGATTGCGTGACACGCAAATCTCGCCCGGGGACTTGCTTTTCGCCTTCAATCACCCCATAGTGTCATCGTGACACATTGATTTTACCCGAACCCGAACCCTTGAGGAACCGCATGAGCAACGCCGCCCTGACTGAACTCGCCTCCCACATCCGCTGCCTCTCTGCCGAAGCTGTGCAAAAGGCCAACTCCGGCCACCCCGGCCTGCCGATGGGCTGCGCCGACATCGCCGCCGTGCTCTTCTCCGAGTTCCTCAATTTCGACCCCGCCCACTCGCACTGGATCGGCCGCGACCGCTTCGTTCTCTCCGCCGGTCACGGCTCGATGCTGCAATACTCGCTCCTCCACCTCTTCGGCTACGCCGTCAGCATGGAAGATCTGAAGAACTTCCGCCAGCTCGGCGCTCCCACCGCCGGCCACCCCGAATTCGGCCACATCGACGGCGTCGAAACCACCACCGGCCCCCTCGGTGCCGGCATCTCCAACGCCGTCGGCATGGCCCTCTCCGCCAAGATGCTCGGCGCCCGCTTCGGCCAAGCTCAAATCCCGTCCAAGATCTACACCCTCTGCGGTGACGGCTGCATGATGGAAGGCGTCGCCTCGGAAGCCTCCTCCACCGCCGGTCACCTTCAGCTCGACAACCTGGTCATCATCTACGATTCGAACCGCATCACCATCGAAGGCTCCACCGACATCGCCTTCACCGAAGACGTCGCCAAGCGCTACGAGGCCTACGGCTTCGCTGTCCTCAAGGCCGACGGCCACAGCATGGACTCGGTCCGCGCCGCCCTCACCGCTTCGCAAACTACCGGCAAGCCGACCCTGATCATCGCCACCACCACCATCGGCAAGGGCTCGCCCAACAAGTCCGGCACCCACAAGGTCCACGGCGCCCCCCTCGGCCCGGAAGAGACCGGCCTGACCCGCGCCGCCCTGCTCCCCGGCACCGCCGAATTCACCGTCACCACCAGCACCGCTGCCTTCTGCAAAGAAGTCGCCGCCAAGGGCGCCGCCAAACGCCTCGCTTGGGAAAAAGCCCACAGCGCCTGGGCCATCAGCAACCCCGAGCTCAAAGCCAAGTGGGACCTCTTCTTCGCCCAGACCCTGCCGGACCTGGTTCTCCCCGAGTACAAGGTCGGTGAATCGATCGCCTCCCGTTCTTCCTCCGAGAAGACCCTCAACAGCATCGCCGATCAAGTCGAATTCCTCGTCGGCGGCTCCGCCGACCTCGACTGCTCCAACCTCACCCGGATGAAGGACAAGGGCGACGTCAACACCGGCGCCTTCGCCGGCCGCAACCTGCACTTCGGCGTCCGCGAACACTCGATGGGCGGCATCGTCAACGGCATGGCCCTCTTCGGCGGCCTGCGCCCCTACTGCGCCACCTTCCTGGTCTTCGCCGACTACATGCGCCCCACCATCCGCCTCGCCGCCCTGATGAAGATCCCGGTGATCTACGTCTTCACCCACGACTCCTTCTTCGTCGGTGAAGACGGCCCGACCCACCAGCCCACCGAAACCAAGGCTGGCCTCGAGTGCATCCCCGGCCTCACCGTCTACCGCCCCGCCGACGCCAACGAAGTCAACGCTTCGTGGATCGCCGCCCTGAAGAACACCAGCGGCCCCACCGCCCTGCTGATGAGCCGCCAGAACCTCGCCACCCTGCAGGAAAGCGTCGGCCAGGACGTCACCAAAGGCGCCTACGTCGCCAAGAAGGAATCGGGCGCCAAGGCCGACCTGATCATCCTGGCCTCCGGCTCGGAAGTCAAACACGCCCTCGACACCGCCGCCGAGCTCGAGAAGGACGGCAAGTCGGTCCGCGTCGTCTCGATGCCCTCCTCCGCCCAGTTCGAGAAGCAGTCCTGCGACTACAAGAAGTCAGTCCTCCCTTGCGATGTCCGCAAGCGCTTCGCCATCGACTACGGCTCGTCCTACTCCTGGCACCGCTACGCCGGCATCGACGGCCTCTACGCCTGCGTCGACACCTTCGGCGAATGCGGCCCCGGCCCGAAAGTCGCCGAGCACCTCGGCTTCACCACCGCCAAGCTCGCCGAAAAGGCCCGCGGCTACCTGAAGGCCTGAGAGCGCTGAAACAATGAGAAATTCCCCCCGCCCGGCGTGAGCTTGGCGGGGGGAAATTTAGGCACATCAAGAGTCGACTTCAATCGACTGCTGTCGATCGAGTGAGCTCTCTCGATGGGTTCAAGTAAAGCAGCTGCAAAATGCCCGCGTCCGAACTTCGTGCGCTTCGTGTCTTCGTGGTGAAATCCGAGCTCACTTCCCTTCTTGCCGCTTCCGCCAGGACATCGGGGTGCAGCCCATTTTGGCTTTGAAGCGACGGTGGAACCAAGAGGCGCTGCGCCATCCCTGGGCGGCGATGATCGACTCCAGGGAGGCGTCCGGCTGACGCAGAGCTTCGCAACTGGTGGCGAGGCGGATCTCGTCGACATAGTCGAGGTAGGCCAGCCCCATGGCGTTGCGGAAGAAGCGGCAGAAGGACGGCAGGGAGACTCCGAGGAAGGCCGCCGCCTCGGCGCTCGACAGGGGGCGATCAAGGTGTTGATGGGTCCATTTCAGCAGCTTGTCGAGGCGTAGCGCGACATCGCGGCGGAGCTCCGGGCATTCTTCTTCGAGGAGCATCTCCGCCGGAGCTGCGGCGAGCTGCACCAGGAGCTTGGCGAGGCCCTGCTCGGGAAAGGGATGGGGATCCGGCAAGGATCGGCACAGGGAAGCGGCTTTCGGCGCATCGAAACGCAAGCCGCGGGGAGCTCGTTCGAGCAGGGAGTTTGACGCGGCGCTGGGAAGCAATCGGCTGATGCTTTCGGCCGGCAATTGCAGGACCACGGCGCTGTTCCACGAGGTGCTTTCCGCATCCAGCGACTGCCAGGCATGGGCCAGTTGCGGTCCCAGCAGAAACAAGTCGCCCGGTGCCCAGTTGAGAACCCGGTCGCCGATCATCAAAAGTCCCCGGCCTTCTTCGATAAAAACCAGCTCGAGCTCGGGATGGTAGTGGCGGAAATAGCCAAAGCTCGGCTCCGCCCGCCGGAAGCCGCGGAAAGATTGCTCGGGGATCTTCAGAATCTGGCGTTGGGCTTTCATCGGGTTTCCATGGAGTCGACGGCTTCATGCCGCTGCATCTCCTACTGAAACCCCCGAGCTTCATTTTGTCGCCCGGCTTGGAGCAGCAAAAACCCGGGCAGTGCCAAGTTAAGGCTTCCTAATCCGCTGCAGGAGATGAAGTGAGCTTCAACCTAAAAACCGCAGCAGAGGAATGGAACCAGGTTGAAAGGTTGAAACGCAAGCACATAAACAACAGCAACAAGAGACGAATCGTAAGAGCATCGATCAGGGTTTGGCGAAGATGACGGCCGTAGCTTTTCTTCATAGTCGTTAGTTGTTGCTGTTGCTGCTAATCCTTTCAACCTTTGAACCTTTCAACCTTTCAACTGCGGTTTTAGGTTCACTTCTCCGGGCGGTCGAAGGTGCGGGTCATGAACCACCAGGTGAGCCAGCCGAGGGCGATCATGCCGAGGCAGAAAAGGCCGTAGGAAAGGCGCCAGTCGAGGTGATGGGTCCAGCTTGAGAATTCCGACATGCCGCCGATGCCGGCGATCAGGTTCAGGGGCAGGAAAACCAGGTTGATGATGGTGAGCTTTTTCAGCAGCACCGTCATGTTGTTGTTGATGATGCTGCCGCGGGCATCCATCAGTCCGGAAAGGACGGCGGAGTAGATGTGGGCCTGGCGGGCGCACTGCTGGTTCTCCAGGATCAGCTCATCCAAGCTGCTGATCTCGTCCTCGCTGAGATTCATCCGGCCCGCCGCTGCACGCAGCTTGAACAGGGTGGCGCCGTTCGACTCGATAGCGTCGACGTAGTAGATCATGTTCTCGCTGAGGTGGAACATCTGCACCAGGTAGCGGTTCTCGGTGGTGCTGGTGATCTTCTCTTCTAGGGCGTTGCTGATCTGCTTGATCACCTTCAAGTGGCCGACGTAGTGCTGGACGATGTGCAGCAGCAGGGCGAGGATGACTTCCTTGACGCTGGCGCAGTGTTGAAACTGTTTTGCCGCCAAAGGACAGGGGTCTTCGGCGAGGAGGATGAGCAGTTTGCCGTTGGCGTAGAAGAGCCCGCAGGAGCTGACGTCGAGGCGCAGGCCGCGATCCATCGAGGCGCTTTTCGGTCGTTTCCAGATGAGGCTGACGCGGCCTTTCGACCATTCGAATCGCGACACCTCGTCCGGGTCGAGCGCCGAGTCGATGTCGAAGGGATCGAGATCCCAAGCGCTGGCTAGATCGTGGCGTTCAGCTTCATCAGGAGCGATGCAGACCAGGATCGGCGCCAGCGGATCTTGGGTCAGCTGCGGGTAACCGCCGTCGATGTTGTAATAGGTCTGCATGGGAATACGCCTTTATTTCAAGGCACACAATCGCCTCGCTTGACCCGACACGAGGCCCGTCGCCGATGAATTTTTGAAGAAAACCACATCATGTACAACTCCAAATCAAGCTTGAGCTGCGCGACAGGAAACG
>CAMCSH010000104.1 GCA_945877655.1 Lentisphaera araneosa HTCC2155 | reverse complement strand
CCCAACAATTTAGAGGCTGGTGGCCATAGCCGGGACGCAACACCCGATCCCATTCCGAACTCGGAAGTAAAGGGCCCTGGCGCCGATGGTACTGCGTGAAGATCGTGGAAGAGTAGGTAGCCGCCAGCCTTTATTTTTAGCCCCTGACGTAAGTCAGGGGCTTTTTTGTTTGTCTTTTCCGATGTCCCCAGAGGACACAAGCTCAAGGATACACACAAATCCGCCACCTTTTGTCTCGCGGGAACGACTGTGAGCCTATTGTGTCCCCGTTGTTCCGGTGCATATTGCCGCCCGCTCCGCCGTCACTGCTTATTTCTGCTTGTTGTGGCGGCTGTGTCCCTTTTCACAAAGCCCCCAGGAAATCTATCCATGAAAATTCTCGAACGCCTCAATCCCCATGTCGCCAAGGTCAATCCTTACCAACCCGGCCGGCCGATTGAAGAAGTCGCCCGCGAGCTCGGACTGGATCCCGGCACGATTATCAAACTCGCCTCCAATGAAAGCGCTCTCGGGGTCTCGCCCAAGGCCCAGGCCGCCCTCGTCGCGGCGGTGCCGCAAATGCACCTCTATCCTGATGCCGGCGCCTTCGAGCTGCGCCACAAATTGGCCAAGAAACAAGGTGTCAAACCGGAAGAGCTGATCTTCGGCGCCGGCTCCAACGAAATCCTCGTCTTCCTCGCCCAAGCCCTGCTCCGCCCCGGCACCAGCGTCGTAGCCTCCGCCTACGCCTTCGTCATCTACAAAATTCTCGCCACCATGCAGGGCGCCGAGTTCATCGAAGTCCCGGCCAAAGGCCTCGCTCACGACCTCGACGCGATGGCTGCGGCAATCCGCCCCGACACCGCCGTCGTCTTCCTGTGCAATCCCAATAACCCCACCGGTACTCTGCTCGAGCGCGCTGCCGTCGATCGCTTCATGGAAAAAGTGCCGGAAGACTGCCTCGTCGTCTTCGATGAAGCCTACGCCGAAATCTGCCTCGGCGACATGCCCGACAGCTTCCGCTTCGTCCGCCAAGGCCGCGCCTGCCTGGTCTTGCGCACCTTCTCGAAAGCCTACGGCCTCGCCGGCCTGCGCGTCGGTTGGGGTTACGGCCCCGCTGCTCTCATTCAAGCCCTGGAAAAACCGCGCCAGCCCTTCAACGTCACTCTCGCCGCTCAAATTGCGGCCACCGCAGCGCTCGATGACGATGACTTCCTAGTCCGTTCGCGCGCCAACTACCGCGAAGCCCGTGACATCCTCGAAGCCGGCTTCACCGAACTCGGTCTGCCCTTCGAACGCAGCTACGCCAACTTCATGCTCTTCAAGGCCGGCGACGCCGCCAAGGTCAACGACGGCCTCCTCCGCGAAGGCGTCATCGTCCGCCCTGTCGCACCCTATCGCCTGCCCGAATGGCTGCGCGTCAGCTTCGGCACCCCGGCGGAATGCCGCCGCTTCGTCGCCGCCCTGAAAAAAGTCCTCGGACGATGAGCCGCTGCTTCAGCGACTGGGACAAGCTCCTGCGTCCCGGCCGCCGCCTTAAATTACGCGACTCCGCCGGACGCGAAGAAGCCGCCGAACGCGGCCTTGGCGAGGCCCTGCCGGTCGAAGTCAGCGCCATCAGCCGCATCCAGTTCAAAGGCGCCGGCAAAGGCCTTCTGGCCGAGCTCAGCGACGAAGATCACCTGATGTATCTCCTCGTTGAAGACCTTGCCGCCGGCCCGCGCCTCACCCTCGGTTTCGAAGTGCCCGACGTTCCTCCCGGCACCCGCTCCGACCTCGCCGAAGCTGGCTGTTGCTGGCTCTTCGAGCCGCCGAAAAGTAAACGCATCCCGGTCGACGCCTGGGACTATGCCGAAGAGATCCACAACCTCATCGACGACGACACCGAAATCCTCTATTCGCTGCAACCGGTCCTCAGCGGCGACTTCGTCATCGAACCCGGCGACGGCCGCAAGCTGCAAATGCGCCTCGTCCGCTGGCTCACCGACGAAGAGGTCGACTGCCCTCTTTTCCTCCTCTTCGAAAGCGCCGAAGCCGGCAAAAAAGACGCCTCCTTCCTCGTTCCCCTTGCCGCCCATGAACTCTTGGACGACGAGATCGGGGAGTGAGCAGGGATTCTCAATTCTAAATTGTAAATTGGCAGTTCCCCATGCTCATCGACTTCTCACAACTCACCGGTGACGCCGCCTATTTCACGATGATTCAGACCATCGTGCCTCGGCCGGTGGCTTGGGTGATCAGCGACAGCGGTCAAGGTCGATTGAACCTCGCGCCCTTCTCATTCTTCAACGCCGTCAGCTCCGATCCCCCGCTGGTCATGCTCGGCATCGCCAACCGCGAAGACGGCTTGCCGAAAGACACCTGGTGCAACATCGCCGAGCGCGACTTTTTTGTCATCCACATCGCCAGTGTCGAACACGCTCCCGCGGTGGTCAAATCCGCCGCGCCTTTGCCCCACGGCGAATCGGAAATTCCGCACGCTGGATTGAGCACCCTGCCCTTCGACGGATTCCCCCTTCCTCGTCTAAAAGAGGCCAAGGTCGCCATCGCCTGCCGTCGCGAAAAACTGATCGAAGCAGGCGACAACATGCTGATCCTCGGCCGGGTCGAAAAGATCTTCCTCGACGACAGCATCGCCCAGCACGACGCCAAGGGTCGCCTCAAGGTCGACGCCGCTCTTCTCGATCCTCTCTGCCGCCTTGGCGGCGCCCAATTCGGCAGGCTCGGGGGGATCTTCGAGCAGAGGTAGTTGGGAACCACGAAAGACACGAAAGACACGAAAATAGCTGGAATCTGAGCCGGCAAAATGGAGCGCGGCAGTCAGCGTAGCGACTGCGGCCGGAATGTCCGAGGCTGGACAGGCGAAGAGAACGGCGATTTGCGATAGGTGCAGATCACAAGGATGGCGAATGCCGGAAATTGAGGGGCCGCAGTCGCTACGCGGATTGCCGCGCTCCGGCTTGACTGATCCATTCCGCAATCGTGTTTATCTCAACAGCTGGGAGGATTGAAAAAGCCTTCTTCACTCCGGCCGGCTCACCCGGCCGCAGAAGAGGATGACGCCGCTTTGTCTGTCGCGCAAAAAATACCAGAAGGGGCGGTCGGCGCGGAACTCGGGCTGCTTGTCGAAGGATTTCGCTTCTGAGCATTTCATGTTGCTCATTGTCACCGCCGCGGCGACGGCGCCTTTTTCATCGACTTCGATCAGGGTCTGTTGCCAGACTTGATCGAGGCAGAGGAACTCGTCACGAGTGAAGCCGGAGAAGTCCGCCTTGTCGGTGAAGGCGGCGTCGAGGCCGAGGGAACGGAGCGCGGGGCTCAGGTCACGCGACGCGCCGGCGATGCGGTATCGCGGCACCCGCAAATCGAGAAGGGTGTCGCGACTGGCAGCCAGCCAGGCGGCGAAATTGTCCGCGGTCAAGAAAGGCTCCAGGGCGCTGTGATCGACGGCGTCGATCGAGGTGACCAAAACGAGGCTCAAGCGCTCGCCCTTGTAGGGCATTTCGACGAGGTGGAAGCCGTGCTCAGGATAGATTTTCGACTTCGGATCGGGATCGTATGGGGCCGGGGCCGGGGGCGGCAAGGCCTGGCCGCTGCGGCTGATCCAGGCGTATTTGTAGCTGCCGGTCTGCTGCATCAGATGGCAGAAGCTGTCGCCACCAGAAGCGAAAAATGGCTGGGTCTCGGTGGCGTGGAGTGAGAAGGGACGCGTCCATGCGCCTTTGAAGTAGACTGCTTGCGCCAAAGCCATGCGGGTGATGGGACGGACACTGCCCGGCGGCAGGACTGCCGGAATCAGGCCGCGGGTGGCTTTGGCGCCCCAGTCATTGAGGTGCTGGCGGCTGCCTTCCGGATCGCCTTTGAAATCGACCCTTTGCAGTTCGATCCGGCGCGACTTGAAGGCGTCTTCCACGGGCGATTCCAGCTTCAGGCCTTTCTGCAGGAACAAGGCTTCGGCGGCGGCGAAGTCAAAGCGCTGCAGCTGCGAACGGATGAGGTTGATCCGGTCGGCCCGTACTCTTTGATCGTCGTAGGTGTCGGAGATTCGGCGCTTGAGGCGGCTTAACTGCGATTCGAGTTCCGCCAGCTCGGATTGAAGTTGCTGCTTCTCCCGTCCCTGAGCTCCGGCGCAGGCGATCATCTGCTCTTCCCAAGCCCGTCCTTGGCTGACGAAATCGAGGCAGGCTTCGGGCGTGGCGCCGAGATGCAGCACCTTTTGGAAGCTGAGCGCGGTGTCGCCGCGGGCGCCGCAGCCGTTCAAACTCAAGGCCATCTGCGCCGACCAGGGGCTAAGGCAGAGGTTGCCGGTGTCGGCTTTCGCAACTTGTCGCAAGAGATCGAAACTGAAGGCGTTTTCGGCGGTATGAGGAGCGAAACTCAGCGGGGGCGGCTCGCTCAGCACCGCGGCCTCCGGCAGCGAGCCGACGGGACGGAAATAATAACACAGCACTGCCGTGGTCAGGGCCAAGGCTGGAAGGACGATCTTGAGTTTCATCGGAATGTCTCATGCATGAAGTTGGGGGTCGAGAGAGTATCTCAAGCTACGACTACATGAGTCCCGATACAAGTTTTTAGCTTGACTGAAAAACGCATGCCCCTCATCCCTCGCCGCAGCGGCCCGAGCTGAAATCTGAGCTCAGGCGTAGCTTCTTGCGGAGATGGCCGGAGAGCAGGTCGATGCCGAGGGTGGTCAGCCCGGCGAGGAGGATGAGCAGGGCGGCGCGATCGGGACGGTCGAGGGCGAGGTTCTGCTTGATGAAGAAGCCGATGGTGCCGACCCCGAGGACGCCGAGGATGGCGGATTCGCGCAGCATCGTCTCCCAGCGGTAGAAGAGGAAGGCGAGGATCTGGCCGTAGATGCGCGGCAGCAGGTCGTAAAAATAGCGGTCGAGGGCGCGACGCGAGCGGACTCGCGGCTCGATCGCGGCGCTGGCGTTGGCCATGATATGCGCCAGCAGGCCGGCGTTGTGGCCGCTGATGGTGAGGATCGCTGGCAGCGCCGAAGGGCCGAGGACAAGCATCAACAGGAAGGCGAGGATGTATTCCGGAATGCAACGCATCACGAGAAAGAGGCTCTTGGCGACGAAGCGCAGCGGCCGCGGCGCCGTCTGCGGCAGTGCGAGAGGAAGGAGGACGACGACGAGGAGACCGCAAACGACCAGGGAAACCTGGGTCACCAACAGAGCATTGGCGAGGCCCGGTGCGGCTTCCGCAAACAGCACCTGCTTGAGCCAGGGGCCCATCGCGGCCCAGTCGTCACGCTGCAGCGGCAAGGGAACGAGTTCGCCGAGGAAATGCTTCAGGTTGCTCCACGACAAAGGCGAACTCCAGTTGATCCACAGGAAGGCGGCGGCGATCCACAGCGGGATCATCTTCGCACGGATCCACAGGCGGTGCGTGGCGACGAGGGCGAGGAGCAGGTAGAACAGCGCCGCGGCGGCCGCGTATTCGCTGTCGCCGAAGGCGTCTTTGAGTTGGTAGCCGAGGGTCGGGATGCCGACGAAGCCGAGCACCACCGAGGCGCGCAGAGCGCATTCGAAGCGGTAGGCGGTGTAGGCGCGTCCGGAGTTCCATGCCATCGGCAGCAGGACATAGAAGATCCGGGCCAGTCCGGGGCGTCGCGGCAGGCTGTCCAGCGGACGGGTGTCGGCCTCTTCGAGGATCTCGCTGTAGACCTTGGCGAAGATGGCGGCGAAGGGCAAGGCGATGGCGAAGAGGGCGCAGACCTCACTGGTGCTGCCGAGCAGGGGGCCGAGGAGGAGGACCCAGAAGAGCTCGTGGATCGAGCGGATCAGCGCCAGCGGCGCCCGCACCCAGCGGCGCTGGTAGTGGAAGGCGAGCAGCAGCCCGGCCGCGACGCCGAGCGCCGTGGCGGCAAAGGCGAAGGCGAGGGTGTGCCCGAGGCCTTTGAGGATCGCCGGATCGGGACGGCCATCGTGCCAGAGGACGCTCCAATCAGGATGAAGCAGGCCGTGGCCGACCTTGGCCAGCATGTCCCAGGGATCGGTGTGGCCGAGCTGCAGATCGCAGCAGAAAAGTGCGGCGATCGCAATGGCGACGAAGATGAGCGAGGCGCGGAGCATTTATTCCGGCCGGTAGAGTTCGATCAAGGCGGCGTCGTCGACTTGACTGGCGGGGAGGTCGAAGAAAACCTGGCCGTGGCGCAGGCCGACGAGGCGGCTGGCGTGGCGACGGGCGAGCTCGACCGAGTGGAGTGATACGATGAGAGTTGCGGGTGCCGCAAAAAGACGGGTCAGGCAGAGCTCGGCCAAGGCGGGGTCGAGGGCGCTCACCGGTTCATCGGCGAGGATCAGCGGCGACTCGCGATGCAGAGCGCGGGCGAGAGCGACGCGCTGCTGCTGGCCGCCGGAAAGTTCACCGACGCGACTGCGGATCTTGTCGTCGAGCTTCAGCGAGCTCAACAAGGCGGAGATCTCGGCGAGGTCCTGCGGGTGCGGCGACACCAGGTTGCGCAGGTTGCGCAGCAGCGAATGGCGGTCGAGCCGGGCGGCGTGGATGTTGGCGAAGGCGGAGAGGGGAGGGACCAAGGCGAGGTCCTGGGGCATCCAGGCGGACTCGGGGAAATGCTTGGCGAGATGGCGCAGAAGGGTCGACTTGCCGGCTCCGGAAGGGCCGATGAGGGCGACTTTTTCGCCAGCGGCGACAGACAGCGAAAGCTCCCGGATGACCGGGAGCTCGCCGTAGCTGAGGGTGAGGTTGTCGAGGGAAATCATGGCGAATTGAAGATCGGACCGATCCGACGGATCAGTCCGATCTTCTCCGGACTTCACTTGTCCATCAGCCCGAGGGTTTCCGCGGTGGTGCGGATGCTTTCGTAATCTTCGTTCTTGGCGGCGATGAAGCCGGAGCGCTTGAGGAGCTTGAGCAGCTCGGGATCCTTGATCGCGAGGAGGGCTTTGGTCAGCTTGTCGGTGGTGCCGGCGCCGAAGTCCTTGTCGAGGTCGGGGTGGACGGTCCAGTTGTAGTCGACGTAGGTGGGCGAGGTCCAGATGACTTTGACCTTGCTGGCGTCGATCTTGCCGGCCTTGACCGCTTTGTCCCAGTTCTTGTAGTTGACGGCGCCGACTTCATAGGCGCCGGCGGTGACGGCTTCGATGGTTTTGTCGTGGGTCTCTTGGAAGCCGGGGCTGCCTTTGAAGGCCTGGGCGGCGGGCTTGCCGAGGTTTTTGGCGATGAAGAACTCGGGCATCAGGCGGCCGGAGGTGGACGAGGCGTTGCCGAAGGTGAAGCTCTTGCCGGCGATGGCGGCGGGGAACTCGGCGCTCTCGTTCAGGCCGGTGGAGGCGTTGGCGATGAAATAGGTTTTGAAGGCGGCATCTTCGACGCCCTGGGCGATGGCGATGGCACCGGGGACGCGCTTGACGCACTGGACGTGGGTCAGGCCGCCGAACCAGGCGAGATGGCATTCTTTGTTTTTGATCGCCGAGACCGAGGCGGCGTAGTCGTTGACCGAGGTGTATTCGACGGGGAAGCCGAGCTCGGTGGAGAGGACTTTGGCGAGGGTTTCGAAGCCGGCCTTCATGTCCTTGCTGCTGGAGTCGGGAATGGCGGTGAACTTGAGGGTCTTGGTGACGGCGGCGGGCGCGGGTGCCTTGTCAGTCGGGGTGGCCGGGGCGTCAGCTTTTTTGCAGCCGAGGGCGAGGACGACGAGAGCGGTGAGGGCGGTGACGAAACGTTTTCGGATGTTCATGGCGGGGTTTCCTTTCGGGTTGGGTTGAGGGCGGCATGAAGTTGCGGGGCTTTGTCGACTTGGCAAGGAGGATCGAGTTAAGCCTTCATGAGCTCGGCGATCTGTCCAGCGGCCTTGGGGACGTCGGCGCTGTCGACTTCGAGGACGACTGTGCCGGGCGTCTGGGCGTAACAGCGGTCGTACCAGTTGACCAGGATGTCGGCGCTGAATTCATCGTAGCGGCCGGCGTCGATGAGCTCGATCCAAGCGGCGATTTTGTCGTGACCGAGGTGACGGGTGAGCAGGGTCACCTTGTCGCGCACGGCGGCGACTTGGATCGGATCGCCATCGTGGAAGTATTCGCGGCGGATGCGGGCGACGCGGACCTTGAGCGAGCATTTGACCAGGATTTGCGGGGCGCTGACGCGGGCCTGCCAGAGGGCGGGCGGGATCTGCAGGAAGCCGATCTTGCGCGACTCGCTTTCGCAGAGGAAAACCGGGAAGCTGCCGTCGGCGCGGCGGAAGGGCATCAGCTGCAGGAAAAGCGCCTCCTCGAAACGCGCCTGCTTGGGCTCGTCGCGGTCGAGGAAACGGACCCGTCCGAAGACGCTCGAGGCATGGGCGGCGGCGGCCTCGAAGTCGATCTGCGGGACTGCAGGATGGCTCCGGCGCAATTCCTCGAGAATGGCGGTTTTGCCGCAGCCGGTGAGGCCGTCGAGGCAGAGGAAGGACCAGGCTTGCTGGTAGAGCGCGGCATGGACGCGGCGGCGCCAATCCTTCTGGCCGCCGACGAGCTGGCGCACTTCGAGTCCGGCGAGGCGGAGCTGGTGGGTGCTGAAGCGGGAGCGTCCGCCGCCGCGCCAGCAATACAGCGCGACGGGACGGCCGGCGGCGAGCTTTGCGGCTTCCGCCAGGAACAGGTCTTTTTTCTTTTCCCAGAAATGCAGCGCCACCTGGACCGCGAGTTCCTGCGACTGCTGTTTGTAGAGCAGGCCGACGGCGTGGCGTTCTTCATTGTCGAGCACCGGCAGATTGACCGCGTCGGGCAGGCCGTCGAGCGCGAATTCCTTCGGCGAGCGGACGTCGAGCAGCAGGGCTGGACCGCCGGCTTTGTACAGGCCGAGGCAGAGGCCGTCGTGCAATTCCGTCTGGCCGAGGTTGGGCACTCGCGGTGCCGCTTGCTCCAGGGTCTGTTGCGGCAGGCGCTTTTCTTTGAGGGAGAGAATGAGCCGCTGCAGTTCCTGGCGCTGGTCCAAAGAGAAATCCGACATGCTGTTCTCGTGAAATGGGGCTGGGTGTTCTGATCGGCGGCGAATATAGTGCGGCGCACGCAAATCCCGAAGCCAGGAGAATTTTATGTCTGAAGCCCGACTCACTTCCCTTTCCCACGGCGGCGGCTGCGGCTGTAAGATCGCCCCGGCGGTGCTGCAGCAAATCCTCGCCGGCAAGGCCGGTTCCTGCCTGCCGCTGCCCAAGGAGCTGCTCGTCGGCATCGAGACCGCCGACGACGCCGCGGTCTATCAGATCAACGAGACCCAGGCGATCGTCGCCACCACCGACTTCTTCATGCCGATCGTCGACGATCCCTTCGACTTCGGCCGCATCGCCGCGACCAACGCCATTTCCGATGTCTACGCCATGGGCGGCACGCCGCTCTTCGCCCTCGCTCTCGTCGGCATGCCGGTGGCCAAGCTGTCGATGGAAACCATCCGCAAGATCCTCGAAGGCGGCGAAAGCATCTGCGCCGCCGCTGGAATTCCGGTCGCCGGCGGCCACACCATCGACTCCTTGGAGCCGATCTACGGCCTCGTCGCCATCGGTCTGGTCGACCCGCGCAATCTGAAGAAGAACTCCAGCGGCAAGGCCGGCGACTTCCTGGTTCTCGGCAAGCCGCTCGGGGTCGGGATTCAATCGGCGGCGCTGAAAAAAGGCCTGCTCGACGAAGTCGGTTACGCCTCAATGATCGCCAGCACCACCAAGCTCAACACTCCCGGACGCAAACTCGGCGCCATCAGCGGCGTCGGCGGCCTCACCGACGTCACCGGCTTCGGCCTGCTCGGTCACCTGCTCGAGATCTGCCGCGGCTCCGGTCTTGCCGCTGAAGTGAAGTGGACTTCGGTTCCCCTGCTTGCCGGTGTTCCCGAGTTGTGCAAGGCGGGATGCGTCACCGGAGCTTCGGCCCGCAACTGGACCAGCTACGGCGCCGATGTGCGCTTGCCGCAAGACTTCCCGGAATGGCAGAAGCAGATCCTCTGCGACCCCCAGACCTCCGGAGGCCTCTTGGTGAGCTGCTCCGCCGAGTCGTTGGCCGAGGTTGAAGCGCTGTTCCGGACTGAAGGCTTTGCCCCTGCGGTGATCGGGAAGTTGGTTGAGGGCAAGGCGGAAGTGCGGGTGGGGTGAAAACGCCATCGATGTCTGTCGATACCTTCGATAGATATCGATGACATCGACAGATATCGACGGCTGATTAACCCTAAATAAAAATGGCGCGGCTTTTTGCCGCGCCATTTTGCATCTTCAGAAGCTCCAGGTCGCTCCCAGGTAGTAGCAGCGGCCGTAGGTGTTGAAGCCTTTCACCACTTCGTAGTCCTGGTCGAAGAGATTGGTGACGCGTCCGGTGAGCTCGAGATCCTTGCGGAGCTTGTAGCCGAGGCCGGCGTTGACCGTGGCCCAGCCGGCGAGCTTGTCGGTCTCATGATTGCCGGAGAAGGCCGTGCCGGAGGCCATCAAGTCGGAGTTGAGGCGCCAGTCGTCGTTGATCTGCCAATCGGCGCCGAAGCTGCCGAGATGGACGGGACGGCGGGCGAGCTCGTCGTCCTGGTCGTCTTCGGTGTGCAGCCAGGTGTAGTTGGCGCTGAAGCCGAGACTGTCGGTGGCTTGCCATTTGGCTTCGTTTTCGAAGCCGTACATGCGGGCGAAGCTGACGTTGCGGTAGTGGCCCCAGGGCGGGGCGTTGGCGCTGACGAAGTCGATCATGTCGTTCAGCTCGGTTTGGAAGAAGGTGCTGCCGAGGCTGAGGTGATCGCCGATCTTCTGATCGATGCCGAGGTCGAAGCTCTTGGCTTCTTCGGCAGCGAGGTCGCGGCTGCCGTTGGGACCAAGGAGTTCGAAGATCGAGGGGGCGCGGTAGCCGGTGCCGGCGCTGGCGTGCAGGCGGGTGCCGGACTCGGGGATCTTGATTGCACCGGAGACCTGGCCGGTCCAGTGATTCCCGAAGAGATCGTGATCGGTGTGGCGGGCGCCGAGGGTGAGGAAGTAGCGGTCGTCCCAATGGCCGCGCGCTTCGACGAATTGGTCGAAGGTGTGGATGCGACCGGAGGGCGGTCCCCAGGCGCCGTGGCCGCCGGCTTTTTGCTCTTCGTAATCGGCACCGAAACCGAGGTCGAGCCAGTCGTTGGCATGCAGGGTGTTGACCGTTTCGATGCGCTGCGTCAGGTCGTGATATTCGGTGTTTTCGACGGGCTGATGCTCGACTTCAAAAAGCCGTTTGCTGCGGCCCTGGCTGTACACGAGGCTGGTGTCGATGAGGCCGTCGGCAAGGCCGGTGAATTCGCCGCCGAGGCGGAGGCCGCGATGGCGGTTGTCGGCTTCCCAAGGAGCTGCGACGCTAGGGGCTGGCCAAGGCGGGTAGACTGAGCCGTCCCACTCGTTGCGGCCGCGGATCATCTCGCCGTCGGCGAAGAATCGGGCCTGTTCGACCGGTCTGTAGCCGAGGCCGAGGCGGCCGGAGGTGTTCTCCCAGGCATCGGCATCGCGGTATGGCTGAGCCTTCTGGCTGCTGATGCCTTTTTCGTAGGCGTGCGAGCTCATCGCGTGCCAGTCCCAGGCGCCGGATTTGCCGCTCAGGGTGAAGGCTTCGCGGAGATAGCCGTGGCTGCCGCCTTCGACCGAGACGGAGCCGTGATTGCCGTCTTCCGTGGCTCGTTTGGTGACGATGTTGACGACGCCGCCGATGGCGTCGGAGCCGTGGATGACGGATTGCGGTCCCCGCACCACTTCGATGTGATCGACGTCATCGAGGGGGATTTCATCGAGGAAGCTGAGTGAGCTGACCTGGGTTTCGCTGGCGCTGGCGAGGGGGCGGCCATCGACCAGGATCTTGCTGTGGTACTGGTTGGCGCCGCGCAGGAACAGCGCTTGGGTGCCGTGCGGGCCGTTGCCGGCGCTGACGGCGCCGGGAACGCGGCGGATGGCGTCGCTGACGCGAGTGACGCCGCTGCGGCGGAGTTCGTCGCCGGAGATGACGCTGACGCTGCGGCCCTGGCTATCGAGCGGGGTGGGGACGCGGTCGCCGGTGATGATCATCGGTTCGAGTTGTTTTTCGGGGGTGGCGGCAACGGCGGGGGAGAGGCCGTTCGCATCGCTCAGGGGGGCTTGAGCGAGCAGGGAGGCAAGGAGGATCGAAGAGTGACAGATCATGGCTGGTCCTTCCGAAACGACGAGCATGCGCCGCAGCCAAAAGGTGCGGCAGAAGCGGGCGTTTCAAATGAGGTTTTAGACACGGATCCCTTCCGCCGGGCGCCTCATCGCGTGAAGTGCGCCCAGGTAGGTGCTCGGACTCGTCCGCAGTCGCGGCATACCGTTGCACGTCAGTTCCCGGTTCGCACGGGATTCCCCTGTCAGCCTCGGAGGGATCCGGAAGGCGCGCCGAATCTGCCGCGAGACGGGGGAATGTCAAACTGGGACACAACTGGGATACGACTGGGACACAACTGGGACACAACTGGGGGAGCGACAGAGGAACAGCGACGAGCTTCTGCTGTTCTCCCCAATTGTGTCCCTGTTGTCACCCAACTGTGTCCCAGTTGTGTCCCTGTTCCAAGCAAAAACCCCAGCCTTCCGGCTGGGGTTTTTGGGAGGATGTCGAGAGGATTAATTCTTCTCGGCCTTTTCGGCTTCTTCCTTCTCTTCTTCGCTGATGGCGGTGTCATCGCCATAGAAGTCGAGGGTGGTGAAGCCTAGGATGAAGTCGATGGCTTCGAGGGGGTTGAGGCCGAGGCGGGCGGAGATGCCGAGGCCGGCGCTGGCTTCGACCTGGGAAACCCAGTGCCAGTTCATGCCTTCTTTGGTGGGCATGTCCCAGACGACCCAGCCGGTGTTGCCGTAGGATTCCTTGCGGCGTTCGATCACTTCCGGGGGGAGGGGAGTGCGGAAGTCGCCGCCGCGGTAGAAGATCAGATCGGTTTCGTAGGACTGGGTTTCTTCGCCATTCCAGCTAGCGATGTTGCCTTCGCGCAGTCCGAAGCGGTCCTTGTTGACGATCAGGCCGGTGCCGATGTAGGATACGCGACCTTTGACGCCGAGGCCGGTGCCGAAGTCGACGGTGATGACGTCTTTGAAGTCGTTCATGCGGTTGGCACCGTAGGTGCAGCTGCTGAAGGCGAGAGCAGAGACAAGCAAGGCGAGCATTTTCTTCATGTTTCAATTCTCCAGTTATGCGGTTTGGGCAGGCTAAGATACATCGCTCCTGCAAGGCGACAATTGCCCAGCGCCGCGACATCCCTATTTCCTTTGCCCACTTGCGCCCGCCCGCTCCCGCAAGCAAAATGGTGGGTGCCACACCCTGAGCTTGTCGGGGTGGATGAGGTGTGATGTCGGGGGGACTGAAGAATGGCGGCTGGCAGCAAAAGAC
>CAMCSH010000103.1 GCA_945877655.1 Lentisphaera araneosa HTCC2155 | reverse complement strand
GTCGTCACGCCGCCTGTCGTCACGCCGCCTGTCGTCACGCCGCCTGTCGTCACGCCGCCTGTCGTCACGCCGCCTGTGGTCGCCCGTAAGCTCCCTGTCGCGAAGCAGAACTTTCAGCTCCCGCAAGCTCAGATCGACATGGTCTACATCTCCTCTGGCAGCTTCCAGATGGGCAGCAAGATCAGCGAAACCGGCCGCAGCACCTCCGAGCCGCTCCATGAAGTCCGGATCACTGAAGGTTTTTGGCTGGCCCGGACCGAGCTCAGCGTCAAGCAATTCGCCGTCTTCATCAAGGCAACTGGTTATCAGACCGAGGCAGAGAAACGCGGCGGCTCCAGCGTCTGGCTCAGCCGTGGCAAGTGGAAACAGAAACAGCCCGGCGCCCGCTGGAACGAGGCGGGTGACGACTTGGATCTGCCGGTCTGCCATGTCAGCTGGAACGACGCGATGCGCTTCTGTTCCTGGCTCAACGCAGAAGAGAAAAAAGCTGGCGTCCTTCCCACCTCATACGCCTACTCCCTTCCTACCGAAGCCCAATGGGAATACGCCGCCCGTGCCGGTTCCAGCGGCCCCTGGCAAGGCGCGGCCCGACTTGCCGATGTGGCCGTCGGCACCAGCGATTTTGCCGCCGCGAAACCCGGCTCCAAGGCCGCCAATGCCTGGGGCTTGCACGACATGCTCGGCAATGTCTGGGAGTGGACCCTGGATGCCTCCAACGGTTCCGATCCCCTCAACCCCAGTCTCAGCGCCCTCACCGAGGGGATCAAGGATCCGGTCTGCCGCCAGGGCAACCGCCACGTCTATCGCGGCGGCTCATGGGCGGATGGCCCCGAATACCTGCGCTGCGCCATGCGGGCCCAGTCGGTCTATATCGACGAAGCCTTCTCCGGCAACAACTACGGATTCCGCCTCGCCTTGATCCCGGCGAAACTCGTCCCGGCTCCCTGATGGAATGGCCATTTGTCATCCTCTTCGCCTTCCTCGGGCTCCTGGCTGTATTGATCAAGATCGCCAGCTTGGGCTACTTCCAGAAAGACGGCAATCCCTACAAGACCGATGACGAGGAAAAACCGCCTCGCGATTGAATCTTCCCGCTGACGAATTCATCCGCCGCATTAATCTGCACACCTTTCACTGACCCATGGGATTCCGTTCCATTGCAAACCATCTCCGAAACTGATTTCCAGAAGCTTGTTGCCGAGGCTCGCATCCTCGAGTCGGACGGCTTCGGTCCAAAAGTGCTGCTGACTCCTGAGCAGCGCGTCGTCAAGCTCTTTCGTCGCAAACACACCATCAGTTCCAGCGCCTTCTTCCCGTACGCCGCGAGATTCGCCGCAAATGCCGCCAAGCTCGCACGCCTGAATGTCCCCACGGTCAGCATCAGCGCGATCTGGCGCATTCCCTCGCAAAAACGCGATGCGGTCATCTATCCCCTCCTCCCCGGCATCACCCTGAGGAGGGCACTTGCCGCCGCTACGACGGAAGAAAGACTGGCCCTCGTCCTCCGTTTGGCGGAATTCTGCGCCCGCCTGCACCAGCTCGGCATCCACTTCCGCTCCCTCCATCTCGGCAACATCCTGCTGACCCCCGACGACCGCTTCGCTCTCATCGATATCGCCGACCTGCGCTGCCATCACTTCGGACTCGGCCCCCTCGCCCGGGCGCGCAACCTCGGCGCGCTGCTCCGCTTGAATGAAGACCGCCTGGCTCTCGAAGCCATCGGCACCACCCTCTTCCTCAACCGCTACCTCGAATGCTCCACAACGCCTCGTCCGGCCTTCGCCCTGGCGTGTTGGCTCAGCCGTAGTCCCTGGCGCACCGCCTTGATTTGAGCTTCTCTGTCATTTTTATTTTTTAACAGTACTGACCTTGACAATAAAATGACTCGATCTAGCTTTTCCTAGCCGAAGAGATTTAGAAATCTGTCTCTTCCAGGCAAGGAAGCTGACAAATCTTGAAAAAAATTTGCCACTTCCCCTCTTTTAGTGCGATAATGGTTGGCAAGTGAGCAAGGAACGTGACATGGACCATCAACTTCTAGGCAATCTGATCCGCCATCTGGAGCATATTGAACCCATGCCTTCCGCCGCGACGCGGATGCTGTCGTTGACTGAATCCAGCTCGGTGCAAGCCAGTGTCGCGGCAGAGATCCTCAGTTCCGACCAGGCATTGGCCGCCCGCGTCCTGAAAATCGCCAACTCCTCCACCTACGCACTGTCCCGTCAAGTCGGAACGGTGACTGAGGCGGTGGTCATCATCGGCTTCAAAGGCCTGCGCGAACTGGTCGCCGGCGTCGCAGTGCAGAAATACTTCCACGGTACCAAGGAACGCGAAGAGACCCGTAAGATCCTCTGGAGCCATTCGCTCGCCGTCGGCTGCATGGGTAAAATGATCTGCCGCCGACTGCATCATCACAGCCCCGAACACACTTTCCTGGCTGGACTCCTTCACGCCATCGGCCGCGCCGTTTTCCAGGATTTCATGCCGGAGAAATTCAAGGAGGCCAAGCGCTTGGCAAACATCGATGCCGTCCCTCTCCACATCGCCGAAAAACATGTCTTCGGACGTTGCCACACCGAGATCGCCCGCGACCTCTGCACCCGCTGGAATCTTCCCGATTACTTGATCTCCGTCTGCAATCACCACCATGATTTTCAAGTCACCCTCCCCCTCAGTCAGGACGATGAAATCATCGCCTCGGTGAACCTCGCCGACACCCTTGTCCGCATCGCCGGCTTCGGCTGGCAGGTCTCACCCGTCATCGATGCCGACAGCATTGACCTGCTCTTCTCGAATATCCTCGACGGCAACGCCCAACTTGAGCTCAGCCAGAGCTTGCAGAAGGAACTCAGCCGCTACGAAGCCTTGAACGGCTCTTCCTTCCCCGTCGCGCCCCGGCTGCCGCCGCTGCAAATCCCCGAACTTCCCCCACGCCAGACTCAGCTGATGAAACTCTTCCTCATCGGTCAGGGTCATTTGGCCCAGAGCAACGGCCCCACCCTCAAAGTCAACTGGCAAGGTGCGATTGATTCCTTCATCGGCTCCAGCCTCCACCTCGGCCGCCTTCATGAATGGCACCAAGCCCAGATGGCCGGCTTGGCACGTCACTGAGCCCAAGCTCGAAACCAAGCCCAACATCGAGTGGATTTCTTCTGTTTTTGTCCCCCGCCCTCTTGTCGATCGCCTGACTCTCTGTATACTATGCAACTCTCAAAGCGGAGAGGTGGCTGAGTGGCCTAAAGCACCAGTTTGCTAAACTGACGGACGGGCAACTGTCCCGCGGGTTCGAATCCCGCCCTCTCCGCCATACTTTAAACACGCTCAGGACCTCCTGAGCGTGTTTTCTTGTCGGAGAAGCAAGCGATGGGCTCATCCGTCTCAGGGCGGGGCAGGGGGAATTTTGGAACTGGGTTTAGCCTAAAAACCGCTGTCGAACTTGATTATGCTCAACTGCAGCTCGACCCCAAAGGGGTTTCAGATTTTAGCCCAGGGTTAAGCCGCATCGGCGACACCCTGGGTTGGAATGAGTTATGATTTTTGACCCTGAAAGGGTCGCGGAAAGTCCTGGGCTGCTGCGGTTTTTAGGCTGAAAGTTCAATATGGCTCGATCGTCCCGATCGAGTGCAGCTCTCTGGGTTCGCAGGATTCGCTGGCGACAACCCGGAGATCTGATCATGTCCATCCTCGGTATCGCCGGTTGCGGTTCGCGCGGTCGCACCTGCGCATCCCTCGCCAGCAAGATGCCCGAGCGCTTCCTCCTCGTCGCCGTGGCCGACCTCGTCAAGGAGGATTGCGCTTCGTTTTGAAAGATCAGTATCCGGCGTCGAGATCGGCCCAAGCCAGAAGCTGGCGGCTCCAGTCATCGAGGCTGCACCATTGTTCGTCGCTGAGTTTGGGCATCGCCTGGGACTCGTCGGCGCAGGCGATAAGGAGTTTTTCCAGGAGGCGGACTTGGGGCGGCGACAGTCCTTCCGAGGGCATTGAGCCATGACTGGCCAGATGGGCGACATGCATCAGGGTACGGGCGGCCGACAGATGGCCGCCGCCTTCGATCCACGCCAGACTGCGCAGGCAGGCGCTGAAGTGAAGGGGAGCGGGGTCGTTTTCGTGGCAATGATCCAAGGTGAAGCGGGCGATCGAGGCGGCCGACTGGAGGCGGTCGAAGGAGGCGCCGAGATCGCGGAAGCAGCGCAGCACTTGCACGTCTTTCACCAGCATGAAACTCGTTCGTTTCGGATGTGGCTGCAGATCGATCCGGACCTGGCTGAAGAGGTCGATGCCATCGTGCTTGGGGCCTCTGCCTGCGGAGGCGCCGGGCAGGGTCAAGACTAGGCGTCCGCGCGACGGTGACACGCCATGCACCAGGACGCCGCTCTCGCCGCGCCATTCCCGCTGTAGAATCAGCAATTCCGTCTCGCCCGCTAACATTCGAAGAGCTCCCGATTTCGTTCATACACTGACCCTGAAATGACAGAGAGCCACCCGCAGGTGGCTCTCTGGATCAAGGGAAGTTCCGGATTATTCGGCTTTCTTCTCTTCGGGCTTGCCTTTGCCTTTACCTTCGCCCTTGCCGTGGCCTTTGCCTCTCTTGGCTTCCATTTCTTTGCGGGCGGTTTCAGCGGTGGCTTTTTCTTCATCGCTGAGCTTGCCGTCGCCATTCTTGTCGAATCTCTTCAGTATATACGCATCGTGCATGGCTTTGCGCTCGTCGTCGCTGAGCTTGCCGTCGCCGTCCTTGTCGAACTCCTTGAGCATTTCGGCGCGCTTAGCTTCCATTTCGGTCTTGGCTGCGGCTTTTTCTTCGTCGCTGAGCTTGCCGTCGCCATCCTTGTCGAATTTCTTCATCATTTCTTCACGCATGAAGCCGCCGGGGCCGTCTTTGTGCTCACCGGATTTGCCGGCGGGTTTTTCACCGGCGGGGGCAGGCTTTTCGGCGGGCTCGTCAGCGCGAAGGCCGAGGGCGAGGAAGAGGCTGCAGGCGGTGGCGAGGAGGAGGAACTTCATGGCGGACTCCATTGGGTTTGGGGATTGATGGACGATGCGTCCGCCCTCTCAACGCCGGCATTTGGGGGCTTATTGTCAGGCCTTGCCGACACGTCCATAACAGCAAAAGACAAGGGCTTGCGTTTTGGCGCAAGCCCTTGAGAGAGATGGTGGTGCGAGAGGGACTTGAACCCACGACCAGCAGATTATGATTCTGCCGCTCTACCGACTGAGCTATCGCACCGCCTTAAGTGGCGCATATATTAGTTTGAGACTTCCAGCCGTCAACCGGGAACTTGAAGAATTTGGGGGAATTCTCGAGCTGTATCACTCGGGATTCTAATCTCCAGGCTTGGGAGTGAGGGAACGAGGGAGTTGGGGAGTGAACTCTTATGCGCTCCTGCCTTACTCCCTCACTCCCTACCTCCCTCACTCCCCGGTTCGACCCTGGCGGCGAAGAGAATCCAAGATCAAAATGGAGTGATACAGGTCGAAAATTCTTCAGCTCTCGGGAAACTTCTCGATTTCCTGGCGGAGCTGCGCGAGGATCTCGTCGTAGCTCCAGGCGCCGAGCTCGAGCGGGCCCTTTTTCAGGTTGACGGTGCGCGGGCCGCACCAGAGGCCGAGATCGGCGTCGTCGGTCTCACCGGGGCCGTTGACGCGGCATCCCATCACCGCAATGGTCATCTTGCGGCGGCCGAGCTCTTCGGTGAGGGCTTTGACCGACTGGGCCAGGACGATGAACTTCTCGTTCTCGACCCGTGAGCAGGAGGGGCAGCTGATGATGTTGTAGCCGTCAGTGGCAAACTTCTGGTTCCAGAAGCGGCCGGCCTTGACGTCGTCGACGATCTGGCGGCCGATGCGGATCTCTTCGTGCTTGTCGTCGAAGGGCAAGGTGAGCGAAACGCGCAGGGTGGCGCCAATGCCTTTCGCGAGCAGCGGTTCGAAGGCCTGGCGGCTCTTCACCACGCCGCCGGGAGGCAGGCCGGCCTCGGTGACGCCGAGGTGCAGAGGAACGTCGGGACGGAGCTCGGCGAAGCGTTGGTTGACGCGGATCACGGTGTCGGGATCGGAGTCCTTGATCGAGACGCAGAAGTCGGTGAAGCCAAGCTCGTCCATATAGCGGCAGTGCTCCACCGCGCTCTGCACGATGGCTTCTTCCTTGTCGGGGAAGCGGGCGAGGATTTCGGGGGCGACCGAGCCACAGTTGACGCCGATGCGGATGGCGTTGCCGTGGCGACGGGCGATCTCGACCAGCCATTTCACTTTCTCTTCGGTCGTCTGCGACGGCTTGAGGTGGTGGAGATGGCCGGGATTGTAGCGGAATTTGGCGACGAAGGGGGCCACCAGCTCGGCGAGGAGGTAGTTCTCCTGCAGGTCGACGCTGAGCTGGGCCTGAGTCTGTTCCTTGATCCAGGCGAGGGCCTCGACATCGGCTTTGTTGTCGACCGCGACGCGGACGATGCCGGCGCCGGCGGCGTGCAGCATCTCGACCTGGCGAAGTGTGGCCTCGCGGTCAGTTGTTTTGGTGGCGGCCATCGATTGCACCATCACTGGTTCGTCGCCGCCGATGAAGAGATTGCCGATGCGTATCTTGCGTGTCATGATTATTTCCAGTGATTGTTGACGCCGTCGGAGTTGATCTTGTCGTAGGACTGACGGTTGAGCTTGAATTTAGTAATGACCGCAGCTTCGAGTTTGCCTTGGATTCCGGCTTCAACATTGTGGCGTTTGGCGTCCTTAGCACGGTCCCCAGTCATCGGGATCTTGGCCATTTCAGCTTCTACTTTTTTATCAATAGCACAGCCTTCGCGATAGACATTTTTCCGCTCGGAGACCGACATTTTTTTGTAGGGTTCAAGCGGATCGTAGGCTTTGGTGGGGGCGGCGGCAACCGCTTGAACCGGTGCAGCTTCTTTATCGCCTTCCATGTAACAGCCGATGACGATGAGCAAAAGCAGGAGTCCGCCGCCGACGCCGATGTAGAGCTTGGTGTTGTCTTTAGCCGGAGGGTGTCCGGCTTTCCCAGCCGGCTTTTTGGCGCCGGTCTTCGAAGTCGACGAGGTCGATTTGGTGTTGTCTTCAGTCGGAGGGGGTCCGGCTTTCCCAGCCGGCTTTTTGGCGCTGGTCTTCGAAGTCGACGAGGTTGACGAGGTCGATTTGGTGTTGTCTTCAGTCGGAGGGTGTCCAGCTTTCCCTGCCGGCTTTTTGTCGCCGGTCTTCGAAGTCGACGAGCTTGACGAGGTTGATTTGGTGTTTTTGTCGACTTGGCTGCGAGAAGAGGTTGCGGAGAGGTTGGCTTGCGACGAGGTCGGCGGGGTGCGGCGGCTGGGCTGAGTCATGCAGATGCGGCTCCGAATTGGGGGGTTCGAGAAAGATATTCTCACTCCCGAATTTGTCTGCCGGAATAGCCGTAAACGCAAAAACTGATAAGCTCTCTCCAGGGAAACTCAAATTGCCTGCGGGCAGCACGCTGAATTTTGGAGAGACGGTGATGAGAACGATTGTGATTGATCCGGCCACCGGCGTTGCCGGGGACATGTTGACTGCGGCTCTGCTGGCTGCCGGGGCGGACCTGCCGGAGTTCTGGGCCGCTCTCGCTTCTTTGCCGATCCCGATTCGCTGCCGGGCCGAAAAGGTGCAGAAACGCGGTATCGGAGCGGTGAAATTCCACGTCGAAAATGCCGATGGCGTGAGCGTCGATAAACTGACCTTCAGCCGGGTGAAATCGCCGCGTCAGTTGCTGACTCCCGAAGCGCATCCTTTGCGCGGGCTGGCCGAGGTCAGTGGCGTGTTGCGGCGGGCGCAATTGCCACCGAGGGCGCTTGAGCTGGCGCTGAAGGCCTTTCAGCTTCTCGCCGAGGCGGAAGCTGCGGTCCATGGGGTCAGCGTCGACGAGGTCCATTTCCACGAGGTCGGGGCCTTGGATGCGATTGCCGACATCGCCGCGGCGAGCCTGGCGCTGAGCTTGCTCAAGCCGGACCGGGTGGTGGTGCGACGCATTGCCATCGGCGGCGGCACGGTGAAGACCGAGCACGGCATCTTGCCGGTGCCGGCACCGGCGACGGCGAAGCTGCTGCTCGGCCTGCCAAGTGTCAGCGGTCCGGTGGACAAGGAATTGGCGACACCCACCGGCATGGCTCTGCTGCGTGCTTTCGCCGATGAATTCGGCGATCTCCGGGTCGGGGGCATTCTGGCGGGCGAGGGTTTCGGCGCTGGCAATCTCGACTTGCCTGACCGACCGAATGCCGTTCGGGTATTAGTCTTTGATGAAGCGGAGAATCAGCGGGGAGGGGAGGAGGACCGGGTCAGCGTTCTCAGCTGCGCCATCGATGACATGAGCGGCGAGCTTCTTGGTGCCTTGATTCCGCGTCTGATCGAGGCAGGTGCGCTCGATGCCTTGTGCTTGCCTTGCGTGATGAAAAAGAATCGCCAGGGCATGCGTCTGGAGCTCATCTGCCTGCCGGCTGATGCGGATCGCCTGGCCCGTCTGATCCTGCGCGAGAGCAGCAGTCTCGGCGTGCGTATTCACGAGGAGCGTCGGATGAAACTCGGGCGCGAATTCCGCCAAGTCCTGTGCCGCGGCGAGGCCGTGACTGTGAAGCTGGCGATGGAAGGCCATCGGGTCTTGCGGGCGGCACCGGAATTCGACCAGTGTCTGGCCTTGGCGAAGAAGCTGGATCTGCCGGTGGCGGCGATCTTCCGCGAAGTCGAAGCGCTGGCTCAAGCCTTCCTGCGCTCGCCGGAATGATCGCCGGCTTGCGGCCGACGCAAAATGTCGTCGCCCACAAAGCAGTTAACAAGGCGGCCGTTGTCGCTTTGGTGGACGCCGGGTCCGAGTTCTTTCAGATCGGGTTGAAGGGCGAGAAGATGACGCATGGAGAAGCTCCTTAGCTGGGATGACCCCAAGCTAGCCACGGTCCGTTCGGTGTCTTTAGCGGCTCAAGGTGGCAAGCCTTCACAGCTGCGCCCTGCGGCGGGTCAGGAAGTCTGAATTTAGGATATTTCATAATCAAGATACGAAATTGTGCAAGCTAGGGAATGGAACCAAGAAACTAGCGAGAAACTCTGATGAACAATCTCAAATCTCCGTCGACCTGACGGATTCAAGAAACGAGTATGAGCATCATCAACTGGAGTGACGCGATGAAAAAGTTCCTGAGCCACTGTATTGCCGGCTTTGTTCTAGCTGCATCCGCCGCCGCCGCCGAGCTGCTGCCTGAACAAGGCCACCCCGATACCTCGAGCTGGGGGCGCCTTCTACGGCCGCCAGACTGCGACCGAGTCGGCGGTGAAGCCGCTCGGCGACTGGAACCACTACATCATCACCTGCATCGGCAAAAAAATCGAAGTCCGCCTCAACGGCAAGAAGGTCAATGTCATCGACCTAGAGTGCTTCACCAGTCAACGCAATCCGGACCCATCGGTCAGAGTCTTGAGGATCTCGGCGTCCGAGCCGCCGCGGCTCCACACTGCATCGGTGAGGCAGGGGCCGGTGCCGCCCTCGAGGTTCTTGCAAAAGCCAAGGAACACTGACAGTGAATTGACACTCTGAAGCCGCAACTTTTAAATTCTGCCATCTAGGGATAAAAACCGATGAAACACCTGTTCCCCGCCAGCCTGCTCCTAGGTCTCTTCAGCTGTCACCAGCAGCCAGTCGCCTCGTCGGACTCCGCCGCCAAGTCCGCCCCGGTCCAGCACAAGCTCGACTACAATCGCGACATCCAGCCGATCCTCTCGAATTATTGCTATCATTGCCACGGACCCGACACCTCCAGCCGCAAGGCCAAGCTCCGCCTCGACCTGCGCGCCGCTGCCCTCGCCCATGTCAACGACGAGGGCAAAAAAACCATCGTCCCCGGCAAACCCGAAGAGAGCGAGCTGGTCGAACGGATCGAATGCACCGATCCCGACGAAATGATGCCGCAGGATCCCGACAAGCGCCTCAAGCCCGAGCACATCCAGATGCTCCGCCGCTGGATTGCGGAAGGCGCGGAATTCCGCGATCACTGGGCTTTCGAGGCGCCGAAACAGGCGGCCCTGCCGAGCGTCCAAAACCAGAAATGGGGCCGCACGCCGGTCGACCGCTTCATCCTCGCCAAGCTCGAGACGGAAGGGCTCAGGCCCAACGCCGAAGCGGAACGGGCCCAGCTCATCCGCCGTGTCACCCTCGACCTCACCGGCCTGCTGCCGAGTCCCAGCGAGATCGATGCCTTCGTCAAGGATCCCGCGAGCACCGACGACGCCTACGCCAAGGTGGTCGACCGCCTCCTCGCCTCGCCCGCCTACGGTGAGCACCGCGCCCGCTACTGGCTCGACTACGCCCGCTACGGCGATACCCACGGCATCCATGTCGACTGCTACCGCTCGATCTGGCCTTACCGCGATTACGTCATCAAAGCCTTCAACGCCGACAAACCCTTCGATCGCTTCGTCACTGAACAGCTCGCCGGCGACCTCCTGCCCGATGGCGATCTCGATTCACTCGTCGCCACCGGCTTCGTTCGAGCCGGCCTCGCCTCAGGCGAAGGCGGCTCCATCCCGCAGGATTTGTGGTGCAATGTCAAACGCGAACGCACCGAGGCCTTCGGCATCACCTTCATGGGCATGAGCACCGGCTGCGCCGTCTGCCACGACCACAAATACGACCCTATCACCCAGCGTGATTTCTACTCCTTGAGCGCCTATTTCGGCAACCTCACCGAGAAGCCTTGGCACGATGACACCGATAACTGGCTGCCCTTCCAGGTCCTGCCCAAGGCCGAGGATCGCGCAGCATTCGATGCCGCCCTCGCCCGCAAGTCGAAGGCGCAGGCCGAGTTGAGAAGTCTGATGGATGGCTCCGACGCCAAGATCGCCACCTGGTTGCGCTCATCGCAAGGCCCCAAAGCCCTCCCGGCTCAAGGCCTGCTCAGCCGCTTCAAACTCGATGAAGGTGTCGCCAGTAAAGGCGAGATCCGCGACGCCGTCAGCGGCAAAATCTACAAGTTCGAATCGGCCCCGCCGTTGTGGGACGAATATCCCCTGCTCAGCGGCTCCTTCCGCCTCGACAACAACACCCGTTACCAGATGCCGGAACTCGGTGATTTCGACAAGGAGCAGCCCTTCACCGTCGCCACCTGGGTCCGCTGGAACGAAGAGCCGCTCGGCCAGGGTTCCAGCCACGGCGCCATCCTCTCCCGCATGGACGGCAGCGGCAAGTTGCGCGGCTGGGATCTCTTCCTTGAGGGCGGCCGCATCTCCATGCACCTGATCAACTCCTGGCCCGACAATGCCCTCAAGGTCAGCACCGAGGCTGGCATCGCTCGCATCCAGTGGGTCCATGTCGCCGCCACCTACGACGGCTCCGGCAAGGCCTCGGGCATCCAGTTCTACATCAACGGCCAGCCCGCCAAGGCCAAGGTCGACAAGGATGCCTTGAGCGGCAGCATCCGCACCGCCGTGCCCTTCAACTTCGGTCGTCGCGGCAACGGCGAAGAAGGTTCCGCTCCCTTGCGTGGCACTGGCCTGCAGGATCTGCGTCTCTACCAGCGCGCCCTCAGCCCCGCCGAAGTGGCGCAGTTGCCGATTCTCGACCCGCTAGCCGAAGTGACCCAAGGCAAGCCCGATCTCCTCGCCAACGACAAGTCCTGGACGCCCTTCGAGCGCAATGCCGCGCGCCAGGCCTTCTTCGCCCAGGACGCCAAGGTTCAGGAGCTGAAAGCCAGCATCGCCGCGGGTCAAAAGGAGATGGACGCCCTCACCGCCAAGGTCCAAGTCGTCCACTATCAAGGTGCCAACAACGTCGCCGAAGGCAACAAGGTCAGCGACACCCTCGCGCAGATGTACGAAGGCAAGCTTGGCGCCGGCACCCTGGTCTGCCAGGAGAAGGCGACCCCGGCCTTCGCCCACATCCTCGGCCGTGGCGATTACGGCGCCCGCAACCAGCGCGTCTACGCCGCCACGCCCGGCTTCCTGCCGCCGCCTCCCGCTGGCGCTCCCGCCAACCGCCTCGGCCTGGCGCAATGGCTGACCATGCCCGAAAATCCGCTCACCGCCCGCGTTGCCGTCAACCGCATCTGGCTCGAGCTCTTCGGTACCGGACTGGTCGAAACGGCTGAAGACTTCGGCATCGTCGGCGATCGCCCCAGCCACCCCGAACTTCTCGACTGGCTCGCCGTCGACTTCCGCCAGAATGGCTGGCAGATCAAACGCGTCTACCGCCAGCTCGTCCTGTCGATGGCCTACCGTCAGTCCGCCAAGGTCTCGCCGGAAGCGCTCGAAAAGGATCCGCATAACCGCTTCCTCTCGCACGGACCTCGCTTCCGACTCGACGCCGAAGCCCTGCGCGACACCGCCCTGCAGGCCGCCGGAATCCTCAATCAGGAGAAGCTTGGCGGCCCCAGCTTCCTCGGCTACCAGCCTGACGGTGTCTGGGCCAACAGCTACCCCTCCAACACCCACCTCTACAAGCGCCACACCGGCCCGATCGCCTGCCGCCGCAGCCTCTACCAGTTCGTCAAGCGCACCGCAGTTCACCCCGAGCTCGACATCTTCGACGGCACCGACCGCCTCGCCGCTTGCGCCCGCCGCAACCGCACCAACACGCCTCTCGCCGCCTTGGCGCTGATGAACGACGTCACCTTCCTCGAAGCGGCCCGTGTCCTGGCCCAGCACGCCCTCGAACAGGCGGCAAGCCCCGAGGAACGCCTCGACTTCATCGCCCGACGTTGCCTCGGACGAGCCTTCAATTCCAGCGAGAAAACCGCCTATCTCAAGCGTTTGGCCAAGATCAAAACCTTGATCGACGCCGACAGCGCCAAAAAGCTCCTCTCCCAAGGCGACAGCCCGGTCCCCGTCACGCTCAAGCCGGAAGAACTCGCCGCCTGGATGAGCCTCACCAGCATTGTCCTCAACAGTGATGAGTTTTTGAATAAGTGAACTGGGACACAACTGGGACACAACTGGGGAAGATTGCGGCAGCCGCAGATCAGTCTGATCCGACCGATCCGACTGATCTCATCCCCGAGTTCCCAACTTTAAACTTTGAACTTTGAACTTCTCCGAAGGAGCCCCCCATGAACCGCCGCAACTTCCTCCAGACCTCCGGCTTCGGCCTCGGTGCCCTCGCTTTGGCCTCCCTCGACGGCAGCGCCTCCGAAACCCACCACCTGACCGGAAAAGCCCGCGCTAAACGGGTGATCTGGCTCTTCATGGCCGGCGGCCCGCCGCACATGGACCTCTTCGACTACAAGCCGCTTCTCGAAAAGCACAACGGACAGGACCTGCCGCCCTCCGTCCTCGGCGCCGACTTCAAGCCCTCCGGCATGAGCGCCGGTCAGGCGCGTTTCACGGTTCTCGCCAGCCCGCGCAAGTTCGCCCAGCATGGCCAGACCGGACGCTGGGTCAGCGACGCCCTGCCCCACACCGCCAAGGTGATCGAC
>CAMCSH010000102.1 GCA_945877655.1 Lentisphaera araneosa HTCC2155 | reverse complement strand
CGAAGAAGTAGGGGGCTGTGAGGCCATTGGCGAGTTTTTTCCGGTCGCGAATGAAGAGCAAGGGCGTGTAGCCTTGGGCTGCGTGCTCGATGTAGCGGCGGCCAACGGTGGAGGTGTCGCTGGTCAGTGATTGGGATTGCCAGTGGAAGAGACGCTCGGTGAGGGCGTAATCCTCGTACATCGTCGTCGGCGAGAAGTCGGCTTCGGATTTGTTGATGTCGGCGAAGAAGACGTCGAGCTTGCGTTCGGGGATGTGAAGAACTCCTTCGCGTTTGCCGCGGGCGGTGGGGGATTCAAAGCTGCCTAGGCCGAGGGCGAGAAGGATTTGTTCGCGGGTGTAGTGAGCGTGAGGCGTCAGGGCGCCAAAGCGCCCGGGTTGGGACGCGGGAGCGATGGGGCTGCGCGTGGCGAGGAGCCATTCGAGGAGTTCCAAGAGATCGCGGCGAAGACCGGGACGGCTGATCACGAATGCAGAGGCTTGCGCCAAATCGAGACCAAAGCGGCTTTGTTCGGTCCAGAGCAGGCTTTGCAGCAGTTCGGCGGGATAACCGGCGGGATTTTGCCCGCTCCGCAAGGCCTCGTGCGCTTGACGCAAAAGCTGGTGGTCGTCCATGGTGAGGAGTCGTCGGAATCCCTCGTTGAGCTTTTCTGCCGGACCTTCGAGTAACGAGTCATGACCGAGGAGCTGGTGCGGCAGTCCAGCTTTGTAGAGCGGGTCGGGATCATCAAGCTGGAGGAAGTCGAGCATGGACTTGAGGCTAAGCTCGCCTGTGGTTTGACGTTGCAGTTCACGCAGCTCGTTGATCAGGCGTTGGCCGCGCAAGCGTCCGGCGGCATCCTGGATGTTCTTGAGGACGTGCTCCTTGGCTTGGCGCTCCAAGTGAATGAGGCAGCCCGCGGGGACGAAGGGCATGTCGTTCTTCACTTGTTCGTCGATACGGCCGGTGGGACGCGAGGACAGCGATTGGAATCGTTTGGCGTAACGGAAATTGCGGTGCTGCGGCGCGATGAAGTCGAGCGCTGTGAGTTGCGCCTTGTCGCCGTGTAGACGCAGACCGCGGCCAAGCTGCTGTAGGAAGACAGTCAGGCTCTCGGTGGGGCGCAGGAAGAGCACGGTGTCGACGCAGGGGATGTCGACACCTTCGGTGTAGAGGTCGACGGTGAAGATGAAGCGAAGGTCGCGGCGCTTCAGCTCCTGCTGCACCGAGTTGCGGAGATCGCGCGGCGATTCGGAGCTAAGGGCCTTGGCCGGCACGCCGTGAGCCGTGAAGAATTCGGCCATGAACTGAGCATGGCGAACGCTGACGCAGAAGCCAAGGCCTCGGACGCGTTGGAGATCGGCGACATGGCATTCGAGTTGGGAGAGGGCCCAAGCGGCGCGATTGCCGTTGGCTTCGAGCAAAGCAGCGAGTTGGCCTTGGTCGTAGCTGCCGCGAGCCCAATCGAGACGCGAGAAATCAACATCGCTAGCGTCAGGGACGCCGAAGTAGTGGAAGGGCGCGAGCAAGGCGCGTTCGATCGCTTCCGCGAGGCGGATTTCGTGAGTGAAGGAGCCGCCGAAATCATCCCGAATGTCGCGGCCATCATTGCGCTCCGGGGTGGCAGTGAGCCCGAGCAGGCAAAGCGGAGTAACATGGTCGATCAGGCGCTGATAAGAATCTGCACTGGCGTGGTGGGCTTCATCGAAGACGACGTAGGCAAAGTGGTCTTTTGCGAACTCCACAAAGCTTCGGCTGTTCCAGCTTTGCACAGTGCAGAAAAGGTGATCGTGCTGGCTTGACGTCGAGTTACCGCTAACCAGTTCACCGAAGCTGCCGTCGCGCAGGACTTGGCGGAAGGAGGCCATCGCTTGCTTAAGGATCTCTTCGCGGTGAGCGACAAAAAGCAGGCGAGGACGGCCATTGCGGAGCGCGCAAAAGTCCTTGTAGTCGAAAGCGGCGACCATGGTTTTTCCGGTGCCGGTGGCGGCGATAATCAGATGCTTCGTCTTGCCCGACTGACGCTCCGCCGCGATGTCCTGCAGAATCGCTTTCTGGTAGTCGTAGGGGTTCAGATCGAAGAAGCTGGGACTTTCACTCGGAGCCGTTCCCGACTCCTTAGCAAGGGCTTGACGCAATTGCGGCAGATCGACCGCCGTGCACGGGCTGAACTCGGTGGTGTCCTCCCAATGCGACTCAAAAGTGGCGCAAGCGTGCTGCCAGAGGTGAGCGGTTTCGTATTGGCTGATTTTGGCCGTCCATTCGAGCCCTTCATCAAGAGCGGCCTTAGAGATGTTGGCGGAGCCGATGTAGGCGGAGCTGAAACCGGTGGCGCGGTGAAAGAGGTAGGCCTTGGCGTGCAGGCGTGTCCGTTTGGTGTCGTAGGAGACACGGATCTCGGTATGCGGCAGCTTGAGTAATTCCTCGATCGCCTTTGCGTCGGTGGCGCCCATGTACGAGGTGGTGGCGATTCGCAGGCGCGGGCCACCGTCGGCAGCGGGCGTTTGGGTGAATTGGCGCAGCGTCTCCAGCAAGGGCAGGATGCCGGCAAACTTGATGAAAGAAACCAGCCAATCGGCGCGGTCGCAGGAAGCCAGTTCCTTTTGCAACTGGGTGCGGAGGGCGGGGCTGCGCGAGGAGCCGGTGAGCAGTGCGGAGACCGCAAGAGGCGTGTCGGGGCGGATGAGATCGAGGTGAGGGCTGGCCGGAGTGATGCGATGAAGAATGCTGCTGGCTTCCGGGAGCAGATCTGGCAGAAGGTGATCTTGAATGTGCGGCTGACGCAAGGCCGTGAGCAATCGGGCCGCAAGGGTCGAATTGTCGCCGGATTCGAAGATATCAGCGAAGACTGAAGTCAGTTCCTTGGCAACCAATTGCTGGAAGCGATTGGCAAGTTCCCCTTCATCGAGTTGATGCCATTGTGCTCGTTCCGTCAATCCAGCGTCGCGGAGGCGTTTTTGCAACAAGGGCGTTTTCAGGAGGTCGTAAAGGCCGGGAGGAAATGAGCTCATGGGAATAACCTTAGTTTAAATGATTTTCAGTCTACACGTTCTCCCTAGACTTTCCTCCGAGCCGTGCCAAGATAGGGTTCTAAAAGGCCTGATGTCATGAACACGAGAATTCACTATCTCTACCGCGACGCGAGCAATTCCAAATTCCGGGGCGAAATCGTGGTTGCCGGTGAATGGGATGAAGCCAAGCTCCGCCCCTATTTCGCCACGGCGGATCACTTCATCCCGCAGGAGTGGGGCTTGCCATCACTTCATGCAGAGGTCTTGGCTCAAGGCTATGAGCTCGGCGAAGACGATCATGACTATCATGAGCTGCGAGAATGTGAAGTCACTTCTGACACGGCCGAAATCAGCTTTGAGTTCAGTGCCAACCCAGGGACATATGTCAGCCCTTGGCTGAAGCGGCAGTGGGGCTGGCAAGTTTGAAGTCATGAACAGCAGCGGTATTCATCACCTCCTCCTCATCAAATCCTTCACCCCGATGGGGTCACTCCCCATGCCGCCCGCCTCGAGGAGCTTGTGAACGATGGTGGTGAGTTGATCCATGGGGAGGCGGAGGGCGTAGCCGATCATGTCGACGGAGTCGAGCCAGGCTTCTGAGTTGCCCCAGTCGTCCTTGTCGTCGAAGGCGGGGTGGCCGACGGCGGTGATGGCGCCGATGGATTGTGAGGCCGGGGTCATGGGTCATCTGACCGCTGCCGGCGCCGAAGAGGCTGGAAGCTAGACGGGAATTGGTACGGGTCAATGCGTCGTCACAAGCCGTACTACGGGGTGACACCAAGAAACAGAAGAGCCCCTTGCATCGCTGCAAGAGGCTCTTCTACAACACTTAGAATGGTACGCCGAACTGGGTTCGAACCAGTAACCGTCCGCTTAGAAGGCGGATGCTCTATCCGATTGAGCTATCAGCGCGTGAGAGGGCGGAACTTAGAGGGCTGGAGCGGAAAAACAAGGGGATGGCGAGTCAATCCTCCTGGCCGCCTTGGCGCGGAGTGAAACGCTGTTCCGGCGGCTGCCCGAGATAGGCAAAGTGATTGCGATACAGCTGCACCAGGCCGGGAACAGGAGTTTCGGCGCGGGTGACCGGATCGAGCACGCAGGTCTGGCTGAGCATCGACACCAGGGCGGCATCGAGATCGAAGCAGCGTTCGGCTTGGTTGAGCAGCCAGGGATTGGCATGGGTCGCGGGGGATTTCGGCGCGAAGGTGGTGCAGGAATCCTCGCACTGCACGTTCGATGCGTGATAGGTGCCGTAGACTCGCGCCAGAGCCATGGTCTCGTTCTTGTCGAAGGACACCAGGGGACGCAGAACCAGAAGGTCGGTGGCGCGGCCGATGGAGTCCATGTTCGGCAAGGTCTGGCTGGCGACCTGCGCCGCGGTTTCGCCAGTGACTAGGGCCCGCGCATGAAGGCGCGCGGCGAGAACGGTGGAGCAACGAAGCATCAGGCGACGATAGAGCAGGGTGCGGAAGCGCTCGGGGGCTTCCGAATCGCGGATCATCTTCTGAGCCTCGGCCATGTTGCAGGCGTGCAGGGCGCCGCTGCGTCCCTGCCAGGTGTCGAGGGTCTGGGCGATGCCGGCAATCTTGTCGAGCAGCTCCGGCTTGGTGTAGGGGAAGGAATGGAAGGTGATGTAGTCGACCGGGGCGCCGCGCTTCATGGTGCGGACACAGGCGACGGGGGAGTCGAGCCCGCCCGAAAGCAGGGCTAGGACGCGATGGCTGCTGCCGACTGGCAGGCCGCCATGTGCGGCGCAGACTTCGAAATAAATGTAGGCGATGTCCTCTCGTACTTCGACGTAAAGCGTGGTTTCCGCCTTCTCGAGGTCGAATTTGAAGTCGCGTTGCTTGCCGACCGATTCGGCAATCGCGATTTCCAGCTCGCGTGAGCTGTAAGGGAATTTCTTCCAGGCGCGTCGGACGCGGACGCGAAAGCTGGAACCAGCCGCAGTTTGGGCAAGGGCATCGAGAGCCAGTTGCGTGGCGGTGGCGATGACTTCGTCGGCATTCGGCGCCATCATCACGGCAGGAGAGAACGTCTCGAGTCCGAACACCCGCGGCAGACGCTCGCGCATGTGCTTGATCTCGGCCTCGTCGAAGGCGGCGTTGTCGCGTCGACGCAGGGCATGACGACCTTGATCGATGAGGAAGCGCGGCTCGACGATCTGCGGCAAGGAATGACGGATGTTGGCGCGGAAAATCTTTTCGAAGTCGCCGCGATTGTCGCCCTTGAGGCCGATTTCATTGTAACGGAGAATGATGCAGTTGAAGGGGGTCATGAGGCTTCCTTGCTTGTAGGGCCGCCAATGTAAGGCGCTTTCCGCTTGACGAAAGGGAGCTAAGTGAGGAAGTTTAGCGTCAAAGAGCTTGCGCAGGTCGCGCTTTCATCTTAGAATGGGGGCTAGCAAAATGCCAAGTCTGACAGGAATGACGTGTTCAAGCGCCTTCGCCAATTTTTCAGCAAGTCCAGCACCCCAGTTGCTGGCCCCGCAGCCGATGCTTACACCTACACGGTGCTCGAGTGTCCCGGCTGCGCCGCCGACATCCCGTACGACGAAGCTGTCGATGGCCTGAACTGGAAGAAGTGCCCGAGCTGTTCGCGCCCCAGCTTGATCCCTCGCCACCTCGGCCCCTTCATGCTCTACGCCATCGCCGGTGAAGGTGGCATGGGCCGGGTTTACAAAGCCTCCTGCGACCTCTACCCCGACAAGATCTATGCGGTCAAAATCCTCCCGGAGGAAAAACGCAACGACAACGAATCTATCGAGATGCTGCGCCACGAATCCGGCATCACTGCGCTCTTTAACGGCCACCCGAACTCGGTGACCGCGGTGGAGTTCGACGTGCAGGACGGCTGGGCCTATCTGGTGACCGAATATGTCGAAGGAGAAACCCTCGAAACCCGCATCGCCCGGCAACCTGAAGGCCTGGATGAAGAGCTGGTCCTGAAAGACATGCTTGACCTCACTTCGCTGCTCGAATCAATCACCTCCCAAGGCTACCTCTTCCGCGACCTCAAGCCGCAAAACATCATCATCCGTCCCGATGGCCGCCCAGTGCTCCTCGACTACGGCATCGCCATGTCGGCGGAAGAAGCCAATTCGCTGGTCGACTTGAACTACATCGATGGCTCGCCGCACTATGTGCCGCCCGAGCGCCTGATCGGCGAAATTGACGACGCCCGCAGCGAGATCTACAGCCTCGGCATGGTGATGGTTCACGCCCTCACCGGTCGCCCTTATTTCCAGCTCACCGGCAAGCAGGCCATCGCCGAAGCCCATGTCAACGGCCAACGATTCTCGATGACCCTCATCGCCCCCGGCATCACCCTTGAACTGGCGGAAGTTCTGGACCGGATGATCTGCCGCCGCAAAGAAGATCGCATCAGCTCTTTCACCGAGCTGCGCAAGGCCCTGCGCCAAGTCGCCACCATGACCCGCCGCGGCCCCTATTTCGAGACCACCACCCAGTTGATCCGCCTCGGCGACATCGCCGCTCTCCGCGCCGGCAAAAGCGGCAAGTCGCAGTTCCATGACAAACAGCGCGAAAAGACCCGCAAGCCGGGCGACAAATAAGATCGCTGTCGCTGACAAGCGCTATTGTGCCTTGATCAACCCTCAAGTCAAAGCATGCTTAATCCCGCTCAGAAAACCGTCGTCGACCACCGTCAGGGGCCGATCCTTGTCGTCGCCGGCGCCGGCACCGGCAAGACCCACACCCTCACCTCGCGCGTCGCTGCCTTGATCGAAGAAGGCGTCCCGGCCGAACGCATCCTGCTGCTCACCTTCACCCGCAAGGCCGCCGGCGAGATGATGGAGCGCTGCGGCCAGCTCCTCGGCTTCCCTCACGGCTGCCGCCCCGCACTCGGCGGCGGCACCTTCCACGCCGCCGCCTTCGCCGACCTGAAACGCCTCGGCAAATTGCGCGACCTCTATGGCCTTTGCGACGAAGCCGAAGGCGGTAAACAATTGACCAAGCTGCTCAATCTCCCCGAGTTCAAAATCGTCAAGGATTCCAAACTCTCCCGCCGCCAATTGTTGCAAATCCTGTCGCTCGCCAAAAACACCTGCCAAGACCTCGCCGCGACGGTCAAGCAGTTCTTCTCCGCCCACATCAAGATCCTCGCCGAGATCGACGCGTTGCTCAGCCGTTTCGAAGCCGAGAAAAAGGCCCGCGGCATGATGGATTACGACGACATCCTAGTCGCCTGGCTCGCCCTGCTGCGCTCCGACGACGGCGATGCCTGCCGCAATGTCTACGACTATGTTTTGGTCGACGAATATCAGGACACCTCGCGCCTGCAGGTCGAAATCCTCCGCTCGCTGGTTTGCGGCCACCGCAACATCATGGCGGTCGGCGACGACTGCCAGAGCATCTACTCCTTCCGCGGCGCCCTCGCGGCGCAATTGAAGGAATTCCTCCTCGACTTCCCCGGCGCCCGCTGCGTCGCTCTCGAAGCCAACTACCGCAGTACCGAAGAGATCCTCGACTTCTCCAACCAGGTGATCGCTGAAGCCGCCGATGTGCTGCCCAAAGAACTGCGCTCCGCCCTCGGCCACAAAGGTCCCGAGCCCGACGTCTTCCGCGCCGAACGCCCCGGCGACGTCGCGCGACGCATCGCCGACGAGATCGAGAAGCAGCATCGCACCGGCACGCCGCTCCTCGCCTACGCCATTCTCTTCCGCTCCTCGGCACACGCCATTTCCCTCGAAATGGAGCTCAACCGCCGCCATCTCCCCTACCGCAAATTCGGCGGACAGAAACTCACCGAAGCGGCCCACGTCAAGGACTTCCTCGCCTTGCTCCTGCTGCTTCATGCCGCCAAGGCCCCCTCCTGGGCCCTCGAACGCAGCATGAGCCTGCTCCCCGGCATCGGCGAAAAATCCGCCTCCCGCCTGGCCCAGATCCTGAGCGAGGGCGAAGCCTGGGATAAGCTGAAATTCCCGGCCAAGGCCCAGCCCCTGGCAGCCCGCATCGGCGCTTTGCGGCGCCCGCAAGAAGACGAGGCGATGAACAAAGACGCGATCAAACTCGTCCTCGATGTCGCCGACATCATCCTGCGCGAAAACTACGACGACGCCGACGAGCGCTTCGACGATCTCAAAACCATCGGCGAAAACCTGTCGCAATCGCCCTCATTGCGGATCTTCTGCACCGACATGGCCCTCGACTACGGCGATACGCCGGATCGCGACGACAAGGGCCCTTCCGACTATCTGACGCTGAGCACCATTCACTCCGCCAAAGGCAAGGAGTGGGACGAGGTTCACATTTTGAACGTCGCGCAAGGCGCCATCCCGTCGATGACCTCCTTCAACAACGCCGCCAAATACGAAGAGGAGCGCCGCCTTTTCTACGTCGCCATCACCCGCGCCCGCAAACGCCTGCTTTTGCACGTTCCTCGCGACGACGGCTTCGGCAATTTCCAGCGTCCCTCCGAGTTCATCGACACCCTCCTTGCCGGCAGCCGTCCCGCCCCGCGGCAAAACGACAGCCCGCCCGCCAACTACCGCACCTGGCAACCGGTGCCTACCAAGCCTAAGGCGCCCCCTCCCCGCAAGCCGGAGCCGGGGGATGATTATATTTACATCTATGAGGATTGATTTTCATCCTCACGATCATCAATTTCCAGCCTGATTCAAGCTCAAATCTCAAGTAGCAGGACACTGATTCACACTCATTGGCAGCCCTTGACATGTTGATGAAGTGGGGGAAGTTCTGGGGGAAGACCCACGGAGGACACCATGAGCAGGAAAGGCGAAGGGCAGATCAAGAAGATCGGTCAACGGTTTTATTTGCGCGTCGCCCACAACGGGACGCGCTACGACATTGCCACCGGGAAGACCACGGAACCAGACGCCGAGGCCTGGCGCCGATCCTTCCTTAAGGCTGGCGGCATCGAGGCGCATTTGCGCGCCAAGGCCGAAGCTGTCGCAGCGGCAGAAGACGCCAAAGCTGCCGAAGAGGCCAAGGTGAGCTTTGAGAAAGCCATTGCCAACTACCATGCGCTCAACGCCGGCAAAGGTCTTGCCCCAAAGACGATCGCTGACAAGATCACCGACTGGCACGACTTCACCGCCTTTGCTTCTTCACGGGGCATTCATGAACTTCACGGCATCACAACTGAGCTGACCTCTGCCTATCTGAGGCTATTGAGCACAAAGGGGAAGTTCCAGCCAAGCGGACGATGGAAGCGCAGTGACCCGATGTCCCCCTCATCCATCATCAAGGTCTTTGCCGGGATCAAGACGATCTTCAACGCCAGCAATATCAAGACCGATCCTCCGCCCTTCAAAATCGGAATGCCTCGCCAACACTCGGAAAAGCGCGAGATCTTTAGCATAGAAGAGCTTGACCGGATCATCGCCGCTGCGGATGATACCCTCAAGCCCGTTGTCCTTCTCTGCGCCCATGCCGGCCTGCGCCTCAAAGATGCGGCCATGCTCAAGCGCGAGTCAGTGGATCTCAAGTCTGAATGCCTGCGCTTCATCATGGCCAAGACCAAGCGAGCTCACAGCGTCCCAATGACTCCCGAAGTTTTGGCCTTGTTCAAGTCGGTCCCCCTCTCGCCTTCGTCACCCTACGCTTTCCCGGAGATCGCCAATCTTCATCTCAACATCCAGTCAGCTCTTACGATCCGCTTCCGCAACCTCCTGAAACGCCTTGGGATCGAGTCGCAGACCAAGATAGAAGGTCGATTCCGCCTCCACTCCGTCCGAGGCCTTCACGCCTTGCGTCACAGCTTCGTTTACCACGGCCTCAAGACCGGCAACATCCCCCAAGCCGTCATGCAAGGCCTTGTTGGTCACCTCACTCCCTCGATGACGCGGCTTTACGCTGATCACGCCGACGACCTAGCCAAGGCCGAAGCGATGAAAGCTCATCCATTCAGCCAAATGAAAAAGCCAAATAATCCCTAACTAAACAATCATTAACAATTTAAGCATGAAAAGCCCCGGCACATCACGAGCCGGGGCAATTTGTTGGCGTCAACAAAATGGTTAAGCATCCTCCTTGTCCTCCTCCTTGCTCCATCTGCGCCAGATCAACACCGCGACCAGGATGGCGATGAGCGAGAAGGCGTCTAACCACTTCATCTCCTGAAACTGGAAATTAAGATTGAAGCTGACTTGCGTGTGCGGCGCCGCTTGGCCTTCGCCGGGCTTAATCTCTTCCGCTTTCGAAACTCGCTCATTCATGCGATTTATCTCCATGTCTGTTCATATCGCCTCATCATCGGACTGGATCTCAAGATCCGAAACAGCATCAGATGCTGCATTGTCATACCTTACCCATGCTGACGCGAGAGCTTTGGTCGTGTCCTCATTGGGGGAAGCCCGCCAAGCTTTCATGGCCTGATCGAATTCAGCGCCAAGCCTCTCGGCCTTGTTGTGCTTTGCAAGGTCAAGCATAAGCGCCTCCGTGGCTTGTGGGGTTATCGAAGCGGCAGAAGTCAGGCGTAAAGGTCAGTGTTGCAATCCCGCAGCGTCCGCCCCGGTTCTTCTCGACGATGACTTCTGTTTGAACGGATTCACCGGGTCTGATCACCTGCTGGCTTCTCCGGTCGCGGTGCAGGAAGAGAATCATGTCGGCGTCCTGCTCGATCTGTCCGGATTCACGAAGATGCGAGAGCTTGGGGCGCTCGTTCCCTTCGGCCTGTCGATTGAGCTGCGCAAGAACGAGGATGGGTAATCCCAAATCCTTTGCCAGCGCCTTGAGCCCCTTGCTGATTGCTGCAAGCTCCTGCTCTCGATGGGCGCCCTTGCCCATGCCCTCGCCTTTCATGATCTGGATGTAGTCGATCATGATGAAGCCGATCTTCTTTTTGGCTTTGAGCTCGGTTGACTTGGCCCGGATCTGGCTCAGTGTTTGCTGCGGCAGGTCATCAATGTAGATCGGGCAGACATCGATCTTGGCAGCAGCCTCACAGATCATATGCATCTCGGTTTGGCTGAGTCCCTTTTCGATGACTTCTCTTTGCGAGATTTGCGCCTCGGAGAAGATCATCCGGTCGACCAGCTCACCGAAAGACATCTCCAGGCTGAAGACCCCGACCGGAATTCTGGAAGCCATCGCGACTCCCGCGCAAATGTTCATGGCCAGCGCCGTCTTGCCGATGGACGGTCGGGCTGCGAGCACTATCAATTGGCCGGCTTTCATGTTACCCATCAAGACATCAAGAGCGTGAAACCCGGTTGGGATGCCGGTCTTCTCCCCGCGGTTCCCTGCCTCGATTCTCTGCAATGCCTCGGGAAGGCCCTCGCGAATTGCCCTTGCCCCCGATTCAGCACCTTGGCCTAAGATCTCAGCAAGACGCGCCTGAATCATCGATCCAACGGCATCAGGGCAAGACGATTGATCCAGTTGCTTCGAAATGTCTGTGCCGAGCCTGATCAGTTCGCGGCTTTTCGCGTCAGACACGACGATGCTGACCCAACTGTCGAAGTTGGCAGTCGATGGCGTTTCAGTGATTAGCTGGAAGAGGTATGACTCCCCTCCAATCTGGTCGATTTGGCCCCTTTCGTTCAGGATGCGAGAGACTGACGCGCTGTCCGCTGTTCCGTGTCGCTTGTAGGCCTCTTTGATGCTTTCCCAGATTTTAACGTTTTGCGGCGAGAAAAACGAATCATGATTAAGTCGGTCGAGAGCCTTGGTCAAGAGCTTCGGCTTCTGCATGGCCGCCGCGAGGACTGATCGCTCGGTCTTGTGGTTGAATGGCATTTCCATCATTTCACCTCGACCACTTTGCTTGCTTCGGCAATCCGTGAAGAGATTGGCTTGGCGAACTGGGGCGCGTTGCGGCTGATGTAGTCTTCCAGAATGCGAATGCTGACATTTGCAGTGACCAGGGTTGGCAGCGAATGCGTGATTCTCCAATCAAGGATACTGAAGATCAACTGAGAAAACCGCTCGGTGTACACCCCCTTGTCCATGTCATCGAGCAGGAGCACGCCGCAGTGCTTGAGCCGATCCGCGATATCGGCATACTCGTCATAGCGAGCAAGGGACATGTCTGAGATTTGGCCGACTTCAGCGCTTGCGCCTTCCATCAGAAAACGCTTCAACGCGTGATAAGCTGAGCGAGACTTTCCAGATCGGCAGGGGCCGACGATGTAAAGCAGATCCTTGTCGCCGGCCACCTTGAGAGCGTCGGCGACGATGGCCGTCGCCACAGGGCTTCGTCCGTCATCAGGCTTTTTGAAGACTGCAGGTGTGAGCTCTTCCCAACGAGCTCGGGCGGCGATGATCTTGTCTTCCCGGTCCTTCGGCGCGTGGAAATCTCTCTTGCACTCATCGGAGCAGAAGAGTTTCAAAGCTAAAAACCGCTCTGTCTCTGGCGACTCGACGGTCACTGGGCAGGATGGTCGATGGCATTTCATGGCTTGGAGCCCTCCAGGTAATCCGTGTTGATGCCACTGTTGGCGGCAATCTGCCTTTCTCCGAGAGTCATCGCCGAGTGTTCAGCCTCTGCCATCCAGCCGCCACCCTTGAGCCAGCGGTGAAGACCTGGTGCAAAGCCCTCTTTCCAGCTCCGAGTCTGCGATATCGCGGAAACAGCCCTTAAAGCTCGCTCCGGCTCTTTTGCGGCCCCACTCTCGTTCCAAGCCTTGAACGCGTCCAAGAGGCCACTTCTTGACCGGGAATCTGCCGCCGCTGCATTCCATAGCTTTTGGAAATCTTCCGGGAAGTCTGAAAGCTTCGAACGAACCGGCTTGGGCTTCGGCTCATCCGCGACAGCAGATTCCCCCTGAGGGGGTAAGGGGGTGTTGTTATTGTCTTGTGTCTTGGTTCTAGGGTTTAAGGTTTTAGGTCTAGGGTCTAGGGTGGCTTCGGGCTTAGCTTGGAGCTTAGCTTCGAGCTTAGCTCCAAGCATAGCTTCCACCTTAGCTTGGAGCTTAGGTGTTAAATTCAGTGAGTATTCGCCTGCCTTCTTTCGGTAATTCGGAGACCGCAAAAGAGCAGTAACCCACATCGGGCAATGATCCTGCCAATCATGGACGCAGAGAACCCCGTCAACCATGTCAATCCATCCGGTTGAGATAATGGCGTCGAGCAGGAATTGGGGGTCCCCATTCCACCCGACCTCACCAGCCAGAAGATTGGCGTCAACCCCATCCAAGATCCCGAAGCGGTGGCGCTCTGAGGCGTAAAACCAAAGTCGCTCCAAGACTCCAGTGGCAATTGTTTGTGGTTCGGCAATTGAATTAGGTGCATGAGAACGAATCAACACACTTAATCTGCGAATTTTAGGATGCATGTGAGCTTCACGCTTCATTGGTATCCCTCATTAAATTCTTGGTGGGACCAAATAACGCTTTGCAGAGTCGACTCCCATTGAACCGCCATCGCGAAAGCCTTTGCTTCATCAAGAGAGATGAACCGGGCATTGGAACAGCCTTCAGGTGTTCCAGTGCGCCAGTACCCCCAAGATCCGGACGCGGTTCGAGAGATGTGCCCAAGCGCGTTATCGGACTCGACAGATCGAACGGTCAAGCCTTCAAACTCACTGCCTTCAAAATAGA
>CAMCSH010000101.1 GCA_945877655.1 Lentisphaera araneosa HTCC2155 | reverse complement strand
TCAAGACCAGCCCGAATGTCAGCTCACCCTGCGAGTCCAATCGCCCAGCGGTTTCCTGACCAACTTCCCCGCCACCGCCATGGTGGAATGACAAAAACTCGCCTAGCACCGATTAAAGCCTGAATTCGCCCAACATCCAGGAGATTTACCGATGAGCCTTTTCCTAAGCGCCTTTCTGGCTTTCGCCACCACCGATGATGCCAGCCTCAGCCCGGCACCAGCACCTGCACCTGCACTGGCACCGGCTACTCCGGCGAAGCCGCGCATCAGCCGCGATGCCGTCCGCAACGCTCCGGCGGATGCCTTGACCAGGCGGATCTATCTCGATCTGTTCAATCGCCTGCCGAACAACGCCGAGTTCGACAATGGCGTCCAATTGATCGACAATGGCAATTATTCCCAGCTCGTCGACATAATGATGAAAAGCCAGGAGTTTCAGCTCAATCTCGCCTCGAAGGTGGTCAAACATTACGCCCCGCCGCTGAACTTCCGCAACCATGACTTGATCGACTACAAGCGTCTCGAAACTCATATCAAAGACAACTATCTGAAGCCCGGCAAAGACTTCCGGGTCTTCCTTGAGGACATGCTCAAGGCCCGCGGCGTCGCCATCTACAATCCCATGGTCCTTTTCTACAGCGACAAGGAAACTCCGTCAGTCATCACCTCCCGCTTCACCGAGCGGGTGATGGGCGTGCCCATGGGCTGTGCCGAATGCCACGATCACCGGATCCACCCCGACATCAAGATCACCGACTTCTGGTCGCTCGCCGCCTTCTATCAAGGCTTCGAAAAGTCCTACATCATCAACGAGGCGATGCTCGAAGGCCTCGCCAGCAAGCTGGAAGAGAAAAACAAGGACGGCAAGAACAAAATCTACGATCAATTGGGACAAGACGAATACAAACGGATCCTCGCCTGGATTGATGCCGAGCGAAAAGGCAAGTCGATTTACGATGAACTCAGCGAGACCTCGAAATTGGGGGTCGATCCGACCAACATGATTAGCTCCCTCGCAGATGCAGAGAAGAAAAAAATGATGCTCGAGGATGTCCCCACCTTATTGGCTCCGCAGCTCTATCTCTATGAAGACAAAAAGCGCCTGAACGCGATGGAAATCTCCTACCCGGTGAAGGGTGTCCCCCACACCGCCAAGGCACGCCTCTTCCGCGAAGAAAGAGGCATCGCCGAGACCAAGACGCCGCGCGATGTCCTGGCCAAGTGGATGGCCAACAGGCAAGGAAAATACGTCTCCCGCGCCGTCGCCAACTGGGTCGGCAACTGGCTCCTCGGACGAGCCCTCGCACTGCCGGTCAATGATGTCTACGACATGAAAAACGCCTCGCCGCAACTCGTCGGCTTCGCCGAAATTCTGGAAAAAGAGAAGTGGGACATCAATGACCTGGTGCGCTCCATCGTCCTGTCGCCGGCCTACCGACTCCCTTCGGCGACGGAGAACGACGAAGAGAAGTTCATGACCTTCAAGACCCGGCGTCTGCGCCATCTCAGCGGCGAACAGCTGGTCAACTCCCTCAATGGCGCCTACCTCTCACGCCTGCGCAGCGATGGCAGTGTCAGTGCCATGCGCCAACTCTATCTCGCCGAAGTCGACCGCAACGAAACCGTCCAGGCTCTCTTCCCCGCAGCTTTGAACGACACCGAGGCGAACTACCGCGGCGCCCTGAACCAGTCGCTCTTCCTGTCCTCCAACCAACGCATGCTGGAATTCACCCACAAACTGGCGCAAGCGGGCTACAAGGCCCACCAAGAGCAGTCCCACGAAATCTGGCTGGACTCACTCTTCGTCCGCCTCTTCTCCCGTCATTGCTCCCCGCAAGAACTGGCCTTCTTCGATGCCAAGCTCGACGCCAGCAAGAGCTACGACCAGTCCGGCTTCTTCGAGACGGTGTGGACCTTGATCAACTCGCCTGAAATGCGGCTCTACTGAACCGCACTCAACTTCGTCAATTTCTCTAGCGGAGAGGCTCATGGCTATCTACAAACTGCAATGTTGCGCTTGCGGAAGAAAATTTGAATGGATCGACGGCCATGCCATCGAATGCATGAACTGTGGCAAGAAATTTCTGCCTTCTGACTTTGGTTTGGACAACAGCCTCGCCCCGAAGATCGAGAAGATGGATCACTCCACCCTCGAAGCTGCAAGAATCCTGGGGCTTGCCCCCCTCTCCGCAGAGGATCCCAAACCAAAATCTCTTCCAAGCCCCGAAGTCGCAGCCCTCCCCAAAAAGATCGCAGAAGAAATCGAAGCCGGTAAAAGCCCGGCACCCAAACCGAGTGCTCTTCCAAGCCCCGAAGTCGCAGCCCCCCCCAAAAAGATCGCAGAAGAAATCGATGCCAGTAAAAACCCGGCACCCCTCCCACTAAAATTGACTTCAGATCAGCCTCGCAATCGGCCCACTCGGAAAAAGAAAGCCTCTCAGCTCCCCGTCGGATGGATCAGCTGCGTCGTTCTCGGCGCACTGCTTGCCGGCGGATTCTGGCTGAGCCGAAGGCCTAAGCAGTCTCCCCTGCCGCCGCCAAGCGAAGCGACCAGCAAACCCGTCGAGAAGGCCGATAAAATCCTTCCCGCTCCAGTGGTCGTCGCCGCAGCTCCGAGCCAAGCCACCTTGGCCCTGAGCAGTGAACCCGCCGGCGCCAGCGTCGAAATCCTGGGCAAAAAAGTGGGAGTCACCCCGATGTTTTTGCCTGCCGCTATCGCCGGACAGGAAGTCGTCTTGCTTCTCCCTGGTTACACTCCCCGTTGCTTCATTGTCGATCCTGCCGACAGCGACGCTCGCCACTTCCGCCTGCGACCAAGTCCCGGCACCCTAGTGCTCAACTCCACCCCCGCCGGAGCCGACGTCATCAAGGGCGCCCAAATCCTCGGCAGCACCCCGATGGTGATGGTCGATCAGCCCCTGCACAAACACGAAATCAGGCTCCGCAAAACCGGCTTCGAAGAAGCCTTCTACACCCTCAGCTTGAATGCCGATGTGACCCATGGGCAGCTCGACCACCGCTTCGTCGCCAATACCGCCAAAATCAAGATCGTCACCCGCCCCGGCCGCTGCATCGTCAGCATCGACGACGCCATCATCGGCGAAACCAGCGGCGATCCTAAAAACCCGGTCGTGTCGCTGCCCTTTGAGGTCGCCCACCTCATCCCCGGCCCGCATGAAGTGACGATCCGTCCAGTCGGCAGCAATCTCGCCGTCAAACAGATGATCACGGTCAAGCCGAAGGACGATTTCGCCGTCGAAATGCAAGGCTGGATCGTCGACACCATGGTGCAGACGCGCACCGGCAACCGCAAGGTTTATGGCATGCTTCTGCAGAAGCGTCCCGATGGTGGCCTCGTCCTCGCGGAAGCGCCGGGGAAAAGCACCACCTTCGCCGCTGCCGATATTCTGCTCACCGACAAAGCGACCCTGGCCGATAAATATGGCTTCAGCCGCGGCATCGAGGTCAAGTTCGACCGCTTCCAACCGCTAGTCGTCACCATCTGGGACCCGGCCAACAGCGACTTCCGCGCCGAGCTCGCCAATAGCGAAAAACTGCCGCCTCTCACAGTCGCTGCGATCGAAGCGGAATTTCAAACCCTTCCCCTCACCAAAATCAAATCGAAATACCTCGGCAAAATCGTAACTTTGAGCGGCAAAGTCCAAGCCATCAGGAAAGGCGGCGACTTCCTCAGCGTCGATCTCAACGGTCGCTGCGAAGTCTACTTCCGGGCCACCGATGAACTGGCCAATCGGCTGCTGAAATCCCGCGATCAGGAGATCACGCTCAGCGGCTACTCCCTCGGCATCTGCGGCATCGACCGCCTCGTCCTGACCGAAGCCCGAATCCCCTAACCAAAGAAATAGGATCTTCTTCATGAAAACAACTGCCTTCGTTGCTGTTTTTCTCTTTGTCCAGAGCCTGACGGGATCTGCCGCCGCGCCGCATTCCCTGGCTTTACAGGCTCCTGCAGCACCTAGCCCGGAAGAGAAAGCCGGCGCCGACAAAGCCGCTCAGGAAATCAAAGCCCTGGCCTGGTCGAAATGCCTTAAGATCAAGGACAAGTTCGTCAACTCCTCCGGCATCACCCTGATGTTCATCCCAGCCGGAAGCTTCGTCATGGGCAGCCCCTCCAGCCCACGGGAATACGGCCGCAGCCTCGATGAAACCCAGCATCCGGTAACCCTGACCCGGTCCTTCCTGATGAGTAGGACGGAGATCACCCAGAAGGACTACGCCGCGATCATGGGCTTCAACCCTAGCCCGATGAAAGGCGACAAGCTGCCGGCCTCCAACATGACCTGGTTCGACGCGGAGAAATTCTGCGTTCAGTTGACGACGAAGGAACGCGCCGCCGGCAAACTCCCTGCCGAGTGGGGATATCGCCTGCCGACAGAGGCAGAGTGGGAATACGCCTGCCGTGCCGGCAGCACCGGAGCTTTCGCAGGCACGGGAGACCTCAAAACCATGGGGTGGTACAAAGACAACTCTGGCGGCAAAATCCATCCCGTCGCCGGCAAACAATCGAACGCCTGGGGCTTGTTTGACATGCACGGCAATGTCGGCGAATATTGCCTCGACAATTCGCCAGAACGCCCCGCCGACTATGCACCGGAAGCCGTAACCGACCCCAGGGGCCCCCTGAGCAATAATGAAAAACGGCCTATCCGAGACCGAGCCGTGCGCGGTGGCGATATCCAAGCGATGCCCCAATTGTGCCGCAGCGCCAACCGCAGAGCTCAGGAAATGGGCTCCAACCGCGCCACCGATCCCTACCCTTTGATCGGCCTGCGGATCGTCTGCGCCCCCGTGATGAAATACGAGGCGCCCGCCAGCAAGCCATGACCAAGCGGCCAGCGCCAAGCCGCTCCCACGCCAAATTCCCACGATCAGGCATGGCTCGACTAGTGGAGATCCCGTGACACCATCCGACCTGTCACACTCCATATCACCGCGCCTTGAGCTCAGTCGAGCTTGAATCCAGCCATGACTTGAGCCAGCCGCTGATGATGGTGGCGCCTAATCACCGCCAAGGCGTACAAGCCGTCCGCCGACCAAGCCATGCCAGGGCCTCTCTGGCGCTGGCTGACGCAAAGAAGGCAGGCCGAGCGGGGATCTGATCGCGACGGGCTTCGAGGTAGTCGATCAACTCCTGGATCTGTCCTGCCCAGCATGATATGAATATGAACTATCCGCGATATGTCTTTTCGGATTTATTGATTAAACCTAGAAAATAAAAATATAATTTACTGAAAACCCGCGAGAAATCAGTGTCTCGTGCGAATGAAAGAGCGAAAACTTGTCAACTACAGGCAAGCCCCACCCAAGCTCTTAAAAAATGGCCCTCAGATGAACAAGCTCAGCTTCACACTTCTGCCCTTGGTCTTTTGGACTTCCTGCGTCAGCTCAAAACAGCAGGACCTTTGGCAAGGACGGCCTCCTCCGGGGGAAATCCCCGTCGTCCAGGCTGGCGGCGATCCTCGTGGACGAGCCCTCGACCCCTTGCGGATCACCGATGTCGCCTGCCCGACCCTGACGGTTTATAAGCCGGCCCAGCCCGATGGACGCGCCATCGTCGTCTGCCCGGGTGGAGCTTACTCGAAGCTGTCGGTGGTCAAAGACGGCCTTCATGTCGGCGAGCGATTTAATCGCGACGGCATCACCATCTTCGTGCTGAACTATCGGGTCCCGGTGAAGCTGACCAACAGCGCCGAGGCCGCTCCGCGCCAGGACTTGGCCGAGGCCCTGCGCCAGGCTCGTGATGAAATGAAATCCCTGGGCTTTCCCCAGGCAAAAGTGGGCGTGATGGGCTTTTCGGCAGGTGGTCATCTCGCTCTTGCCGGAGCTTACGGGAAAATGCCCGAAGGAGCGCCGCGCCCGGACTTCGTCATCGCAGTCTATCCCGCTTATCTCGTCAACGGCAAAAAGGAATCCCTGATCGAAAAGGATTTCTCCTTCAGCGCCGCTTCACCACCGGCCTGTTTCATCCACTCCTCCGACGACTACTGCCTGCCCGATGGCAGCGTCTTGATCTGGAAGCATCTGCAAGAATTCAAGGTCCCGGCCGAGATGCACATCTTCCGCAGCGGCGGCCACGGCTACGGCATCTCCGACGAAAGCCTCGGCCACAGCGCCCACAATTGGCCCGACATCGCCCTCGATTGGATGCACTTCGAGCCCGCAGCGGGCGGCGTCCAGACACCCACGGCCAAGCCATGACCATTTCCGATTCCATCCTCGTCCTGCTCGCCCTCGGCGTCGTCCTCGCCATGGGCCATGCCGCCCGATATTGCTGGCAAGAGCTGAAGGACTCACCGCGCCCCTTCTGGCTGATCTTGCTCTTCTGCCTTCTCGGGGTTCTGACCTCGATGGTCTTTGTCGATGCCTTATTCATGCACTGCGCGCAAACCCTGCCTGTCTACGCCGGACGAATCCACGTCTGCAGCCACTCCGGCGCCCTCCTGCAGCATTACACCGGCGGCCACTCCCACCCCGAAAACATCTGGCTCTGGGTCGCCTGCCTCGGTCTCGTCGCCCCTCTCGGCCTCAGCTGGCTGAAACACAAAGATTCTCAAAAACAGATAGAAATCACAGTAATAAAACAAGGATTGACTCCATGATCCGAATAGGCATCACTTGGTGCGACAACCTGATCACCCAAAGCAATTACAGCAATTGGATTGCCAGAGGGAGAGAGCCTGTCGACATCATCACCCTGCACCCCGAACAAAGCTCGCACGAGGACATCCTGAGCTGCGACGGCATCGTCATTTCCGGCGGTGTCGACATCGAGCCGGAACGCCATGGCCAAGCCCGCGGCTATCCGCATCAGCCAGATGAATTCGACCCGCAGCGCGACGCCTTCGAATACCTGGTTCTCCATCTCAGCCAACAGCATGAAATTCCGCTTCTCGGCATCTGCCGCGGCATGCAGCTGATCAACTGCGCCCTCGGCGGCTCGCTCAATCTCGACAACGGCGACACCGCCAACCACCTCCACCAAGGCGAAAACTATCAGCGTTTCCACCCGGTCGAGATCGTCCCAGGTTCGCTCCTGCACCGGATCTGCCGCAGTGAGCAGGCGCTGGTCAACAGCCAGCACCACCAGTCGATCGACCGCCTTGCCCATGGCTTGGTCGTCAACTGCCACTTCGACGGCATGATAGAAGGCGTCGAGCGGCACGATCCAGCCGGCAAGCCCTTCCTCCTCGGCGTGCAATGGCACCCCGAAGCCATGTACAAATACGGCGCTGAACAAGTCCCCAGCTCTTGCGGCGTCCGCGACACTTTCCTCACTGCCGTCAGCCAAAGCCAAGCCCTCCAACCCGCAGGTGAATCATGAAAACCCTCAACAGCCCCGGCAAGATCTCCATCCGCACTCTCGACAAGAGCAACGAAAACCACCACCTATGGAACAACAACGGCATCTGGAATCTCAACTACACCGTCCACCCGACGCCGATGACCAAGCAACGCGTCCGCATCTCCCTCGGCACCACTTCCGTCGAAGAAGCCCGCTCCATGCGCGACCGCTTCTTCGCCGAAGCCGGCGCCAAAATCCCCCGTCTCACTCAATGCTCCTGATTGGATGCCCCAACTGATGAAAATCGAACTCCTCTGCCCCGGCAACATCACCACGAGCGCTGAATGCAACCGCGGTTTTTAGGTTCGGCCTACTCCTTACAGCTGTACACGGTGAGCTGTTTCTTGTCGTAGGGAAACACCAGGACGGCTCTGCACTGACGTCCGCATATCGCACTCAAGGATCCCGCCGTGATCTCGACTTCGCCAGGCTTGGCCTTACGGCTCTTCGCGGTCACAAAATAAGAAGTGCCGGATAATACCTTCCGAAGCTCTTTTCCATCCAGCTTGGTCCTTGCGCAAGTGCTCATGTCGCCCAAGCTGGAGCCACTTCCTTCGACGCGGAGGAAGCGAATCTTGGCGTGGCCTTCCAGATAAAACAGATAAGCCGGTGTCGCCGGAATATTGACGAAGCAGACCGACTCACCCTCAGGGATGACGTTCATCAATTTTTCGGCGGCAGGCCGGCTCTCGCCTTGAAGCCCTTGGGAAATCCGCTGCCCGAAAAGATTACTGAACACGCATGCGGCGATCAGACAGAAACACGTCGCCAACGCGAGTTTATCGGGGCTGGTCGCAGCGTTCGATAGTCGACCTCGGAAAACCAGGAGGACGGCCCCGAGAATGACGAGGCCGACACTATCGAGCGGACCGAGGTCGAAACGCTGGCGGCATTCAGTCGAGAAAATGGCGGCGGCGGCAATGAAGCTCAAAATCGCCATGACCACCGGAGCCCAGTGCAGCGAACGCCTCCAGAACGACACAATTTTATCGCTGAATTTGAGCTCATCGTGGCACAGAATCAAAGCGGTCAAGGGCAGGATCAAAGCATGCGCCGGCAGGAAATAACGGGCCCGAGTCATCGGCATCACGAAAATCGCGGCGGCGAAGATCACCAAGGCGATGCGTCCGCCGCGGACGATGGCCGATGTCGACGAGGATGGATGATTCTCCCAAGTCCGATGCCAGAGCCGGGGCAAAAGAAAGAGCCAGGGCAGAAGCATCAGCAAGGCCCCGTAGATCCCCTTGAGCCAACCCAGCGGAGAAAATGGCCCGCTTTCTGAACCTTTCAGATAACGCTGACTGAGCTCCGTCCACCAGGTTTGGAACATCTGCTGATGAAGGGCTTCCGGATCTGCCGAAAACGCCGGAGGATGGCTCACGCGGGCCCAAATCCACAGACCGAAGAGCCCCAAGGCGAAGCCGAGGCCAATGGCGTGGCTCCAGTGCAGGAGAAGCCGCAGAGATCCCGCGGCGCGACAGACAAAGAAGATCACGAGATAGAAGAGCAGAAGAGCCGCCGGACCTTTCAGCAACATCGCGACGCCGAGAAAGAACCCGGCGGGCAGCCAGAGTCGCAAGCCGCGTTTCTCCATCGACCAAGCGTCGAGCCAAGAGAGCAGGGCCAAGGCGGTCGCGGCGGCATAAGGCGCATCAATCATCACCGAACGGGATTCGCGATAGAAAGCGATCGAACTGAGAAAGAGAAGAGCAGTCAGCCAGCGGGCTCTGCCAGTCAACCATGCGGAAGGAGCATAGACCAGCCAGGCCAAAACCGGCAGGATCGAACAGGCGCCAGGAAGGTGAACGGCAAATTCACGGGCGCTACCACAAAGGCTGAGGGCGATGGCGATCAGCCAATTGAACAAAGGGGGCTTGCGGTTGTAAAGCTCGCCGGCATAGACCGGATTGAACCAGTCGCCAGTCGCCAACATCGTCTCCGCCGGATAGATCCGCCTTGTCTCCTCCGAACCCAGCTCAAATCCACTGAGATTGAGGAGATAGACGAGCGCCCAAAGGAGGAGCAGAAGTAAAAACATCCGATGCTTGCCGGCAAGAGTGTTCACAGGGAGCCCTTCAAGTCAAAATTCGAGGAGGAAATCCAGCTCAGGGTTTGTCGTCAAGCACGCTGCTGTCAAAGTCGTAACGCAGGACGCCGCCGGAATCCTGAGCGATCCAGAAATGCCCCTGGTCGTCCATGGCGATCCCTTCCTGATCTCGGCCGCGCAAGGCGAAACGCTGGCGCTCAATGCCGTCAAGACCGAGGACGATGATCATGTTCTCAAGGTCGCTGACGACGAGAAGCTGCTGCCACTTCGCGTCGTAGCAGATGTCGGCAAGGTCATGCGGAACGAGATCGATCTGACGCAGGATGCGGGCTTGCCCGAGACTGTCGGACAGGAGGGGAATTTCAACTTCGAAAAGAGCGTTGGCCTCGCCGCTATTGCGTTTGCCGGTGAATTGGTTGGCGACGAAAAAGGTGCCGCCGTGCGGCTTGCTGGCGTCAGGGACAAAGGTGATGCCTTCGAGACCTTCGTTGTCAGCCCTGGCCATCACACCACGGCCGAGAAAGAAGCGCGGCAGCGACCAGCGACGAAGCGGCTTCAGGGTGTCGATGTCGATCTCCTGGATCGCTTCGGCTCCTTCACAGGCGAGATACAGTCGGCCATTGCGAGGATCGACGGTGATTCCCTCCCGGTCACCATTGGTCAGATGCGTGGCGCGGAGCAGTTTGCCGTCGCGGCTGCGCTCTTGCAAGTCGCCGCCATCACCGATAATGAAGAGGCTTTGGCGCAGAGGATGCCAGACCAAGCCTGAAGGCTCTCTGACGGGATGATCGAGATCTATCTTCTGCTCATGGGTCAGAATAAGCTCCGGCAGTGAGCTCAGAGGCTCGCTGATCCCGACCACAAAAAGGCTGACGAAAAGTGCGCCAAGCTTATACATCCAGAACCTGCCGAAGTTTTGTTGCTACTGGCACAAAGATCGCAGGTGCATCATCCTTCGATAGCTCAACTTGGTTGCGAGCCGGTTAAGAATCGGCTTGGATTTCCAGTGCCGGAAGCCGACAAAAACGCCGCTGCCCCCTTTCTTCAAAATGTCCCAAGATCCGGAAGGCTCAGGCGGCCTCTTGGTTTTGCGCCAATATGGGGTCCGGGGCGGCAGCCCTGGGTTTCTGCTTTTATTTGCTGAAATCCAGAATCGTCCAATTGCGCGCCAGAGCCGTGGCGCGCAACTTGTCGCCCGGATTGACCGCGAAGGGGAAGCCGACACGCTCGAGGATGGCGATGTCGTTGGATGAGTCGCCGTAATAGGCGCAATCAGCCAGAGTCAGGCCGCAAGCCGCCAGATGACGTTCCATGAAGCCGATCTTGCCGAGACCGAGGCAGTAGACGCCGCCGAGTTCGCCGGTGAAATGGCCGTCCGCCACTTCCAGCTCCGTCGCCATCAGGGTCTTGAAGCCCAGCTCCGCCGCCACCGGCTCGGCGATGAAGCGATTGGTCGATGTGATCAGCACCGTCTCCTCACCGCGCGAACGCTGCTTCGCCAGCATCACCCGCCCTTCTGCGTAGATACGGCTCTTGACGATCCGCTCGAAGTGACTCAAGCAGAGCTGGCGCAGCTCGGTTTCGCTGCGGCCACGGAATTCGCACAACTGGAATTTCAGGTAATCCGCCACCACCAGCCTACCGGCGAGGTAATCCTGGAAAAACCCCTCGGCCAGATCGCGGGCGCTTTCCGGTGCCAGCCCCTCGGCGATCAGGAAGTCTTTCCACGACACGTCGCAGTCGTTGTCGATCAGAGTGTGATCCATATCCCAGAAGTGGCAGGCGATGGCCATATTTCCGCGTTCTCCGCAAAAGATTTTTCAGAAGCTCTCGTGTCGCCCCTTGGCAACGCCGTATAGCTTGCCTTATTAACCGCGATTGAAAACCCCAAAGGATTCCCACATGACTCGTTTCTTACTCCGTGCCGCCTTCTCCCTTGGCGCACTCTTCGCCCTACCCGTCCTCGCTCAGGGCGGCAAGGACACCGAAGGGATTAACCAAGGAATGAAAAAAGAAAACCCCTCCCTCTTCCTCGAATGCGATGCCGCCGTGCCCGCCGAAATCGCCGCCGGCATCCGCAAAGACCTCACCTACTCGGACTGGTTCAAGCTCGTCGACTCCGGCACCAACGCCAACTACACCGTCAAAGTCAAAGGCTCCGGCCCCTTCGAAGTCTACCTCGACGGCCGCATCAAAAGCGCCTTCCGCCTCGACATCGGCGGCCTGCAAGGCGGCTGGCGTCACCACGGCCTGGTCGATGAAATCATCACCCGCGCCTTTAAAGGCAATAACCTGATGCCCGCCTACTACAAACCCGCCCTGTGCCGTAGCCGCATTGCCTTCGTCGCCAACAAAGGCGGCGTCAAGGAAATCTACTCCTGCGACCTCTCCGGCGGCGAACTGCAGAAACTCACCGCCTACGGCACCATCGCCACCGAGCCGAACTGGGCCCCCGACGGCAACCACTTCGTCTTCACCGCCTACGGCCGCAACACCACCAACGTCCTCCTCCGCGACCTCTCCGGCTCGCCCCGCCTCCTCGCCTCCTTTCCCGGACTCAACTCCTCCCCCGCCGTCTCCCCCGATGGCACCAATATCGCCATGGTCCTGTCGAAGGCTTCTCAAGTCGATATCTACACCATGAATGTCAGCACCAAACAGTTCAAATCCCTGACCAACGACTCCAACATCGACTCCTCGCCGACCTGGTCGCCCGACGGCAAGTCGATCTGCTACGTCTCCTCCACCGTCACCGCCAGCGGCAGCAAGGTCGGCCGCCCCCAGCTCCGCATCCTCAATCTCACCAGCAACAAAGTCAGCACCATCGCCAACGACGGCGTCGAACGCGTCGGCCCCGACTGGTCGCGCGACTCCGGCCTCATCGTCTACGCAAAAAAAGTCGGCGGCTACCGCCTCTGCGTCTTCGATCCGAAGTCGAACACCGAGAAGATACTGACCAAGGTTGAAGCCTCCTTCGAAGCCCCCTCCTGGGCCCCCGATGGCCGCCACGTCGTCGCCGCCAGCGGCGGCAAGCTCTTCATCATCGACACCCACTACGAAAAAGTCACCCCCATCCCACTCAGCCTCGGCGGCTGCAACCTGCCCGCCTGGTCGCCCCTGGTGAAAAACTGATCTTTGCGATACCCGCAAAACTCCGGAGCCTCTCCGGAGTTTTTTTTTGTTTTTGCAGCCAGAAAGCTCAGCTCAGGGAGTGAGGGAACAAGGGAGTGAGGGAGTGTTTTTACTCCCCAACTCCCTCCTCCCCGACTCCCTCGTCATTTTTTATTTGCCTTCGACCCCACTTCGGGCTTAGAATATCAGCAACACCGAACCAGGATCCCCCATGTTGAAACTCTTCGCCCTCTGCGCCCTCGCCCAAGCCGCCGCGGCACCCGCACCCGCGCCGGACCCAACGCCCGCCGCAAAAGCCGCCAAAAGCGCCGTCCCGACACCCGACGAAGTCAAGGCCGCCATCGCCGCAGGCGAAGGGGTCAAGGTGATGGAAAACTTCTTCCACGGCATGACCAATAACGACCCGAACATCATCATCGAACACGGCAGCGGCAGAGTCCGCGACATCTTCCAGCTGGTCGCCGACAGCGGCGTCAAAATGCCCGCCGAAGGCGCCCCCAAAACCATGAGTGAATCCGCCGGAGAAGGCAACGAACTCGGCAACATCATCGTCGACATGGCCGGCAGCGCGAAAAAGGCCATCATCAAACGCGGCGCCGACGGCAAATGGCGCTTCGATGATGTCCGGCGGCTCGGCAAAGATCCGCACGATTCATCCATTGAACGAGATCTGCAGCGAGCCGAAAAATCCCTGACCAAAGGGCTTGCCGAACTGGGCAAAAAACTCGAGGCCGAGGCAGTCGCCGAAGGCAGTGCCCAATTCCCCGAAAACCCTGCCGCCGTCGCGGTCGAATTCAGCCTCTTCCGCGAAGACGGTTCCCTGCCCTTCCAATACGCCGGTGCCCTAGCGATGAAAGGCAAGGAGAAAAAAGTCCTCGCCTGCCTCGCCTCTCCCTACCACGGCAAACGTGGCGTCCTGTGGAGCGACCTGAGCAGCGACATGATCCCCGAGGAGGACTTCAAGAAGCTC
>CAMCSH010000100.1 GCA_945877655.1 Lentisphaera araneosa HTCC2155 | reverse complement strand
ATCAAGGTCTTCAAGCTCTTCTTCGGCGAGTGATCTCGACCTGAAGCGCTCTTGGAAAACCCGGCCTCATCTGCCGGGTTTTTCCTTTTCCGAGCGGCGATTCTTGCTTTGCGATGGCCGCAGCCTCAGACTTCCTGACCCGCAACGGGAGATTTTGGGGAAACCGATGGCACCTGCTCGATGCTCAACCCCAAGGGGGTTGGGGCCTCCAGCCCAGGGTTGGCGCCTCGCCTACCCTGGGGAGGAGACGATTTTGATTCCAAACCCCAAGGGGGTTTCGTCTCGTTCCATGCGGCCGGGGAGCAGCAGCGGGCCGAAACCCCATTGGGGTTTGAGGGCACTGGCAAGCCCCCGGGGTAGCTCCTCGTTCCTCGTCGCAACCCCGGGCTGGCAGAACCAACCCCTTCGGGGTAAAAGCGAAGGTGCCAGTGGCTTCCCAATTCTGTCGTGCGGCGGGTCAGGAAGTCTGAGCCTTGAGCGAAGCCAGAAGGTCGTAGATGAAGCGAAGACTCGGCGGATATTATTGACTCCAAAACTTGACTTATAAGTACTGTTGCAATAGAGCCGATACAGGGCATACTGTACTTATAAGTGCAAATGGAGGACGGTCATGGATGCCAGTCAGATCAGCATTGAGATAGAGATTTCCGTGAATGGCGAGTGGCGACTGTTGGGCCGATTGGATCGCGGACTGACTCGTGTGGAGCTCAACTACGACATCAATTATGCCTGTGATCACATGGGGCAGGCAGTTTTTGGGGTCAGCCTTGCTCATCCGCCTGATTTTTCCGGGGCATCTTTCAGCGACCTCCCTCCCTTTGCCTACGACTATATGGGCGGAGGCTTTGCTAGGGAGTTACGACAATCCGCAAAGGCCAGCACTTTGACGGAATGGGACCACTTAAGAGCTTCCTACAATCCTCAGGGGAATTTGCGCTTCTTCACCTTTGGCACAAACCGTCATGAGGTCGATATAGTCAGGAGCAACAACCCGCTAGCATGGAAGTTGGAAGCGCTCAAGATGGAAGCGCTCAAGACCTTGACTTATGAAGCCAATGGCCAGCAACAAGCTCTTTTCCAAGGCAACAGCGATACTCAAGGCAACTGCCCGAAGCTCTGGATCGTGATCAAGGGCGACGAGGCCCACGCTGATTTGGGTCTGGACCAACCCGGTGAATTCTGCTTGATGAAATTCCCGCGCGGCAAGCGCTCAAAGATGCAGGAGATCCTGCGTCTTGAAGCTCCTTATTTGGAAGTGGCGCGGGCCTTGGGCCTGCACGTCGGGGCGCCGCTAAGGGTTCACGGAAAAGTCTTGCTCATCCCGAGGTTTGACCGCTTTTGGTGTGACGGCAAAGTCATCCGCCTAGGCCAGGAAAGCCTGTTCTCCGCCGCACAGGTTCCCGGCCAACAAGCCGGTGTCGATCATTGGCGCTACTGCGATGTCATCACGAAATTCAGCTGCCAGCCCGCAAAGGATCTGCTTGAATATGTCCGCCGCGACATTTTGAATCTGTGCATGCGGAACCCCGACAATCACGGGCGCAACAACGCGTTCCTGAAAGACCCGGTGAACGGCGTCACCTTGAGCCCGCTTTATGATTTTGCGCCGATGTATCTCGATGACAACGTGATTCCCCGCTGCACTCGATGGGGGGAATACGAACGTTATGAAAGTGAGATCGACTGGCACGGTGTTCTGGCTCAGCTGCACCAGCGCTACGGCCTTGAAAAAACCACCTTGCAGCCTTTTGTCGCAGTCCTGGCAGAGCTGCCGAAGACCTGTGAGCAGCAGGGCTTGCCGCCGCAGCGCATTGCTGACTGCCGCGATGCCTGGCAGCGTCAACTTGGCCCACTGCAACAAGCCATGGTGGCCGGATGAAGACAGGCACGCGTCCAACTCAAGAAGAGTTCTTGGCTCGCCGCTCCTTACTGATGGCGGATTTGGCGCTCAATCGCCTGACATTGGCGGAAACGATCAAGCGTTGTCGCCACTGCGTTGGCGCGAATCAATCGGATTACGCAAAGATGACCGGTGTCCCGGTGCGGATTATCTCTTCCATTGAGCAAGGAAAGGGCAATCCCACTTTGAGCACGCTGGAGCGCTTGGGTAAGCCATTTAAGCTTGGCTTGGCGTTCAAATCGACTTGAGTCGCGGCTCGCCAGTGACGAAGCGCAGGAAGCGAACGCCCGGCTCAAAGGCCGTGACCTTGGCCAGAATCTGGGCTTTCAATTGCACTTCGAAGACGTATTTCTGCGCCGCCGAGTTCACCTCGATGCGCAGCTCGCCGCGCTCGAGATGGACCGGGAAGGAGTATTTGGCGATCTGTTCGCCGACGACTGCCGGCCAATTCTGTTGCAGACGGGTCACCGGCGAGGCGGCGACGCGGGCGATCAGGCGTTCGAATTCGCCCAGTTCCGCCCCGAGCATGCTCGGGCCACGCTGGTGAATCTCGGCCTCCAATTCGCCGCTCTCATCGCCGTACCAGGACTTCAGGGCGCCGTCGCGCGATTGCTCGAGCCAGCTGCGCTTCCGCTGCTCGCCCCGCTTGTGGCGGTTATCTTCTGGTCCTGTCCATCCTTCCAGCACTTGGATTCCCTCTCTGATGGCGCAATATAGCGCCAGACAAGGACACTCACTCATGAACCCGCAAGTTTCCGCTATTTCCGAGCGCCTCGCCGCCGTGCGCCAACGCCTCGCCGCCGCTGCCCGTCTCGCCGGCCGCGATCCGGCCTCGGTGCGCCTTCTGCCCGTGACCAAATTCCAGCCGCCGGAAAAGGTCGCCGCGCTGCTCGAAATCGGCGAAAACGCCTTCGCCGAAAACCGTGTCCAGGATCTGGTCGAACGCGCCACGGCCTGGCCACAAGCCGAATGGCACCTCATCGGCCCGCTGCAGTCGAACAAGGCGAAAGCCGCCGCTGAACACGCCGCGTGGATCCATTCGCTCGATTCGGTCGAACTGTGCCAACGCCTCGGCCGCCTCGCCGCCGCCGCGGGACGCCGTCCCAAGGTCCTGGTGCAGGTCAACGGCACCGGCGAAGCCAGCAAGAGCGGCTGCCGTCCGGAAGAGCTCGCCGAGGTCCTTGCTGCCGCCGCCGCTGAGCCGGCGCTCGAGCTGAAAGGCTTGATGACCATGGGCGCTGTCGACGCCAGCGACGAGGACACCCGCGCCGCCTTCGCCAAGCTGCGGATTTTGCGCGATCAGCATGCCGGCGTTTATCCTGGATTGACTGAATTGTCGATGGGCATGTCGGGCGATTTCGAGCTGGCGATTGCGGAAGGCGCAACGCTGGTCCGGGTCGGCTCGTCGATCTTGGGAGACCGCACATGAGCACCCTGCCGCAACGCCACAAAATCCTCTTCGTCTGCCTCGGCAACATCTGCCGTTCGCCCCTCGCCGAAGCCGCCTTCCGCTTTCATCTCAAGAAACTCGGCGGCGGCAAGGCCCGCCACTACCAGATCGCCTCTCGCGCCACTTCGGGGTGGAACGAAGGCCACGGTGCCGACGGCCGCACCGTCCGCTGCGCCCTCCAGGCCGGGCTCGATCTGTCGAAACACCAGTCGCACCAAATCAAAAGCGCTGAACTGGCGGAGCAGGACCTGATCATCGTCATGGATGAATCGAACCGAGCCGCCCTGCACAGTCTCAATGCCAACACCAGCGTCCGCAACCGCATCCGCCTCTTGCGCGAGTTCGATCCCGAGCACCAACCCGGCACTCCGGTGCCGCCGGTTCCCGATCCCTGGACCAGCTCCGATCTCCAGGTCTTCCTGGAAGTCCAGGCGATGATCCTGCGTTCCACCGAAGCCTTGCTGCAACAGCTCGAAGCCGGACGGGTTAAGCCCGGTTGAGGGCGAAGAAAAAAACCCGGAGCTTGCGGCTCCGGGTTTTTCAGCTCGAAAAACTGGGTTTCACAGCCAGTAATTGTGCGTCTTCAGGACGATGAAAGTCTCGGTGGCGCGGATGCCTTCGATGCTGGCCAGCGACTCGGTGAGGAACTTGATGACGCCGTGATTCGACTCGACCACCACCTGGATGATCAGGTCGTAACGGCCGGAAAGGATTGCCACCGACTTCACTTCCGGCAGCTGGCCGAGACGCTCGAAGACCTTCATCAATTGGCTCGATTCGCCGATGTTGATGCCGACCAAGAGGAGCTGGTGACCCTCAAGGAATTCCGGGTTGACCTGGCCGGAAATCCGCAGCACGCCGACTTCCATCAGGCGGCGGATGCGCTGACGGATGGTTCCTTCAGTGACTCCCAATTTGTCGCCGATGGTCGAGTTGGCGGTGCGGCCATTCTCCGACAGCATGGCGATGATCTGCCAGTCAAGGCGGTCAAGCGAGGCGGGCTGCATGAGGATCAGATCTCCTTGTAGGGCAAGCCGAGGGATTCGGCCACCGCGTGATAGACAACATGTCCTTCGACGATGTTCAAGCCCTTCCGCAAAGCCGGATCCTGCTGACAGGCCGCTTTCCACCCCAGATTGGCGATTTTCAGGCCGTAGCTGAGGGTCTGGCTGGTCAGGGCGATGGTCGAGGTCGGCACGGACATAGGCGGCGCGGTACTCATGGCGCTTGATTTCACGGGGACGGCAATGATCAGGTCTCTCTTCATTTTTTGCATTGTCGCGATAAAGTCTCGCGCGTCTTTACAGATTCTTAACCCATCCTTAACAAACGGAGCTCATGATGAGCGCATTCTTCGACAAACTTCTCGGCAAAGACACCAAGTTCTTCGACCTCCTTCGTTCCGGCGCAGTCGAAGCCAAGAACAGCGCTCAGCTGCTGATCACGCTTCATTCGCAATTGGGCACACCCGTCTTTGAAAAAACCATGGAGTCCCTGGTCGAGAGCCGCCGCCGCCATAAGCGTATCAACACCCAGGTCACCCACGAACTCTGTCAGACCTTCGTCACCCCGCTTGAACGCGAAGACATCGAAGCCCTCTCCACCGCTCTCTACAAGATCCAGAAGACCGACGAGAAAATCGGCGAGCGCCTCGCCATCTGCCCCGATCAGTTCCGTTCCGACATCGTCGGCAAACAACTGCAGATGCTCGCTTCCGCTTCGGAAGTGGTCGAGCAGATGGTCGAAGCCCTGTGCCGCAAGGAACACGGCGAGAAGATCCAGGACGCCTACGACAAGCTGCAGAACATCGAAAACGACGCCGATCGCCTGATGGTCGGCCTCCTCAAGGATCTCTACACCGGCTCGATCGAAGCCAAGGAAGTGATCATCCTGAAAGACATCTACGAGATGCTCGAGCGCGCCATCGACCGCTGCCGCGACGCCGGCAAGATCGTCTTCGCCATCGCCCTCAAATACTCCTGATCCAGGCCTCTTCTCTCCATGGAGACAGCCATCATCCTCTTGTGCCTGGTGCTGATTGCAGCCCTGGCTTTTGAATACGTCAACGGCTTCCACGACGCCGCCAACGCCATCGCCACCGTGGTTTCGACCAAGGTGCTCACTCCCCGCCAGGCGATCATGCTCGCCTCGGTCACCAACATGGTCGGCGCCTTCGCCGGCGTCGCCGTCGCCAAGTCGATCGCCAACGACGTCGTTGATCCGCAATTCGCCACTCAGACGGCCATCCTCGCCGCGATGCTTGCAGGCTTGAGCTGGAACCTGCTCACCTGGTGGTTCGGTATTCCGTCGTCGTCTTCGCACGCCCTCATCGGCTCGCTCTGCGGCGCCGTGCTGGCCGCCACCACTCTGGTTCCCGGTTCCGACGGCATGAAATGGACGGCCTTGAAGTGGGATGTTGATGGTGTCGGTATCTGGCCGAAAATCGTCAAGCCGATGTTCCTATCGCCGATCATGGGCTTCACCATCGGTTTCATCTTTATGATGCTCCTGACCATCATCGCCGTGCGGATGCGTCCTCGCATCATCCAGAAAGTCTTCGGCAAGCTGCAGATCGCCTCCGCCGGATTCATGGGTTTTGCCCACGGTCTCGCCGACGCCCAGAAGACCATGGCGATCATCTTCCTCGCCTGCTTCGCCGCCACCTCGGCCGGCACCATCGACAAGATGCCGCAAGTTTTCCACTTCCTCAAAACCGACAAGAGCAAAGACTTCGAGACGGCCCTGAAAGCGATCACCAGCGAATACGGCAAGATGAAAGATGCCGGCACCGATGTCAAATACTCCCTAGATCCGGTCAAGCTCCGCGGCGAGCTCGACGCCGATCTCGCCAAAGCGACGGATGCGGCTGGCCGTACCAAGATCAACGGCAAGCTGAAACGCTTGGGCGAAGTCGAAGCCTTGGTCAAGGCCGATCCGGTCAAGGTCTCGGATTTCGATGCCAAGTCCAGTGCCGCCAAAGACAAGTACAAAGTCGAACTGGTGAAGTTTGCTGCTGCGACCGATAAGCTCGGCCCCTGCAAGGCGAAAGAAGCTTCGTACGCCTTCCTCGCGCTTCAAAACGAACACAAGGGCGAAGTCACCGAAGCCAGCAAAGCCTTCGCCACCAAGGCCGATGAAATCGCCAAGGCCCGCGGCGAAAGCGCCTCGCTCCGCGTCCAGGAAATGCATGACAACACCGTCATCATCAGCTCCTTCCAGAAAGCCCTGATCACGGTCGGCCTGGCCAAGGCGCCGAAAATAGACAAGGATGTCAACAAGACCGCCCTCGAAAACCTGAAAAACAGCGCCGATAGCATTCCCAGCTGGATCATCTTCATCTGCGCCATGACCATGTGCCTCGGCACCGCCGCTGGCGGCTGGCGCATCATCAAAACCATGGGGCACAAAATGGTCCGCCTGCAGCCGATCCACGGCTTCGCCGCCGAGACCACCGCCGCCAGCGTTCTCGCCGTCACCGGCTCGATGGGCATGCCGGTTTCCACCACCCACGTCATCTCGACCTCGATCATGGGCGTCGGCGCCAGCAAGAGCCTCGACGCCGTGAAATGGGGCCTGGTCGGCAAGATCGTCTGGGCCTGGGTTCTGACCCTGCCAGTCACCGGCACTCTCGCCTTCTTCATCTACAAGTTCCTGGTCTACTGCCAGCTGCCGCACTGAGCTGGAAGGCAAAAGCAAAAAGCGCCGCATCGCTGCGGCGCTTTTTGATTTGCTCGCTGTTCAATCTTGGGATATTGCTCGCTGTTCAATCTAAAAACCGCAGTTGAAAGGTTCAAAGGTTCAAAGGCTAAAAGGATTAGCTGCAACAGCAAGAACTAACGACTCGGAACAAAAGCTTCGGCAGTCATCTTCGCCGCCCCTGAGCGTTGCCATTAGATTCGTCTCTTGTTGCTGATTTCATGCGCTTGCGTTTCAACCTTTCAACCTTTCAACCTGGCTCCATTCCTCTGCTGCGGTTTTTAGGTTCAATCTTGGGATATTGATCTTGGATTCTCTTCGCTGTCAGCGTCGAACCAGGGAGTGAGGGAGATAGGGAGTAAGGCAGGAGCGCATAAGAGTTCACTCCCCAACTCCCTCGTTCCCTCACTCCCAAGCCTCGAGATAGATTAGAATCCCGAGTGATACAGGTCGCATTTTTTCGATGCGGCGCCAAAAGGCCCTGATCAAAGGCTGGCGTCGAAACCCAATCAATAGCGGTTCCGCGCCCGGAAGTCCTTCGGGTGGATCGGTCGCTGGCCCTGCCACAGGCCCTTGCGGCCAAGTTTGGCCTGGCGCTCAAGGCTGTCGAGGTGCGGATGCAGGGGGTCGCTGCGATAGGCGAAGTTCCAGGCGTGACCCTCGGCCACCAGTTCCTCGTTGACGTTGCGGCCGAGATGAAAGACGATGCCGAGCTCGCGTCCGTGCATGTCGAGCTCAAGCACGCGCACCTCGATGCGGCGTCCGTCGACCTTGCCCGCCAAGGCCATTTTGGCTTCGGCGCCGTGATCCTGCAAAGGCCGGTATTCCGGACTGTCGATGCCTTTCAGGCGAAGCTTGCGGACGCGGCGATGGTCATCGCGGTAGATCAAGGTGTCGCCGTCGACCACTTCGATGCAGGTGCCTTTGATCAGGCTGGGATCGCTCGGCGCCTTGACCTCTTTCGGCTTGGATTTTTTGGCGGCGACAGGCTTGGCTTTAGCCGGCGGCGGCGGAGCTTTGGGTGCGGGCGGCGGCGGAAGAGGCGGCGGCGCTTTTGCGACTTCCGCCAAGGGTGGAGCCTTGGCGATCACGGCGGGCGGCGCAGGCGCAGGTGCGGGGGCTTTTGCGCTCACCGCAAGCGTGGGCGCGGCCTGCTTCTCGGCCTTGCGCTGCTTCTTGGTTTTCTTCTTCGGCAAAGGCACCGGCTTGGGGAGCGGCGCAGCGGTTTTGGGCGTCGCCGCGGGGGCTTCGGGAGGCGCTGGTTTTTCATCGCGGAGGAAGCGCCACAGGAAGGCCAGGGCGGCGATCATCAGCAAGAGGGCGAGAATCTCGGGCATGGCTTTCCTTGAGGCTGGTTCTTCCAAGATAAGACAAAGGGGTTCAAAAACCAAGCGAAAGTTGGCGGCAAGTGGTATCGCAGGGTCGAGGCGATAGTTTGCTCGCCATTTAAATCTGGAGTTCGTCAATGCTTTCCGTGATCTACCAACAATCTGCTGAACAGAAGCCGAGCTTCTTCTTCATGAGCAGCGACTTCTTCCAAGGTCACTCGCTGACCCAGCTGAAGACCACCGACGAACGCTTCAAACTGATCCTGTCCAAGGGCGACACGATCCAGATTCTCGACGTCAAGGAAACTGCCGGCACTCCACTGGTCTTGAGCCCGGAGCTCTTCGTCGTCCAAAGCCCGCCCTGGCAGCCCAGTGCCCTGCTCTTCTACGACGACAAGCTCAAAGCCCTCGGCAACGCTCCCGCCAAGGAGGCCAAAGACATCGCCACCTTCATTCAGGCTTATCGTCCTGACTATCTGCCGCACTCGATCCGCATCGACGGCGCCAAATTCAGCCACCTCCACGGCGGCGTCTACTTCAACGAACAGAACCTGATTTCCTGCGCCGGAAAAACCGTCAAGCTCGCCAATCCGGCTCTGCTCGCCGTCACCAGGGCCAGCAGCGCCGTCAAGAATGGCGCGCTGATCCACTTCGATGTGAAAAGCGAAGCGCTCAGCGCCTATGCTCTCGACACCGGCGCCAAGCTGTGGAGCAACACCAGTTTCTTCAAAGCCTACAAGGGCAATGTCCGCTACAACGTGAACAGCTACAACCTGGTCTACGGGGCGAATGAGACGACCAAGGAACTCAGCCTTGGCGTCGCCGTCGGCAAGCACAAGACCCAGGTCTCGATTCTCAACTACGAGAGCGGCGAGCATGTCGCCACTGAAGTCATCAGCTCGGCGCTGTTCCCGATCTTCGTTGGCGGACGCAATTATTTGATCTGGGAAGAAGGCTTCTACAAGATCGTCACACTGTCATGAGCTGAACTCCAGCTTCCAGTCCATCAGGATTTTATCGCCATGAAACGCCCCATTCTCATTCTGGTTTTTGTGACCATGGTCTGGGGCAGCACCTTCCCAATTCTCAAGGGTCTGAGCCAATGCCCGGGGCTGGATGGGATGACCCTTTCGGCCCTGCGTTTCTTCATCGCGGCCATCTGCCTTTCGCCCTTGCTTTTCCGGATTTCAGCGGCGACCTGGAAGGCGGGCATCGGCTTGGCTATTCTCGCATTTATCAGCTATGTCAGCCAGGCTTGGGGCCTCAGCTACATCTCGTCCAACCGCTCCGCCTTCATCACTTCGGTCAACGTTTTGATGGTGCCGGTGATCGGCTGTTTCCTCGGACGTTTTCCGAGTTCGAAGTTGATCGCCGCGGCACTGCTGGCGCTGCTCGGTTTAGGCTTGATGTCGTGGGAGGGCGGCGCGGACTGGCGCGGTGATTCCCTCACCTTCCTTTGCGCCCTGGGCAACGCCCTCTACATCATCAACCTGTCGAAAGTCGCGGCGGATCACAAGCCGCTTCACCTCGCCGCCAGCCAGGTCTTCCTGATGGCCGCTTTGTCGCTGCCGATGCTCCTCTTCACCGGCAAAAGCCTGCCCGACATTTTGACCGCGGCCTCCGGTTCCTGGCCGGTCCTGATCTATCTCGGCGCTGTCGCCACCGCCGGCATGTTAGCCTTGCAATCGCTGGCGCAGGGCAAGGTCCGGGCCGAAGATGCCGCCTTAATTTTTTCTCTCGAGCCGGTTTTCGCCGCCATCGCCGCCTATTTCTGGATCGGTGAAATCCTCGGTCCCCGCGCCCTTCTCGGCGGCTCCCTGGTGATCGCGGCGGTGATCTGGGCCGAGCGTCAATCGTCGGCCCAGCCGGAGAAGTTGAAGCGGGATGACCCTAAAAACCGCAGTTGAAAGGTTGAAAGGTTGAAAGGATTAGCTGCAACAGCAACAACTAACGACAATGACGCAAAGGTTCTGCAGTCATCTGCGCGAACCTTGAGCGATGCGCGTAGATTCGTCTCTTATTTCTGTTGTTCATGTGCTTGCGTTTCAACCTTTCAACCCGGTTCCATGGCTCTGCTGCGGTTTTTAGGCTCAAGGTCTCACGGACTACAAGTTCCCGCTCGCTGACGAACGTGACGATTCGATGGCGAAAAATTCGGCGCGAGCGTCATCTTCCGCACTTCCGCTTTCCTTCAGCATACCGCGAGGCTCACATGACTCCTGCCGCATCACCCATCGATTCCGGCCCCTGGTGGCGAGGCATCACCCGCTACCAATGGCTGGTGTTGTTTGTCGCCTGGCTCGGCTGGACCTTCGACGTCATGGACGCCCTGCTCTGGACCTTCGTCAAGACCGACGCCACCAGCGAGCTCCTCAAGCTCCCCGCGTCGGATCCCAAGGTCGCGCTCTGGGCCGGCGGCATCCAGGCGGCACTGCTGGTCGGCTGGGCCACCGGCGGCATCCTCTTCGGCGTCCTCAGCGACAAGATCGGCCGGACCAAGGCGATGCTTTACACCATCCTGATTTATTCGGTCTTCACCGGCCTCTCCTGCTTCGTCCAGAACATCGAACAACTGGCGGTCTGCCGCTTCCTCACCGGCCTCGGCGTCGGCGGCGAATGGGCCTGCGGCGCCGCCTTGATTGCCGAGGTCTTCCCGACTCGCGCCCGGACCTGGGTCGCCTGCATCCTGCAGAGCGCCGCCAGCATCGGCATCATCCTCGCCAACACCATCTGCTCCAGCCTGAAAGACCATGGCTACGGCTGGCGTGAAGCCTTCGCGGTCGGCATCGCTCCGGCACTGCTTACGGTGCTCCTGCGCTACGCGGTCAAGGAGCCCGACACCTGGACGCACGCTCATGCCACCCACAAGACCAACGAAGCGGGTTCCTTGACCGAGCTCTTCTCGTTGCGTTTCCGTTGCCACACTCTGGTCGGCGTCTCCCTCGCCATCGCCGGGGTCTTCGGCATCTGGGGCGCCAATTATTTCTCGCAGGATCTTCTCAAACAGGCCCTGCACAGCCTGCCCGCGGCTCTGGCCCAATCGGAAAAGGTGACGATCACCAACTGGCAGACTCTGGCCCAGATGGCCGGCTTCCTGGTCTGCGCTCCGATCGCCGTCTATCTCGGACGCCGTCATTCTTTCGCCTTCTATTTCCTCGGCAGCCTGATCGTCACGCCGCTGTGTTTCCATCTCTCGGTCGATGCGGCGAGCGCAAAAATCTGGGTCCCCCTGATGGGCTTCTTCACCGGCGGCATGTTCTCCGGCTACATCATCTACCTGCCCGAGCTTTATCCCTCGCGATTGCGTGCCACCGGTGCCGGTTTCTGCCTCAACGTCGCCCGTTACTTCGCCGCCGCCGGCCCCTGGCTGATGGGCTGGATGCAAGGAAAAATCGAGCTCAAATGGGCCGCGACTCTGATCGCCTTGATCTATCTCCTCGGCCTTGGCGCCCTGCCCTTCGCCCGCGAAACCAAGGACCAGCCGCTGCCGGAGGATTGAGGGCCCAAAGCCTTGGAGCGCGGCAGTCCGCGGAGCGACTGCGGCCGGAATGTCCGCAACTGGCAAGGGGAAGGGAACGCGGTTTTGCGGCCATCGCAGATTACGAAAGCCTTGCCATGGAGCGCGGCAGTCCGCGGAGCGACTGCGGCCGGAATGTCCGCAACTGGCAAGGGGAAGGGAACGCGGATTTGCGGCCGGCGCAGATCACGAAAGCGGCTCGTTTGATTCTTCGGACCGCCGCCGGACATGGAAGGGCCGCAGTCGCTGCGCGGACTGCCGCGCTCCATAACTGTCGACAGCAAACGCCGAGCGATTCAGCGCCCCAAAAGCAGACGACTGAGCAGCGGGATGAGCAGCAGGCCACCGAGGGTGGCGACGATCAGGCCGCCGATGAGTGCGAGGGCGAGGGGGAGCCAGAGGCCGTCGCCGGAGAAGGCGAGGGGGATGGCGCCTGCGAAGGCGCAGAGGGTGGAGAGCAAGACCGGTTCGAGACGGGAGGCGGCGGCACGGGAGATGTCGGCGATGGCATCGCCGCCGGCGTCGAGTTCCTGGCGGATGGCGGCGGCCAGGACGATGGCGATGTTGAGGGCGAGGCCGGCCATGGCGGTGATGCCGAGGATGGCCATGAAGCTGAGGGGTACGCCGCTGAACTTGAGGGCCAAGGCGGAGCCGGTGAGACCGAGCGGGATGATGCTCAGGCTGACCAGGAGCGAACGCAAGGAGCCGCATTGCAGAATCAGGGCGATGAAGATCAAGGCGGCGGCCAAGGGGATCTTGTCGTAAAGAGCGGAGCTGGCTTCGGCGCCGAGGCGCGCGACGCCGCAGTCTTCCACCGTCAGGCCGGGGAAGGAGGCGGTGAGGGCGCGAAGCTGCGGCAAGGCATTGGATTCGCTGTCACCGATGAGGGTGATCAAGGGCAGGCCCTGCTTCTTCTCGAGGCAGGCGGGCTCGGTGATTTTCTCGAGCTTGGCGACGTCGGAAACCAGGCAGGGTTCGCCGCGGGAGGGGTAGATGAAGGCGTCGCGAAGGCGTTCGACATCGTTGTCGCCGCTGCGAGTCGGCAGGACGGTGACCGGCAGGGTTTCGCCTTGCTGATGGATGTCGAGCACCGGCAGGCCGTGCAGGTTTGCGGCGAGCGCAAGCGCGGTGTCGGCGGGAGTGATGTGGCGTTTGGCCGCTTCGTCCTGATCCAAGACCAGCTTCCAGGAGGAGGCACTGTGGAATTCCTGGTGCAGGCCGGTGGCCGCGATGCCGCCATCGAGCTTTTTGCGGAAGGCGTTCATTTCAGCTTCCGGGCCGCTGATTTCGAAGCGTTGCTTCCAGGCGGCGCGGGGGCCGACGCTTTGCAGTCGCCAGCGCAAGGTGCAGCCCTTGGGCACGGGCAGAGACTGGGCCTGCGCGAGGGCGCCGCGGGCTTCCTGGGTCGACTCGAGGGGCAGGAGCAGAAGGGCGGCGTGGGGTCCGGCGGCGTGGAGTTCGCCGTAGCCGGCGGTGGCGGGCAGGGAGCTGCCGCAGAGGGCGCTCCAGTGGGCTTTGCCGGTCTTGGTGGCGAGGGCCTTGCCGAGCTCGAGGGCGGCGGCGCGGGTGACGGAGGGCGCAGCGCTCTGGTCGAGGCTGAGTTCACCGATGAGGAGCGGACGCGGCGCTTCGGGGAAGAAGCTCAGAGGC
>CAMCSH010000099.1 GCA_945877655.1 Lentisphaera araneosa HTCC2155 | reverse complement strand
GCGCAGTGGCGGGTGATGCCGCATTTCGAGTTCCTCTCGGACTCCGACATGCCCTTGTGGCTGAAGACTGTCGACGGCGTCATCGCCCACATCCCGACGGCGAAGGTCGGGCGCAAGTTGAAGGCCCTGAAGGTGCCGGTGGTGAATCTTTACATCCGCGACTTTCTCCCTGGGGCGCCGCGCTTCGAGCATTCGACTTCGGCCAGCGTCACCGCCGCGATCGACTTCTTCCAGCAGGCAGGCTGCCGCCGTCTCGCCTATTGCGGCGACGCCGGCTTCGCTCTCTCCTCCGGCCAGGACAGCTTTTTCACCCGCATCTGCCGCGAGCGCGGCCTCGAGTCGCACTTGTTCTTCCCGGCCGGCGAAGACCAGCTGGCGGTCAACGGCTACGACTATTCGTCACGGACGCTCGGCCAGTTCATCCGCGACCGGAAACTGCTCAGGTGGCTGATCGATCTGCCCAAGCCGATCGGCATCATCTGCTGCAACGACGCCTTGGGCGCGGTGGTGATCAATCGCTGTCTCGAGAGAGGCATCGCGGTTCCCGGGGAAGTGTCGGTACTGGGCATCGGCGGCATGGAGAACCAGTGTCTGTCGGTGCGCCCCAGTCTCAGTTGTTTAAACTACAAAACCTTCGAGCTCGGCCGCGCGGCGGCGGGCCTGCTCGATGACCTGTTGCATGGGCGCCCGGTGCCGCCGGTGACCACCATCCTGCCGGATGCCGTGATCGAGCGCGAATCCACCGGCACGGTTTTCACCTCCGACCCGCTGGTGCGCCAGGCCTTGTTGCGGATCGAAGCCGGCTTCGCCTCCGGCATGAACATCAAATCCCTCTGCGAGGAGATCGGCTGTACGCGCCTGCGGATGGAACGAGGCTTCATCAAGGAAATGGGAAAAACGCCCGGAGCCGTCCTGCTCGACCGGAAGATGAAGGCGGCGCAAGAATTATTGGCGAACAGCCGCCTCAGCGTCGCCGAGATCGCCGGGCAATGCGCCTTCAACGACTCGGCCTATTTCTGCAATCTCTTCAAGCGCCGCCTCGGCCTCAGCCCGAGCGCCTGGCGCCAGCAGCGCCGCGGCTATTGATTGCTCTCAGCCCTTGAGCTCCCAGTAGCCGCGGATCAGCGGCGACTGCGCCAGGTCGCTGGGCATGGTGTTCTTCACCGCCAGGCCGGGGCAGAGATCGATGCCGGTGGCGAGGAAGGCCTCGCGCACGAAAGAGCTGCAGAAAAGGGCCTTGTCGCGCGCCATCGGATTGTGCGTGGGGCGCAAAGTCGGGTGGCGCATGGCGAGGACGCCACCGAGGCATTCGCCGAAGCTGTAGCGGATGCGACGGATGACCAGGTCGAGGGCGGCCGCGGTGACGGCGTCGGCCTGCGCCTGGCTGAGACCGAAGTCGAGGATCTGCAGGCGCGGGTATTCCTCTTGGTCGGCATATTTCGTCAGGCGGTTCTCCTGGGCCCCGAGGCGGAGATGGCGGCGGCTGTACGAGAGGTCCGATTCGATCACCCAATGATGGCCGTCGACCCGTCTGCCCTGCATGAGGAAGGCGTGCGACCAGAGGCCAGGCTGGTGATCCGGCTCGACATGGCGCTGAACAAAGCCGATCAGGCGCGAAATCCGGTCCGGCCCGCCGGAGAGACCGATCCGGCCAGGGGCGGCGTGGGTCGCCAAAAACTCTTGATGATTCATCTCTTCCCTCCTGCCGGGAAGATACTGGCCTCATCAAAAACCACCTGCCATCGGCGTAAAGGAACTTGCCGATGCTAATTTGCCCTCAGCCCAAATCAATCCCAGGATCGCCCATGAAAAGCCTGTTCGCCTCCCTCGTCCTCGCCGTCTTCGGCCTCAGCTCCCTGGCCGCGGAACATCGCGCAGAGCCGGCACCCAAGCCCGCGCCGCACCAGGATGCCGACCAGGTCGGCCTCGATGAGCTCGACGAAAACAACGCCACCCTGAAAGTCGGCAGCGCCGCGCCGGAAATCAAATTCTCGAAATTCTACAAGGGCACCGCGCTCGACAAAATCGACCCGGCCAAGACCTATATCTTCGAGTGCTGGGCCACCTGGTGCGGACCCTGTGTCGCGGCCTTCCCGCACCTTTCCGAGATCGCCAAGGGAACCGAAGGCAAGGTCACCATCGTCGGCGTCAACGTCTGGGAACGCCAAACTGCCGACAAGGTGCAGGCCTTTGTCGACAAGCAGGCCGAAAAGATGAGCTACAACGTCGCCGGCGACACTGCGGACGGCTTTTTCGCGACGCAATGGCTGAAGGCCGCCGGCCAGAGCGGCATCCCCTGCGCCTTCCTCGTCATCAAGGGTAAAATCGCCTGGATCGGCCACCCCGGCGAGCTCGACGCCGAAACCGTCCTCGGCCTCGCCGACGGCAAGATCACGGCGGCACAACTGGCCAAGAAAAGCGCCGATAAAGAAGCCGAAATGAACCTGATCGAGCAGGAATTCACCACCAAGATCCAGCCCATGCTCGAAGGCGGCGAAACCAAGAACGCCCTCGCCGCGATCAAGAAGCTGGCGGAAGCCCACCCCAAAGCCGGGCTGGAAAGCATGATCGACAACCTCCAGAGCCAGATCGACGCCCAGGAGAATCCCGGCGCCGTCCTCGACAAGATCGCCAAGCTGCCCGCCAATGTCGACGCCGAAGAGCTTTTCAAGCTTCTCGGCCCCCTCGTCAGCGCCCCCACACTCGCGACCGACGTCGCCGAGCGCCTGCTGGTCCAGATCGATGCCCGGATCGCCAATCTCGGCAAGGACATCCCGACCTCAACCGACGAGGCCTTCCCCCACATCATCCTGCACTTCATGAAAGCCGACGTGCTGGCCAAGATCGATAAAAAAGAGGCCGCGGTGAAGCTGCTAAACGAGCTCAAAACGCAGGTCAAGGGCGACACCGCCCAATCCGCCGTCCCGGCCATCGACGAGCGCCTGCAGGCACTGCAAGGCGAGAAGCCGGCCGAAGCCAAACACTAAGCGAAAAAAGCTGCGACTCCGGAAGTTCATCACTGAGCCGGAGTCCGTAAAAACCTGAACTCAGGAGCCGAGCACCGGCTCCTTTGTTTTGAAGTCGTTAAACTGATCAGTTGCGGCTGTTCCAGCGAATGACTGCGGAATTAGGCGACAGCGATTTTTGCGGGATCTTGCTCAGCAACCGAGGCTGGCGCGGGCCTGTTCGTCAGTCAAGCCGGCGGCGACCAGTGCGGCGATGGCTTTAGTTCGGACCGCGTGGGTCTCGGCCTGTGCTTTCTCCCGCTCGGCTTGCGCTTGCTGGGTCTCGGCCTGTGCTTTCTCCCGCTCGGCTTGCGCTTGCTGGGTCGCGGCTTGCGCTTGCTGGGTCGCGGCTTGCGCTTGCTGGGTCGCGGCTTTGGCGATCTCCGCATCTTTGCGGGCCTGTTCAAGATCTTCGAGTTGGGTTCGGCTGACGCTGTTCTGGAAGCGGAGGTTTTCGATGTAGTTGTCGTAGGCGACGCGCTCTTCACGGCTCATCTGCAGGAGGGCGAGACGCTGGCGGGCTTCGTGCAGGCCGCGAGCCTTGAAGCTCGGCAGGATGTCGCTGTTGCGCAGGAAATAGATCCACTCATCCAGGGTGTCGGTGGTGATGTCGGCAAAACTCTTGATCTTGATCAGGTAGTATTCCGGGAAGAGCTCGCCGACCTCATGGCAGGCGAAAGCCTTGCGCTGGTCCTCGCTGAGTTGCAAGCGGTCGTGGCGGTGGATCCCGTCGAAGACGGTGCTGCCGTAGTAGATGTAATCCTGGCCTTCTCCGAGATCGAAGTAGACGATGCTGACGGAAATGATGCGCTTGACTTCGCGGTATTCGAGCTTGGTGCTCATGTTCTCGGTCAGGACCTTGGCGGTGCCGTAGCTCATCCGTTGGAAATAGTCGCGCTGGAAATCGTTCTGGACTTCGATGATGATGCGCTCATCCTTGCCGGTTTTGACCAGCAGGTCGACGCGATTGAATTTGTCGCGGGAGTGCTCCTGATTGGCTTCGCTGTCTAGCAGTTCGATGATGGTGATGTCGTCGTGCAGGAGCTCAGACAGGAAGCCTTCGAGGACGCAGAAGTTGGCCTTGTCGCGGAGGATGCGTTTCAAGGCCCAGTCGAAGGAGACGTAGGTGCGGGACATGTTCGGGTCTCGGGTTGGGGGTTTAATGCGGCAAGTTACTTGATTCTAGCCGTTTTTCGCTCCTGCTCCGAGGCGGCTATTCCCGATCCGTGCTACTCCCTAGTTTCCGGGCAGGCACGAACTTGCGGGTGTGATTCGAGCCGACTGAACTCAGGAGCCGCTTATCGGCTCCTTGGTTTTTTCCAGCAGCTTGATGTCGCTGATCACCATCAACTTGTCGGCCGCTTTGCACATGTCGTAGACGGTCAACAGGGCGACGGAAACCGCGGTGAGCGCTTCGATCTCGACCCCGGTGCGCCCGGTGCAGCGCACTTCCGCGCTCACCGCAACGCCGGTGTCGTCGGCTTCGGCGATGACGTGTACGCGATCGATGAGAAGCGGGTGGCAAAGGGGAATGAGTTCGGCGGTGCGTTTCGCCGCCATGATGCCGGCGATCCGGGCCGAGGCCAGGACATCGCCTTTTTTCAGGCCGTTGTCACGTAAGAGCGAGAGCGTCGCCGGCTGCAGGCTGATGTGGCCGCTGGCGCGCGCAGTGCGCACCTGCGGCGGCTTGGCGCTGACGTCGACCATCGACACCTTGCCCGCCTCGTCGGTGTGGCTGAAAGCGGGCTGGCTCATCACAGGCGGCAGTTGCGGATTTCGGTGACGATGATGCCCTTGGCGCCGGCGTCGGCGAGGCGGTCGACGACATCGACCAGCTCCTTGTTGAGAACCATCACCTTGACGGCGCGCCACTCGGCGTTCTGAAGAGGCATGACGGTGGGCGACTGCAGGCCGGGGCAGATGGCGCAGCACTTGTCGAGATCGCTGGCGCGGACGTCGTATTCGACCATGGCGTACTGGCGGGCGGTGACGATGCCCTGCAGGCGGCGAAGGAAGCGCTGGGCCTCGGCTCCAGCCAGGCCCGAGGCGTCTTTGCAGACGACGATGGCTTCCGAGTGGACCAAGGCCTCGCCGACGGTTTTCAGTCCGGCCTGGCGAATGGTGGTGCCGGTCTCGACAACGTCGGCGGCGGCGTCGGCAATGCCGAGCTGGATCGAGATTTCGACCGCGCCGGAGAGCTCGATGACGGTGGCCTGGACGCCGGCGGCTGCAAGGTGGCGGCGGACCAGGTTGGGGTAGGAGCAGGCGATGCGCTTGCCCTGGAACTGCTGCAGGCCGGTGAATTCCTGGCCCTGGGGGATGATGTAGTGCATCTTGCTGCGGCCGAAATTGAGCGGCAGGGCCTCGTGCAGGAGGACGCCGGAATCGAGCATGATGTCGCGACCGGTGATGCCGAACTGGAAGACGCCGGATTCGACATAGGTCGGGATGTCGGTGGGACGCAGGAAGTAGAACTCGACGCCGTTGCCGGCATCGACGCAATGCAGATCCTTGACACCCTTGCGCAGGCCGTAACCGGCTTTCTGGATCAGTTCGATGGCCCCTTCGGAAAGGGCGCCTTTGTTGGGGATGGCGATGCGCAGCATGGGATTTTTTCCTCGTCGTTGATGAATTCAGCCACCTAAGATAGGCCGCGACCGCCCGCTGTCACCGCCAACTTGACAAGCGATGACGGGGAAAGGAAGAGCCAATGGCTTCCCGTGCAAAATCCCGACGATTCCTCGTCTCTTCCCTTCCCATCGCGCCGCCATGAGGTACACTTGTGTCATTCCTCAAAGTCTGCTCTCTTCAATCTCGACCAGCTCAGGAACTCCCCGATGAAACTAATGCTTTACCCTCTCTGCCTCGCGCTCATCCTGCCGCTCCGCGCCGAGGACAGCAAGACGCCACCCGCCAAACCCGAGTCAGGCCGCCTGGCGAAGCAGAAAATCCTGGAAGTGGAAAGAGCCAAAAACAAGGAAGCAGCCGGCGAAGCTACCCGAATCGATCCCGTCCTTGCCAACTTCTTAAGAAAATTTGACCACAACAAAGATGGCGTCTTGTCCGATGAAGAAGCCACTGCCTTCGCCGAACAGATCGCCAAAAACTACGAGCGAACCCGCAACGGCATCGGCAAAGAAATGGACGCCAATCAGGACGGCAAACTGAGCGGCGAGGAATTGATCGCGGTCAAAACGAAACTGAAATACCACTTCGATGCAATTGCGAAGCAAATGGATGTCACCGCCGTCCTCAACGCCGCGATCAAAAACGGCGAACTGTCGCTCCAAATCTCCAACGACAGTATGGGCTGTGACCCATCCCCCGGCGGCAAAGAGCTGCGCGTCAAATATCAAGTCAAGGGTGTCATTGAAACTATCACAGTGAAGGAATACACCTTTCTCTCCCTCAAAGGCGCGGGCTTGCAGATCATCGAGGCCTATTACGGGGCTCCCAAGGAATAACGAAAAAAACCGGCCGCGGAATTCCTTCCGCGGCCGGTTTTTTTGGTTGGAAACCTCAGCCGATCTTCGGCAAGGAAGCCGCGGCGACGGCTTGGCCGTGGCGCTTCGACTTCTCGTCCGGGACGGTCAGGTTGATGTCGAGGGCAGGGAACTCCGACTTGAGCACTTGTTTGGCCTTGGCGATGATGACGTCGCCGCCGCTGCCGCTGGTGACGCGGCCCATGATCAGCAGATGTTCGTAGTCGTAGAATTCCGACAAGTGGGCGAGGTAGTAGCCGAAGCAGATGCCGATCGTCTCGTACACCTTGAGGGCGCGGGGATCATCGGCCTTCATCAGCTTCTGCAGCTCTTCCAGCTTCTCGGGCAGGCGCATGTCGTCGGGCAGGTGAATGCCGGCGAGCGGCAGGAGGCGGCCGACACCTTGCTGCGAGAAGTACTGCACGCCGCAGCCAACGTCGCCGGACCATTCGTCGGTGGGGCCGTTTTCACGGTAGTCGAAGGGCACGAAGGCGAGCTCGCTGAGCCAGTTGGTCATGTGGCCTTCGCTGTCGACGTAGCCGGCGGCCACCGAGGTGCCCATGGCGATGCCAAGGACGCCGTTGACTTCCAGGCTCATCGAGGCGGCCAAGGCGGTGACGTCGCCGTCATTGATCACTTCGAAGGGGATGTTGTTCCATTCCTTCTGGACGCGTTTGAACATCGGGCGGACGACGTCGGCGTACACCGTCGGGTCGGTGATGCCGCGGAAGAGCGAGGCGACGCCGACTTCGTTGTTGATGTAGACGCCGGCGGAGGAGCCGCCAATGGCGTCGAGCTTGCGGCCGGGCGGGCAGTGATCGGCGGCGATCTTCAGCGAGTGCATGATGCCGTCGAACTGGTAGCTCGGGTCCTTCTGGAAGTAGGGATCCCACTTGATCTCTTCCGAGAAGACGACCTTGCCGTCCACCAGAAGGGCGCATTTGCGGTCGGAACCACCGAGGTCGAAGCCGATGCGGACGCCGTCGAGGTTGCGGCCGAGGGGCAGGTGCGAGGTGGATTCCTTCGGCAGTTCGCGCTCGCCGACGACGAGGACTTCGATGCCAGTCTGGAACAGCTTGCGGGTGAAGTCGACGTCAAAGGCGCGGGCGCCCTTGTCGGAGTAGATGCCGCGCAGATCGGCCGCGATGCCCTCGGCGTTCGGGCCGCAAAGGTAGATCTTGTTGCCGCCGCGGGCCCAGAGGAGGAATTTGACGATGCGCTCGACGTAAGTGCCGTTGAGGGCTGCGTGTTCACCGTGATGTGGCAGGCTGACGGTGCGGTAGACCGAGGCGGTGCCGTCGGGACGCGACAGGCCGATGGCCAGCGGCGCCGCGCCGGGAGTCTGCGCCGCGAGCTCGCGGTAGGCCTTGTTCCACAGGGGAGCGGGAACAAAGCCGGGGTCGATCTCGGGTGTGAATTTCGGCTTGATCCTGAGACTGGGCATGGTTATTCCTTAGGCATGAAAAGGGCTAGAAAGATGTAAACAATGAGAGAGAAGCTGCAAGCTGGCTCCCAATACTGATGGGGAGCGCACGCCGCAATAAAAAAGACAAGCCGCCAAAACCAGGTTGGGCTTGCAGTTGCACTCGCGATGCCGGTGCAGACACCGGCAATGAAGGCGCCTTCCTTCTTCTTGCACCAACGGAGTTTGAAGCCGCCGTCAGATTGTGTTTCTGACGGATTCGGGCTTTCACCTGTCAAAAGCCGAGCCTTGGCCTGTTGAAACTCAGTTTCGCTCAGCACTCCCGCCTGACGGAGGGAGTCGAGCTTGGCGATCTCGTCGGCAAGGCTCATCGGCGACTTAAAGCGCGACGATGACGGCAACTTCGACGGCGCTGGCGAGGGGAAGTTTGGCGACCTGGAAGGTGTTGCGGGCGGGCTTGGGGTCGTTGACGTAATACTGCTTGTAGACTTCATTGAAGGCGGCGAAGTCGTTCAGGTCGGCGAGGTAGCACTCGGAACGGACGACGTCGCCGAAGGTCTTGCCTTCGGCGGCGAGGACGGCCTGGATGTTCTTGAAGACGCGGTGGGCCTGGACGGTGACATCGCCTTCGACCAGTTTGCCGGTGGCGGGGTCGAGGGGGATCTGGCCGGAGCAGAACATGAAGCCGTTGGCTTTGATCGCTTGCGAGTAGGGACCGATGGCGGCGGGTGCGTCTTTGGTTTCGACTTTGGTGAGCTTGGACATGTTTTGGATCTCCGCTTGTGTTGTTGAGGGAACGGCGGAATTTAGCACAGCGAAAATCCCTGTCGCGGGTCGATGACAGGCTTGGCCAAGCATACACCAGGAAGCTCGGTCACCCTTTTTTACGATCTGAGCAAGTCGACATCACGATCAACTAGCTAGGGAGTAAGGGAACAGGGGAGTAAGGGAGTGAGCTGCAGGGAGCTACTCCCTTACTCCCTCCTCCCTCACTCCCCGGTCGCCGAGGTATGCGGGGGCATACAAGATCAAACCGGTGTTGTACAGGTCGCCTTTTTCCGCCCCGCCGTAACTTTGCGCCGACCGCAATCGTAATTCCGAATGAACCCGGAGCCCCACATGATTCCGCTGCTGCTGCACCTGCTTTTCGCCAGTCCCTCCCCGGCTCCTGCGGAAACCGCAAGCCCCTCGTGGCAGGCAGCCGCGCCGCAAGCGTTCCAGACCCAGGATCTGAACTGGAACGACGCCACCCGCAAGCGCGACATGCCGGTCCGGCTGCGCCTGCCCGCCGGCAAGGACCCTCTCCCCGTCCTCCTCCTCTCGCACGGCCTCGGCGGCTCGCGCGACGGCATCGCCTACCTCGCCGAAGCCTGCGCCGCACAAGGCTGGATCTGCCTTAGCCTGCAACACCCCGGCTCGGATGAGTCGATCTGGAAAGACAAGCCCCTTCGCGACCGCGCCGCGAGCTTCCAGACCGCACTCAAGGACCCGCGCCAAGGCATCGCCAGGGCCCAGGATGTCGGCTTCGCCATCGATCAACTGGAGCGTCTCAATCAGGACAAGGCGTCGCCGCTTTTCGGCCGTGTCGACCTGTCGCGCCTCGCCCTTGCCGGCCACTCCTACGGCGCCTGGACCAGCATGGCCTGCGCCGGACGCCAGACCGCCGGTCCGCGCAACATCGACAAAGGCGACACCCTCTTCGGCGAGAAACGCCTGAAAGCCGTCATCGCCTTGTCGCCGCAGGGTCAGGCGACGCTGGAGGCCGAGCGTCTCGCCAGCTCCGGCGTCTTCCTGCCGGCGCTGCACATCACCGGCGGCAAGGATTCTTCGCCGGTGCAGAAGGACATGAGCCCCGAGCGCCGCCGTCTCTCCTTCGACACCAGCCCCGAGGCCGCAGGATCGCGTTTTCTGCTCTGGTTCGATGTCGCCGACCACATGGTTTTCAATGGCGCCGGCAAGGAGAACACCCTTCTCACTCGGGGTCGCGACGGCTCGCATGACGCCGCGATCCAAAGCCGCGTCGTACAAGCCACGCTCGCCTTCCTCGCCGCCGAAGTCCTCGGCAACCCGCAGGCCGAGCGATTCCTTCGCGACGGCAGCCTGCAAAAACTGATGAACGGCGAAGGCAAGGCCGAGAGCCATCTCCTGCCCGAAAGCGTCGAGCAGGCCCGCCATCTCCTCGCCCATCTTGGCGACAGCAAATACCAGCATGGCCTCCAGCTCTTCACCTGGCCGGTCGCCGGCCAGCCGGGTCTCGCCCGAGGCGATTGCAGCGGCTTCATCGGCGCCCTCCTTGAGCGCTGCCATCCCGAGCTCTGGGCCGAGATGAAAAAAGCCAAGGCCAAGGGGCGACCGCTCGCCACCGATTTTGCCGCCGCGATCCAAGCAGGCAAGGGCTTCACCCGCATCGACAAAGTCGCTGAGCTCCGCCCCGGCGATCTGCTCGCCGTCGACTACGAGGACGGCGCCGACAACACCGGCCACGTCATGCTCGCCGACGGCCCCGCCGTGCCGCGCCGCGACGACACTCCGCCGCTCCTCCCTGGCTCGAAACAATGGCTGATCCCGGTGATTGATTCCTCCAAGTCACAGCACGGCCCCGGCGACACCCGCAAAGACGACCAAAGCGGCCTTGGCCGCGGCCTCCTGCGCCTCTACGCCGACGCCGAAGGCAAGCTCATCGGCTGGTCCTGGAGCTCCCTCAAGGCCTCGCAGCTCTACACCACGGAACGGCCGATCGTTGCGGGGAGAGTGAAATAAACCGTCTCCAGCGGGTAGCAGGTCAAGATGTCTGAATCCTGTTTCCTTCCACCTGCCGCTCCCCACTCCCCCTCAAAACACCTCATCGAAGAAGCTCACCTCGCCGCTCTCGATGTCGTAGAGCCCGCCGGCGATGCCGACGCGTCCCTGTTCGATCAGGTCGGCTAGGATGGGCGAGCGGCTGGGGATCTGGCGCAGCACCTGGCGGACATTCTCCTCCGCCACCCGCTCGACAAAGGCGTCCGGACTGAGGCCGGCCGCCTCGGGGCTTTTGCCCAAGGAGCGGACCACCGGGAAGATCTTGTTGAGCAAAGTCGTCAGGTTGCCCATCTCAACGTGTTCGCAAGCGCCTTTGACGGCGCCGCAACGGGTGTGGCCGAGGACGAGAATCAGCTTCGATCCGGCGATCTTGCAGGCGAACTCCATGCTGCCGAGGATGTCCTCGTTGAGAACGTTGCCGGCGATCCGGACCGAAAAAATGTCGCCGAGACCGAGGTCGAAGATCAGCTCCGCCGAGGTGCGCGAGTCGATGCAGGAGAGGATCACCGCGAAGGGATATTGACCGTCCTTGGTGGCGTTCACCTGGTGCAACATATTGCGGTCGGCCTGGAGATTGTTGACGAAGCGGCGGTTGCCGTTTTTCAGAAGATCGAGGGCGCATCTCGGCGTCAGGCTGCTCTGGGATTCACGGTTCTGGGTTGACATTTTTGCGGTCTCCTGCGGGTTTGAAGCTCACCAATCGTATGCGGAATCTGCAAGGAATCAAGCAGCCCATCTTCAAGTCTCATTTCCGGCTGGACCCTCGCTTGAGCGTCAGGCCCGCATTCCGCAGCACCATCCTGCCCTTGCGTCGATCCTCGGGAAAGTGTTGCTCACCGCCATTCGTCCACTGGCGCGGCGGCTCTTTTGGTGCTAGACTTTGCGAATCAACCCGAGAATCCCTTCATGCGTATCGCCAACCCCCTCTACGACAGCGTCTTCAAATTCCTGATGGACGACCCTGAGTGCGCCCGCACGGTGATCGCGACGATCACCGGTCTGGACATCGACAAGGTCGAGCCCCGTCCGACCGAGATGCAAGCCGAAGTCGGCAGCGGTCTGCTCGTCTACCGCCTTGATTTTTGCGCTCATGTCAAGCTCGCCGACGGCGGCTTCCAACTGGTTCTGATCGAGATCCAGAAGGCCAAGGAAGCCGAAGACATCATGCGTTTCCGTCGCTACCTCGGCCAACAATATTCCAACCCCGCCAACGTCGTCCCGGGCCTGCCGCCGGATGCCGTGCCGCAGCCTCTGCCGGTGCTGGCGATCTACCTTCTTGGCCACAAGCTCAGCGGCATGCCTACTGTGCCGGCGATCAAGGTGGCGAGGCAACAGCTCGACGCCATCACCGGCAAAAAACTCGTGGGCCACAGCCCCTTCATCGAATGCCTGAGCCACGACAGCTTCATCATCCAGGTTCCCAATCTGCACGACGCCGCCCGCAATTCCCTCGAAAGCCTGCTCAAGGTCTTCGACCAGCATCGCAAGGACTCGCCTGACGGACACACCTTGATCATCGACGAAAGCCAGTTGCCGGTGGAATTCCGCCCCGTCCTACGCCGCCTCAGCCGCGCCGGGGAGTCCGAGGAGATGCGCCAACGGATGACGATCGAGGACGAATACCTTGACGATCTGCGTCGGCGCGAGCGCCGCACCCAGCGACTCGAGGAAGAGCGCGACAAAGCCCAAGCCAACACCAAGAAAGCCCAAGCCGAGACAAAAACGGAAATCAAAGCCCGCAAAAAGGCCGAAGCCGACAAGCAGAAAGCCGAAGAGCGCGAGCGCAAAGCCGAAGCCGACAAGCAGAAGGCCGAAGCACAGGCTCGGCGCGAGAAATTGATCTCCGCGGAATCCATGCGTGTCGACGGCATGTCTGATACCTTGGTTCATCGTTACACCGGCATCGACTTCGCCCAGCTCGACGCCTGGATCCAGTCGGGGCGGGCTTGATTTGCAAGCAAGATTTCTGAAATCAAGTCTCCTGCATCAGCCGCAGCATCTCGGCATTCACCTTGTTGACATCAAAACGCTCTTCCGCGAAACGACGCGAGGCCTCCGCTTGACGCTGGCGCAGCTCGGGATCGGCGAGAAGACGGCCGATCGCCGCCACCAAAGCTTGCGGATCGCGCAAGGGGACGAGTTGGCCGTTGACGCCGTCGCGCACGGTCTCGCGACAGCCAGGGGCGTCGGTGGTGACGATCGGGCGTCCGCTAGCCAGGGCCTCGAGGGCGGCGCGCGAGGTGCCTTCGCGCCACGAGGGCAGGACGAACAAGCTCGACTTGGCCAGCCATAAACCGACCTCGTTGCTGGCGCCAACGGCATCGCAAGCGCCACCGCTCCAGGCTGCGATGTCGCTGCACAAATGACCGCTCGGCCCGCTGTCCTCGGGGCCGACGATGACGAAGCGGGCCTGCGGGAATTGCGGCTTCAGCAAAGCGGCGGCTTCGGCAAATTCGCGCACCCCTTTTTCCTTCAAGAGACGGGCGACGCAGAGGACTAGCGGCGGGCCTTCGGGCAAGGGGCTTTGCGGGAAGCGCGACAGATTGACCCCGGAGCCGGCGACCAAGGAAGTGATTTCGGTTTTGACTAATTTGGCCTCGACAAAAACCAAGCGGTCGTCGGGATTCTGGAAGATCACCCGGTCCGCCTGACGACAGGCGTTGCGATAAAGAATCCGCGCGGCGAACCCGATCAGCTTGGCCTTCAGGCCGGCGCCGATGAAGGTGTAGCCGAGGCCGGTGACCAGGGCGACGACGCGAGGCACCCCGGCGGCGCGGGCGGCGGGTAGGCCGTAGACCACCGGCTTGATCGTGGTCGCCAGAAAGATATCCGGCTTCTCGTGTTTCAGCA
>CAMCSH010000098.1 GCA_945877655.1 Lentisphaera araneosa HTCC2155 | reverse complement strand
AGTCGCAACTCGGTGGCTACGCGGTGTCTTTCGGCAGCAAACACGATGCCGCCTGGGACTTCTTCGCCCAAGCGCTTTTCCCCGCTTCCGAAGAGCTGCAAGGCATTCTCAATCGCCGCACCCTCGAACAACTCGAGAGCCAGGGCGATGAACTCATCGACGCCCGGGAAATCACCCACAGCGCCGTCTTTGCCAACGCCGCCGCAGCGTCGGAATTCTCTTCCGAAGCGATGAACCTGGGTTACGACCTGCTCGACCCCTTAGCCAGCGCCGAAGGTTGGACTGTTAAAGCCGTGCGTTTCGATCGTCCCGAATGGCTTAGCATCAACCGCTCGACCCGCGAGCTGCTGGATCTGATCATCGGCCTTGGCGGCAGCTATCTCGGCTGGACCTGTCCGATCCATCGTGCCGATGGCTGGACTGGCGACAGCCTCAGCTCCGGCTGTTGCAGCGGCGGTTCTTGCGGCACCGGCAAAAGCTCCTCCGGCTGCGGCTGCGGCACTTCTGCCGGCTCTTGCGGCACCGGTTCCTGCTCGACTCCTGAACCCGCCCCCAAGACCGGCTGCGGCACGGGTGGCTGCGGCTGCGGTTGAAGAGATCTCAGCCTCGAAACCGCCTCACAAGTTGGGGCGGAAGCGCAGGTCGAGGGTGAGGGGATATTCGGGATTGGCTTCGAGGGGCGGGATGACGACTTTGCCGGGGGTATGGCCCCGGGCTTCGAAGCGCGCGAGGCGGCGGCCTTCGGCTTCGTTTTCGTTGACCGGGAAGTTTTCGTGATTGCGGCCTCCGGGGTGGCCGACGTGATAGGTGCAGCCACCAAGTGAGCGTTCTTCGTGGATGTCGATGATGTCGAAAACCAAGGGGGCGTTGATCGGCAGGCAGGGATGCAAGCTGGAGGGCTGCGCCCAGGCCTTGAAGCGCAGGCCGGCGACGAGGGTGCCGTGCTGGGCGGTGCGGGTGAGAGGAAGGCGGCGGCCGTTGCAGGTGACGATATGGCGATCTTCGCGGAGGCCGGTGGCGGTGAGCTGCAGACGTTCGACGGTGGCGTCGACGGAGCGGCTGACGCCACCACCGACGGGTTCTTCTCCCATTACCGGCCAGGGTTCGAGGGCGGCGTGGAGGGTGAGCGAGGCGTTGCCGATCTGAGCGCGGCCGCATTCCGGGAAGCGGAAGGTGAAGAAGGGTTCGAACCACTCGGTTTTCAGGTCGAAGCCGCCAGCTTTGAGGGTGGCGAGGACGAGGTCGAAGTCGGCGCGGAGGAAATGGGGGAGCATGAAGCGGTCGTGGAGTGCTGTGCCCCAGCGGGTCAAGGAAGAGGTGAAGGGGCGTTTCCAGAAGAGCGCGACGGCGGCGCGAATGAGGAGGTTTTGGACGAGGTTCATCTGCGGGTGGGGCGGCATTTCGAAGCCGCGCATTTCGAGGAGACCGAGGCGACCGCGGCTGGAGTCGGGGCTGTAGAGCTTGTCGATGCAGAATTCGGCGCGGTGGGTGTTGCCAGTGAGGTCGACGAGGAGGTTGCGGAAGAGGCGGTCGACGAGCCAGAGAGGGATGGCTGTTCCCTTGGGGATTTGCTGGAAGGCGATTTCGAGTTCATAGAGCGAGTCGTGACGGGCCTCGTCGACGCGCGGCGCCTGGCTGGTCGGGCCGATGTAGAGACCGGCGAAGAGGTAGGACAGCGAGGGGTGATTCTGCCAGAAAGAGATAAGCGAGCGGAGCAGGTCGGGACGGCGGAGGAAGGGGCTGTCGACCGGGGCGAGGGCGCCGAGGACGATGTGATTGCCGCCGCCGGTGCCGACGCGGCGGCCGTCGATGAGGAATTTCTCGGTGGAGAGGCGGGAGAGGCGGGCTTCTTCGTAGAGGATGCTGGTGAGCGACTTGAGCTCCGGCCAGGAAGTCGAGGGCTGGACGTTGACTTCGATGACGCCGGGGTCGGGGGTGACCGAGAAGGACGAGAGGCGGCGATCAGCGGGAGGCGTGTAGCCTTCGAGAACGACGGCGATCTTGAGCTTGGCGGCGGTGTTTTCGATGGCGGCGACGAGGTCGAGGAAGTGCTCCGACCAGGCGAGAGGCGGGAGGAAGAGGTGGAGGACACCCTGGCGGCTTTCGGCGCAGAGGGCGGTGGTGATGAGTCCGTTAGGATCATCGCGGAAGGAGCTGTCGTCGGCCTTGCGGGCGATGCCGATTTTGGCTCTCGGGGGCAAGGGAGCATCCGCTTCGAAGCCGCTGCGCTGGGGGCAGATTTCGTCGTCGGACTGGGCGGGACGGGGGAGCGAGCCGAGGGGCAGGCGGAGTCCCACGGGCGAGTCGCCTGGGTTGAGGATGAGGTGCGAGGAGGCGAATTGCCAGCGGTTGCTGATCCAGCGTTGGCGGCGGTGCGACCAATGGAGGGGAAGGACGTAGCCGACGGGGGCATTGAGGTCCCCTTCCATCAGGCGTTGGAGGCGGAGTCGCTCGGCCTTTTCGAAGACATTGGAGCTCATGATTTCGTCTTGCACGGGGAGACGGCGTTCCTGCCAGAGGGCGTAGGCGGTGTCTTCGCGGGCGGCGATGAGGTAGCTTTTGGGGATGCCGAGGGTCTGGGCGAGGGCGGCGAGGAAGCTTTCGGCAGTGGCTTGGGAGTGATCGAGGCTGACATCGGGGTTGGCGAGCAGGCTGGGCTCGGTCCAGATCGGCTGCTTATCGAGGCGCCAGAAGCAGGGCATGGCCCAGCGGGGGAGGATTTCGCCGGGGTACCACTTGCCTTGGACGAACATGCTGAGGCCACCGGAGGCGAAGCGGCTGCGCAAGCGCTGCATGAGGTCGAGACCGAGGGCCTTTTTACTGCCGCCGAGGGCGGAGAAATGCCAGGCGTCGTGGTTGCGTTCGTCGAGCGAGACGAAGGTCGGTTCCGAGCCCATGCTGAGGCGAATGTCTTGTTCGCTGAGGCTGAGATCGACTTGTTGGCCGAGGGCGTCGATGGCCTTCCATTGAGCATCGGAGTAGGGACGGGTGGCGCGGGGAGCCTCGACCAGGCGCGTGACCGTCATTTCGTGTTCGAGGGTCGAGGAGACGCCGGCTTCGAGAGTGCCGGAGACGGGAGCGGCGCTGAGGGGGGAAGGGGTGCAGCAGAGAGGGATGTGCCCTTCGCCGGTGAACAGGCCTGAGGTCGGGTCGAGGCCGATCCAGCCGGCGCCGGGAAGATAGACTTCGGTCCAGGCGTGCAGGTCGGTGAAGTCGACTTCAGTGCCAGAGGGGCCGTCGAGGGACTTGGTGTCGGCTGCGAGTTGAATGAGGTAGCCGGAGGCGAAGCGGGAGGCGAGGCCGAGGTGGCGTAGGATCTGGCAGAGCAGCCAGGCCATGTCGCGACAGGAGCCACTGCCGAGGCGCAGGGTTTCTTCACAGCTTTGCACGCCAGGTTCGAGGCGGACGAGGTAGCGCAGGTCTTGGCTGAGCCGCTGGTTGAGCGCGACGAGGAAGTCGACGAGTCCGGTCTTGTCGCGATTGATTTTGCCGAGCCATTTCAGGAGTTCCGGCGGGGTCTCCTTGACTTCCAGGTAAGGGCCAAGCTGTTCACGAAGATCCGGGGAGTAGGTGAAGGGGAAATGCTGAGCCTCGGTCTCGAGGAAGAAGTCGAAGGGATTGAAGACCCGGATGTCGGTGACCAGGTCGATGGTGATTTTGAAGTCCTTGACCTTGTCGGGGAAGACGATGCGGGCGAGGAAGTTGCCGAAGGGGTCCTGCTGCCAGTTGATGAAGTGCTTGGCGGGGGAGATTTTGAGCGAGTAGGACTGCAGCTCCGAGCGCGAATGCGGCGCGGGGCGCAAGCGGATGGTCTGCATGCCGAGCTCGACCGGGCGCTCATAGCGGTAATGAGTGACGTGAGAAAGGGCGGTTTTGATGCTCATGAGCGGGGTTCCTGCAGCGTGAAGAGAATGCGGAGAAGGCGCTTGGGCGAAGTCCAATACGAGCCTCGGAGAATGGCTTAAGCTAGGCTCTGTGAGCTGGGAATCAAGGAGAATGAAGAAAAGTGCTTCTATTTTTGTCGGTTGTGTGGAAATCCAAACGATAAGTGTATGTTTCATATCATCACCAACGAATTTCGTATCATCTATCCAAGCAGGGTTCCCTCCATGTTCAACATCCCTTCCTTGAGCAGTGACATTCTGGCTCTCAGTTTTGACGCCAAGAGTTCGCCGTCGTTAGACTTGCATTTACCGGAGCTTGCCGCTGCGAGTCACTCGCAGGGTTGGGGTCTGGGCTGGTATCCTGATGATCAGAGTTCGGCGATGGTGACCAAGGATCCCGGAGCCCGGAGCAAGAAGGTGCCGGTGGCGAGCATTACCGACTGGGGGAGCTTCCGTTCGACGGTGTTTTTCTGCAAGGTTCGGGGCGCGGAGAATGGCTACGGCCATGCCGATGCGCAGCCCTTTGCCCGCAGTTTTGCGGGGCGGGATTGGCTCTTCATGCACAACGGCGACCTGGAAAAGCCGGAGCTGGAGAAGTTGCACGGGACGCGCTTGCGGATGATGGAGCCCCTGGGTTCGACCGACTCGGAGTTGGCCTTCTGCAATTTGTTGACCCAGGTGCAAGAAACCAATGCGCGGCGGATAGCCGATGTCGATGCTGGGCTCTGGTTAGAGTGGTTTCAGCGTTTTGACCGCTTGGGCAGTTCGGATATGTACATCAGCGACGGCGAGAGCATCTTGGTGTTCCATGGCAGCAAGTCGCCGAAAAACCTCTATTACTCCCGGGTGCAGCCGCCGGACAACAAAGAGACTCTGAGTTCGCCGGCGGTGGACTTGAGTTTGAATGACCCGCGGGACAACTACCGTTCCGCCTTGATCGTCAGCAGTTCGCCTTTCAACCAAAGGGAATGGGTGACCATGGAGGCAGCTCAGCTGATCATCATCCGGCGCTCCGTGATTGTCTGGAACAGCCACCAGGATAGCGATACCAAGCTGCTGCCCGTCAATACCCCTGCAAAGCCTTGGCCAGCGTCTCCGGCTCGTTTGCAGCAAGCTCCCCAGCAAGAGACTCCGACGCAAATTCAGGGCGAGCAAGCTCAAGTCATGGTTTTAAATGCCCGCTCGGTGATCCAGACCTTGAGCGGCCATCCCTTGCATTATCGCATGTACGAGGTGATCCACGCCACCGAATATGAATACGAGAACCCGGTCGAACACAGCACCCATACCTTCCGCCTGCAGCCGACGGATGACTGGATGCAGCAAGTGGAAAATTCCAAACTGACCATTTCCTCTCCGATGGAAGACACTCATTATGAGGATGTTTTCGGCAATCAGGTGATGCATGCGGTCATCAGTAAGCCTTACAAACGACTTGCGGTCACCGCGACCAGCATGGTCAAGGTCTACGCGCTGCCCCCAGATGATCACAACTCAGCGCGTCGGCAGACGACGATTCCGCTGGTCTGGATGCCTTGGCAACGCCAGATGATGACCCCCTATCTTTTGCCCGAAGAGCTGCCGGAATCCCAGCTCACCGAGCTCACCGAGTATGCCATGAGCTTCGTCCAGCGCAATGACTACCATTTGATGAAGACGATCAAGGACGTGAACCTGTCGATCTTCCGTGATTTTGAGTACGCGACCGGGAGCACCTTGATCAATACCTCCCCCTTCACCGTGTACGCCTCGCGGAAAGGCGTCTGTCAGGATTTTGCCAATCTCTTCATCTGTCTGATGCGCCTCCTCGGGATTCCCGCGCGCTACCGGATGGGCTACATCTATACCGGCAAGACCTATGACAACAAGGTCCAGTCCGACGCCTCTCACGCCTGGGCGGAAGTCTATCTCCCCTACGTCGGCTGGCGGGGTTTTGACCCGACCAACGGCTGCGTCGCGGGGCAGGATCACATCAGGGTTGCGGCGGGCCGCAACTACCGCGATGCGACCCCGACCGCAGGGACGATCTACAAAGGCGGCGGCAAGGAGATTCTCGAAGTCGCCGTCCAGATTCGCGAAGTGTTCATGGAACCGACTTATTAAGGAGATCTGAATCATGAAATTCGAAGATTACCAGACCGGCGGCTTTTACGACGAATTGTTCGCCTCGGATGGCAAAGCCCATGACTTTGTCCTTCCCCTGATCGAGCGGATCAACAATCTGCCCGAACAGGAACTTCTCCAGACCCAAGAGGCAGCTGAGAAGGCCCTGCGCCAACAAGGCATCACCTTCAGCGTTTACGGCGATGAACAAGGAGAAGAAAAGATTTTCCCCTTCGACATTTTGCCGCGGATCATCCCGGCCAAGGAGTGGGCGGAGCTCGAGCCGGGGATGAAACAGCGGATCAAAGCCTTGAACCTGTTCATCGACGACGTCTACAATGAGCAGCGGATTCTCAACGATGGCGTCATCCCCAAGGACTTGGTGCTCTCTTCCGAGTGCTATCTGCCGCAATGTAAGGGCATCTCCCCGCCGAAGAAGATCTGGATCCACATCACCGGCACCGATCTGGTGCGCGACCGTGACGGCAAGTTTTATGTTTTGGAAGACAACCTGCGCTGCCCCTCCGGCATTTCCTATGTGCTGCAGAACCGCTCCATCCAGAAGCGCACCATGCCGGCAGCCTTCCAGGAGATGAATGCGCGTCCGGTCGCCGATTATTCGGATCACCTCTACGAGACCTTGCGCCATGCGGCGCCGGCCGGAGTGGAGCATCCGACCATCATCGTCTTGACCCCGGGGATCTACAACTCGGCCTATTACGAGCACAGTTATCTGGCCCAGCAGATGGGCGTGCAACTGGCCCAAGGCACCGACTTGACGGTGATCGATGGCTATGTGATGCTGCGGACGACACGCGGCTTCGAACGGGTGGATGTCATCTACCGGCGCATTGACGATGCCTTTTTGGATCCCGAGGCCTTCAACAAGGATTCGCTTCTCGGTGTCCCCGGGATCATGGAATGCTTCCGCAATGGCACCGTGTCGCTGGCGAACGCGCCGGGAACCGGAATCGCCGATGACAAGGCAGTCTATGCCTATGTCCCGGAGATGATCCGCTACTACCTCAACGAGGAGCCGATCATCGCCAACGTGCCGACCTACATCTGTGACCAGCCGGAAGCCCGCGAGTATGTGCTGGCGAACTTGGACAAGCTGGTGGTCAAGGCGGTCAACCTGTCGGGCGGCTACGGCATGCTGATCGGGCCGAAATCGACCGCCGAAGAAAGGCAGAAATTTGCGGCGAAGATCCAGGAAAATCCGCGCTCTTACATCGCTCAGCCGACCCTGGGCTTGTCGCGGACGCCGACCATCATCGGGGATCGGATTGAGGGACGGCATGTCGATTTCCGCCCTTACATCCTCTACGGTCGCGACATCTTCGTCTTGCCCGGCGGCTTGACCCGGGTAGCCCTGACCAAGGGTTCACTGGTGGTCAACTCGTCGCAGGGCGGCGGCAGTAAAGACACCTGGGTTTTGGAACAGTGAAGCCGATCCCACCGATCATAAATTCTTGATGGAGAAATCCCATGTTAAGCCGAGTCGCGAGTTTGATTTACTGGATGAGCCGTTACCTCGAGCGGGCCGACAACGTCGCCCGATTCATCGATGTGAATGCCCGCCTGATCTTGGACATGGGCAGTGAAAGCTCACAGTGGGAGCCGCTCGTGCGCGCATCCAGTGACGAAGCTACCTTCGAGAAGATCTACGGCCAGGCCTACAATGAAGACAACGTCGAGCACTTCCTCGCCTTTGATCGGGAGAATCCTAACTCCATCCTTTCCTGCATCGAGAAAACCCGGGAAAATGCCCGGACGGTGCGAGAAGTGATCACCACCGAAATGTGGGAGACGATCAACGGCCTCTATCACCTGGTCCGCGAAGCGGCGAGCCAAGAAAAGCTGGATTTTCAGAAATTCTGCCAGCAAGTGCACCAATGCAATCACAACTTTGTCGGCTTGATGGATAACACCATGTCGCATACCGAAGCCTGGCATTTCGCCTATCTGGGACGGATTCTGGAGCGGGCCGACAAAACTTCCCGGATGCTGGATGTGAAGTACTTCCTGCTCTTGCCGGGAGCGCGAATCGATTCGCCGCAGGATGCCTTGCAATGGGGTGCGGTGCTGCGCTCCGTCAGCGGCTTCGAGATGTATCGCAAGATTCATCACCGGGCGCAATACCGCAATGTGACCCGTTTCCTGGTGCTGGACGAGCATTTCCCGCGCTCCATCTGCTTCTGCGTCGTGGCCGCGCATGAATCCTTGTCAGCCATCCTCGACATTCTCGGCATTCAGTCGTCGGCCAAGCACAAGCTCAAGGATCTGGCGGAGCACTTGGCGAACGCGTCGGTGGACGATATCCTCAACCGCGGCCTGCATGAGTTCATCAACGATACACAGCTCTTGTTGAACCAGATCGACAACGATATCTACAAGACCTTTTTCGATCTCAAACAGGCGTACTGAGATAAGCACCAAAAGAAGGTCGATTTCCCGGCTTACTGCGACACCAGCTCGGCGTGCAAGGCGCCGCTCTGGCGCAGGGTCTGGAAGATCGAGATCATGTCGCTGGGGCTGACGCCGAGTTTATTGAGAGCGGCTACCAGGTCGCCGACGGTGGTGATGGCGGGGAATTCGACCAGGCGGGCCTTGTCTTCGAGAACGCTGGTGCTTTGCTCGTTCACCACTTGCGTCGTGCCTTCCGACAGGGCTCCCGGCTGCGACACCTGAGGTGTGTTCTTGACCTTGATCACGAGATTGCCCTTGGAGATCGCGACGGGGGAGATCTTGACATCGCCGCCGATGACGATGGTGCCGGTGCTTTCGTTGAAGACGATGCGGGCGGGCGGACGTTCGGATGTGAAGCTGATCTCTTGCAGACGGCCGATGTAATCGGTGACTTTGCGGTCTGCGCGAACCGAAGGCGGCACCCGGACTTTGATCTCGGTGTCGGAGGCAGCGGTGGCGGCGCCGAAGAATTCCTTGTTGATTGCTTCAGTCATGCGGCTGGAGTTGCCGTAATCGGGATTACGGAGGCGGAAGCAGAGCTCCTTCGCTTCGCTGAAGTCGACGCCGACATCGCGACTGAGCTTCATGCCGTTGCTGACGACGCCGACGGTCGGGTGGTTCTTCGTCACTTTTTCGCCTCCGGCATCACTGTCGCCGAAGGTGAAGGCGTTGGTGACCACATGGCCGGCGGCGACGCCCCAGATTTCGCGGTCGGGACCGAAGAGCGGCGACAGCGCCAAGCTGCCGCCTTTGAGCGCCTTGGCATCGCCCATGGAGGACACGGTGACATCGTACTGAGTGCCACTGGCGCCGTTGCCCGAGATCCGGACTTCGAGGCTGACGGCGGCGCAGTTGCCGACCTTCAGATCTGATTCGGTGACGTCGATACGGAAGTTTTTGAGCAGGTTGGTGAGGGTGTGCTGGGTCAGTTTTTTATCCGAGTCGCCGGTGCCGGCGAGACCGGTGACGATGCCGAAACCGGTGAGGATGCGGTCTTCGTGGCCTTTCAGGAGAGTGGCGTCCTTGATCATCAGGACGACGCTTTTGTCCGACTTGGCGAGACCTGGGCTGAGCTTGGCCAGAGGGATGTTGTTCGGCGCCGGTGACGGGCTCGGGGACGTCAAAGGCTCTTGCGGTGGCGTCAGAGCCTGGAAGGCACCGAGGCTTAGGGAGATGCTGCAGACAGCGGTGGCGATGAGGGTTTTCATTTCAGCTCTCCATTAATCTTGGATTCCGAAGTTGGGCGACAAATCCATCGGCCAATTTTGAATCTTTATTCTTTCGTATTGTTGTCGTTATATCGAATTTTGAATCTGGAATTTTGATTCCAGGTTAGAAAGGGTTGATCCACTGCATGAAGCGCCAGAACCAGCCGGGCTGCGAGCCGTTGCTGGTGGTGCCATCAGTCTCGAAGTGGATGTTGGCATCGGCGATCATCTCCGACGAGATGTTATTGTCGCTGCCGATGTCGCGGGGGCGGATGATGCCGGAGACGACGATCATGGTGCCTTCGCCGCGGGATTCGACCCGGCGTTCGCCGCGAATGACGAGCGTGCCGTTAGCGAGGCGATCGACGACCCGCGCAGTGAGTTTGGCGGTGAGCGATTCCGCCGAGGTGGTGTCGCCTTTGCCTTCGAATTTCGAGGTGTTGCTGACCTTCAAGCCGTCGGCGGTGGAGAGTTTGTTGACCACGCCTTTCCACGAGCCGCCGCCGGGATAGACATCGGTGGGGCTGGCGGTGGCGGTCTTCTCGGTGCCGAGACTTTCGGACTTGGTCGAGGCCGTCGATTCCGAGATGACGATGGTGACCAGGTCGCCTACGCCGACGGCCTTGCCGCTGGAGTACATGCCGGCAGCCATTTGCAGCTCCGGATTGTCGGCCGGATTCTGCCGTTCCGCCGCTGTGGCGCTGAGGCCTAGGGCGAGACTGATGAAGAGAGTGCGGATCATGAGCTTCTCCTGATTTTGGGGACTTTTGTTCTTCGCTCTTCGTTAAACCTGGATGCCACAGCTCGGGATCCTTCGACCCCTTCAGGGTTAGGACTCACATCTTCTTTTGACCCAGGGTGTCGCCGATGCGGCTCAACCCTGGGCTAAAATCTCCGACCCGCTTCGGGGTCAAGCAGCTAAGTTCTGAGTTCAATTCTTAATTCTTAATTCTTAATTCATCTCACGCGGCCCTGTCCCGGGCCAGTGAGTTCGACATCGATGGTTTTTTTCGATTGCAGGTTCTGTGCCTTGATCAGGTCGCCTTTGCGGCCGGGGGCGAGAGCGCTGGCCATGACCGACAGGACCAGTCCGCCGGCATCAGCTTGAGCCTGGACGACATCGCCTTTTTTGCAGCAGAAGGGCTGCATCAGATCGGTGAAGCGGGCGCGGGCCCCGACGGCGACCGGCTGGGTCAGTTCCATGCCGATGACTTCTTCGGGTCGGCTGGGCAGATTGCGCAGGCTGGCGTCGCTGCGCACCATGGTCGCGAGAATGTCGGAGGTATTGATCACCGAGCCTTTCGCCAAGGCGTTGCGGAAGGTGAGGACGGTGACTTGGCGGCTGAGGCGGCCGCTGATCAGGACCGGGGCGGTTTTTTCGCAGCTGAGGCGAAGTCGGACGGTATCGGGCGTGGCGCCTTCGACCGCTTCGACAATGCTGGCCTTGCCGTTGCCGGAAAGGAGGGCGATGCGGCGGCATTCGGCGGCGTCGAACTCGAGGTCGCACTGGCTGTCCTTCCATGGCGCGACAGTGGCCATCTTGGCGAGGGCGAGGACGCGTACTTCTTCGACGAAGGCGTTGTCGGCCTGGCGGATGATGGTGAGGCGGCCGGGTCCGGCCAGGGAGATATCCATCAGGCTGGCGAGGTTTTGCAGTTTGTAGGCGACCCAGACAAGCGTGACCTGTTTGTTGACCTCGGGCGAATCCATGACGACGAATTCCTGCTCTGCCGGGCTGAGCAGGCTGACATCGAGGACGATGTCCTTGAGGGTGACCTGGGGGGTGCTGACGGTGCTTTCGGCGCGCAGGCGCAGGACGCGTTTCTGCGCGGCCTCGGCACTGAGGCAGAGAAGCAGGATCAGGAGGGCGATTAGGCGGCGCATGGGAGCCTCACTTCAGGTTGGTGACGATGTGCATCATCTCGTCGGAGGTTTTGACCGATTTCGAGATGATTTCGTAGGCGCGTTGCGACGAAATCATGTCGACCATCTCATCCATGATCTCGACGTTGGAGTTTTCCAGGAAGCCTTGGCGGATGGTGCCAGAACCGCCCTGGCCAGCAGTGCTGACGCTAGGCTCGCCGCTGGCGGGGGTCTTCATGTACAGGTTGTCGCCCTTCGGGCTCAGACCCTCGGCGTTGGGGAAACGGGCGACCTGGATGGTGCCGGCGGATGTGGTGACGCCGTTGTCGGTGACGCTGACCGTACCGTCCTGGGCGATGTCGACCTTGGTGGCGGTTTTTGAGATGGTTGGAGCGCCGACCAGGGGGTAGCCGTTGGCGGTGACGATGGTGCCGTTGCCGTCGCGGTAGAAGCTGCCGTCGCGAGTGTAAGCGGTTTCGCCACTTGGGGTGAGGACTTGGAAGAAGCCGTCGCCGTTGACCGCGAGGTTGAGTTCGCCGCCGGTCTGGCGCATGTTGCCTTGGCTGAAGTTTTTGCTGACCGCGGCGACTCGCGAGCCGTTGCCCATCTCGATGCCGGCGGTGCCATTGGCGCCGTTATTCGTGGAGCCCGGCGTCTTGAGGGTCTGGTAGAAGAGGTCCTGGAAGTGGACCTGGCCTTTTTTGTAGCCGGTGGTGCTGACGTTGGCGAGGTTATGGGCGATGCTTTCGGTCATGCGGGTCTGGGCTTGCATGCCTGAGGCGGAAATCCAAAGGGCTCTGTCCATGGTGTATCTCCTGTGGGTTCGTGGTAAAAGGGTTTAGCCGCCGAAGGTGCGTTGTTCGGACTGGCCGAGATCGGCGCCGTTTTTGATGTATTTCGATGCCATTTCGTATTGGCGGACACTGTCGATCATGTGGACCATCTGGTTGATGGCGCTGGTGTTGCTCATCTCGAGCGCGCCGCCGACGACTTTCAGGTCGCGGGCGGGCTCGGCGTTCACGTTCGGCGGCAGGCGGAAATAACTGTCACCGGCTCGTTCGAGCTTGTTTTCATCGACAGCCATGAGTTTCATTTTGCCGAGGTCCTTGCCGCCAATGCGGAGAGTGCCGTCGGAACTGACCTTGATGTCCTGGACATTGTCAGTCAGGCCGACACTGAGCTTACCTTCGGCGGAAGAGAGGAAATAGCCTTCGTTGGTGACCAGGTTGCCATCGGAGTTGAGGCGGAAATCACCGGCGCGGGTGTAGAAAAGTCCTCCTTTCGAGTCTTGAACTTCGAAGAAGCCCTCGCCCTGGAGTGCGAAGTCGAGGCTGCGTCCGGTGCTTCTCACCGGTCCCTGGGTGAAGTCGATCCGGGCATTGGCGATGGGCGCGAGATCTTCTTTGCCCTTCATCATTTTATCGAAGCGCTGCTGCACTAGGATTTCAGCCTTGTAGCCCGGTCGCTGGCAGGCTGCCAAGTTGCGGGCGATGCCGTCCTGACGTTTGGCTTCGGCGTCCATGGTGTTTTTCATGTTGTAGATGTTCATCGTCGGCTCCCGGGAAGATTTTGCTCTCTCTGCAAAACCCTTGATGCATCACCCGTGCCCGATCCTTGCATCACCGCAAAACTTCCATCGCATCATGTTGTCATGAAATGATTTAATAATTATTCTAAATGCGAATGAAATTCTCGTTTAAAAGAAAATCTTTCCGTCATTCACAGAGTTGGCTGTTGGGGGAAGAGTGTCAAACTCGATAGTTGAAAGGTTCAAAGGATTAGCTGCAACAGAAACAACTAACGACTATGCAAAAAAGCTTCGGCAGTCATCTTCGCAACCTTGAGAGAGGCTCTTGGATTCGTCTCTTATTGCTGTTGTTCAAATGCTTGCGTTCCAATCTTTGCTTCTTTACAACATTCTGTGCAAGTCTGTATTTCATTAGGCTGTCTCCTGAGTTACGATTTTCGCTCTTGAAGACTGGGTGAGTCGAAGTTCCGGTGACCGACTGATTGTGGTCTGGAGAGGAGCGTCGAGATCGAAGCCGAAATCG
>CAMCSH010000097.1 GCA_945877655.1 Lentisphaera araneosa HTCC2155 | reverse complement strand
CACTCCCTCACTCCCTCACTCCCTCACTCCCTCACTCCCTCACTCCCTTGCGCGCAGATCAAGACACGTCGAAACAAAGCGGCCCTGCAGTTTTCTGCAGGGCCGGTTCATTTTTCAGCGGTCGCGCGCCTCAGCTGCGATAGGCCTGGCGGCCGATGCCTTGCACCGGGATGCCCTGGGCCTTGAGGACTTCGTTCTGCAAGGAGTACATGCAGGCGGCGGCCTCGTCGATCTTGCGGGTGAAGGCGAGCGAACCCTTGAGGATGGGCATCAGCTTCTCCTTGTCCTGGATCCGGGCGGCGGGGTATTCGTGCTCAACCACGAGAGGGCAGGTGGCGAAGTCGAGGTCGAGCAGTTCGCGGGCGGCGAGCTGGTGGTCGAGCCAGTCGACGGTGCGGTTCTGCAAGTAGGCGAGGGGGTCGTGTTTGGCGGTGCCGGGCAGCTCGTGGGTGTTGTAAACCACTTGCTTCTTCCAGGCGTTGCCGAGGTCGGCAGGATTGCTCGAGATCTGGCCGTTTTTCCAGTCGCCGCGGTCGCAGACCTGGCCTTGATAACCCCAGGCGGCGACCGCCTTGGAATCGATCACTTGGCCCTTGACGTGGAAGCCGGCGATGAGGAAGGCATAGCCCTCGTCCTTGAGGTACTGGAAGATCGAGCGGGTGTCCTGGCCCATCAGGATGGCGTGCGAGGGATCGTAGTGGATGCGGAACTGGTCGCCGCAGCCGTGTTTAGCGGCGATCTTGTGGAGCAGGATCCAGGTGGCGGGGACGTGGGCGATGTTGTTGACCCAAATATCGGTGGGGTTCCAGCCGGGCATCGGGCATTGTTCGACGCGGTATTGCAGGCCGCGGGCCTTGGCTTCTTTCAGGAGGGGGATGAAGCTCTCTTCGAAGTCAATCAAATTCTGGTCGAAGCTGAGCTTGATGTTGCGGCCGACGAAGCCGCAGACGGCTTTGAGGCCGAGGAGCTGGGCGGCATCGAAGACGCGGAGCATGAAGTCGTGCTTCTTGCGGCGGGCGGCCTTGTCGTCGACCAGCATGTTGTCGAAATAGGCGAGGTCAGAAAGCTGGACGCCGGTCTTGGCGATGGCGGCCTGGACCCGGGCGGCGCGGGCTTTGCTGAAGGGCTGGCGCAGGTCGAGGGTGTTGGCGACCGGGTCGAGCATGGCTTCGGGCGGCACATCGGTCTCGGTGGGGTGGAGCGCGGCGGAGAGCTGGATTTCATCGGCGCCGAGTTCTTGGGCGAAGGCGAGCCAGTCTTCGACGGCGCGGTCGGGATCGGCGTCGCGGACATCGCGCGGGGTGAGCTCTTGCAGGGCAGCGGTGAGGACGCTGATCTTGAGGAATTTCGGGTCGAAGGCTTGAACGGACATGGACGAATCTCCTTATGGGCTTGACGCGGGTGACACGCTACCCTAGCGGGAGCCGCAAAATTAGAAAGGCCCTCGACTCTTATTGCTCGTATCGGTCTGTCACGAAAATGTGTCTACGGCTGATCGGGGAGGAGTTCACCACGGAAAACACGGAGGACACGGAAGGAGAAGGCAAGCTCACCAAGGCTTGCTTGTATCGTTACCCCAACGGGGTTTCGTCCTCCAGCCCGGGGTTGCGTCGAGGCACGAGACGCTACCCCGGGAGCCTCCGGTCATCATCGTTACCCCAACGGGGTTTCGTCCCGCTGGAGCTCTCCGGCCGCACGGAACGAGTCGAAACCCCGTTGGGGTTTGAAATCATGAACGTTTCATTCCCGGGGTAGGCGATGCGCCAACCCCGGGCTGGAGGACGGAACCCCTTTGGGGTTGAGCATCAACGCAGGGTCCTTATTCGCCCTTTTTCGCACTCACTTCAAAGGGCACGCCGTCGAAAGGCAGGCCGGCAGCGTCGACATGGACGATCTGGCCCTTGAGACTGGCCAGTCCCTTGAGGGCGGGGGAGCTGAGGACGAAGAGGGCGGAATCGCCGACTTTTTCGCCGGAGAGGGCCGAGGCCTGGGCCGCGAGAACGAGCTCGCCGGTGGCGGTTTTGATCTTGATATCCGCCTGTTTCAAACGCTGCGGCTTGTCGGCGCAGCCAGTCAGGACGTAGGCGCTCAAGGTGCCGCTGGAGGCCTCAAGGACGAGTTCGATCTGCGCCACTTCCTCGCCCAGTTCGACCAGGACGCCGCCGCGCTGCGGCTTGTGATCATGCTCGGCATGGATCTTGGCGGAGGCATCACAACCGGCACATTTTTCTCCCGGGGCGTGGTGGGGGCCGGCTTCGGTGGCGTGATCGTGCGCCGGGGCGGGCTTACCGGCGGCGGGAAGCTCTTTCTGTTCGCCACAGGCCGAGAGGAAGAGGCAGGTGGCGAAGGCGAGAAGAATGCGATTCATGGAGGGCTCCTGAATGACGGAATTAAGGTTTGAATTCGCGCCACTCGGGCTTGCCGTCGGCGCCTTTGGCGAGGATTTCGATGCGCTGCTCGACTTCGACGAGGCGGCGGCTGCAGGTTTCGGCGAGGCGGCGGCCTTCCTCGTAAGCGGCGATCGCCTGCTCCAGCGGCAGGTCGCCGCGTTCGAGACGGGCGACAATGCTCTCCAGTCTGCTCAGGCTGTCCTCGAAGCTCGGGACTGCGGCGGGTTCTTGGCTCATCTGAAAACGACTCCGGTTGAATGCCGAACTCTAGCCCCAAGCGACGAAGATGCGAGACTGCTTGTCTTAGAGTGTGTCAACACCACGAGGCTAAGGAACTCCCCGATGACACCTGAAGATGAAGCTCCTGATTCCCCTTCCCTCCGTGCCGGTTGTTCCTGCGCGCAGCGCCTTGGACTGCGGCAAGAATTGCCGCCTTCTAATGGCGGCGGAGCCGCGTAGGTGTTGCGCCTTGCGCAGAAACAAAGCCGCCGAACGACCGGCACGGAGGCCGGGGCTCCCAAGGGGGAACAAAACTCGAGCCATATCCTCACTGCACCTTGACCAAACCCTCGCCGTGGCCTGAGCCTCTACGCGGCTCCGCCGCCATTCCACGGCGGCAATCCTTGCCGCAGTCCAAGGCGCTGCGCGCAGAAACAACACTCGAGCTGGAAGCTCGAGCCACGTCCCCTGACCCTTGCCAATCCCGGCTTCCGCCGCATAGTGGGCGACTGTCATAATTTCCACCTCGCGGAAGCCATCATAAGCCAAGACAACAACGTCCCTTTCTAGAGGTGAAAAACCTCGTCGTCGACTTCGCCCTTCTCGACCATCAGCTTCTGGCGCACTGAGCCGACAGGCTTCAGATGTTTTTCTTGCTATTGCTCCCCCTTGGTTCTAGATTGAACCATCGGTCAATTCTGGAGGTCTTATGATCCGTCGCGCTTTCTTCCCCCTGGTTTTCTCGTCCCTTCTCGCCGCCTGCAGTAGCGTCCCGCCGCCGACAGAGACGCTGCAGGCGACTCAGATCGGGGAGATCCGCTGCGATGATACAAAAGACCGTCTCTATTCGGCCCCGAGACAATTCCTGCGCTGGCTTCCAGATGAATCCGGGCTGATTTTTTGTCCGTCGTCCAATGCCGTCTGCGCCAAGCGACTGGATGGGACGACGATCTGGCGGCATGTCATCAGCGAAGGGGAGATCCGATCGATCGCCGGCATCGACAAGGGTTTGATTCTCGAAAGCAATGTATCCATGCAAACAGCACTCATCACCTCTCTTTCTTGCGATGGCAAAGTCCTCAAAAAGACGAGTGCGAAGGAGTTTCTCTCTCCAGAGCACGCCAGCCTTTATCTTATGTCCTTGGAAGAGCATGGCGTCGATGCCGAGGGGCGATTCCTCGTCCGTGACATGAACCACAATCAATATCGCCGTTACGGCCTCAACGCTGGGCTCCAAACGGCAACGAAAAAGGAATTTCTCGTCCACGGCAACGGCGCCTTGCAGGTCTTCCCAGAAAACGGCAAGCCGAACTGGGAATTGCTGATCCCGCAAGAAGCCGCGGAACGAGTGGAAAATCCGAAGGAAAATGAACGGATCAGCGTCATTGGCCCGCAAAAAGTCGAGCAGTATATCTGGGATGGCAGCGACCGGATTTTCTACAGCATCGGCGGTGGCTGTTGGGCTGGCGACGATGGCGTCTTGCACCTGTATTCGCGTCATCAGAACCGCGAGATTTGGGCGATCAAAACCTCGATGTATCGCCAAGTCTTTGCGGTTGACTTCGCCCATCAGCGACTGGCCCTTGGCGGCAAATCTGGCAAAGGGGCGCTCCTGCGTCACCACGATTTCGACGGCCATATTCTCGGTGAAGTGCGGCTGAGCGCCGAACAGGAGCCCCAAAGCATCGCCCTCAGCCCCTCCGGACGGCGCATCGCCTTTTTCGGCTGGGATCACAAGCTCTATGTGTATGAGATGAAGCGGTGAGTGCCCCGGCCTCCGTGCCGGTTTGTTCTGCTCCTGCGCGAAGCGCCTTGGACTGCGGCAAGAATTGCCGCCTTGAGATGGCGGCGGAGCCGCGTAGGTGTTGCGCCTTGCGCAGAAACAAAGCCGCCGAACGACCGGCACGGAGGCCGGGGCTCCCAAGGGGGAACAAAACTCGAGCCATATCCTCACTGCACCTTGACCAAACCCTCGCCATGGCCTGAGCCTCTACGCGGCTCCGCCGCCATTCCACGGCGGCAATCCTTGCCGCAGTCCAAGGCGCTTCGCGCAGAAACAACACTCGAGCTGGAAGCTCGAGCCACGTCCCCTGACCCTTGCCAATCCCGGCTACCGCCGCATAGTGGGCGACTGTCATAATTTCCACCTCGCGGAAGCCATCATGAGCCAAGACAACAGCGTCCCTTTGCTAGAGGTGAAAAACCTCGTCGTCGACTTCGCCATCGAAAAAGGCAGCGTTCGGGCTCTGTCCGGCATCTCCTTCTCGGTCCGCAAGGGCGAAACCATCGGCCTGGTCGGCGAGTCCGGCTGCGGCAAATCGGTCAGCGCCATGTCGATCATGCGCCTTCTGCCGCAGCCGCACGGCAAGATCGCCGAGGGCGAAATCCTCTTCAACGGCGAAGACATCGTCAAGATGAAGCCGAAGCGCCTGCATGAGCTTCGCGGTCACCGCATCGGCATGATCTTCCAGGAGCCGATGACGGCCCTCAATCCGGTGCTCCGGGTCGGCCAGCAGATCGAAGAATCCTTCCTCCTCCACTTCCCGGAAATGAACTCGTCGCAACGCCGCGCCCGCGCTCTCGAGCTGATGCAGAAGGTCGGCATCCCCGAGCCGGAGAAACGCCTCGACGTCTACCCGCACCAGCTCTCCGGCGGCATGCGCCAGCGCGTCATGATCGCCATGGCCCTCGCCTGCGAACCGGATCTGCTCATCGCTGATGAACCGACCACCGCCCTCGATGTCACCATCCAGGCCCAGATCCTCGAGCTGATCAAAAAGCTGCAAAGGGAGAACGGCATGGCGGTGATTTTCATCACCCACGACCTCGGCGTCGTCGCCAACTTCTGCGACCGCGTCGCGGTGATGTACGCCGGCCGCATCGTCGAAGAAGCTCCGGTGGCGGATCTCTTCAAGTCCCCGGCTCACCCCTACTCCCGCGGCCTGATGAAGTCGATCCCGCTCCTCACCCATCCGCAGAAGACCCGGCTCGACATCATCAAGGGCCAGGTGCCGGCCCTCGCCGACATGCCCAAGGGCTGCCGCTTCGCCAACCGCTGCCCGCACGCCACCAGCCAGTGCGAATCGACCCCTCCGCCGGAGGAACAGGTCTCCCCCAATCACCGCGTCGCCTGCTTCGAATGGAGAAAACTCCGTGCCTGATTCCAACGACATCATCCTCGAGATCCGCGATCTCAAAATGCACTTCCCGGTGAAGAAGGGCCTCTTCTCCCGCACTGTCGGCCAGGTCCGCGCCGTCGATGGCGTCAGCCTGAAGATCCGCCGCGGCGAAACCGTCGGCCTGGTCGGCGAATCGGGCTGCGGCAAATCGACCCTCGGCCGCTGCGTCATCCGCCTCTACGACCCGACCGAAGGCCGCATCTTCTTCAACGGCCGCGACATCAGCCAGGCCGGCCCGGCGGAAATGCGCGCCCTCCGCAAAGACATGCAGATCATCTTCCAGGACCCCAACGAATCGCTCAACTCGCGCCACAGCGTCGAGGAGATCCTTGAGGAGCCATTCATCATCCACGACGTCGGCAGCCCGGAAGAGCGCCGCATCTGGATCCGCCAGCTGCTCAGCCGCGTCGGCCTGCCGGAATCGGCGGCGGAACGTTATCCCCACGAATTCTCCGGCGGCCAGCGCCAGCGCATCGGCATCGCCCGCGCCATCGCCCTGAAGCCGAAATTGATCGTCTGCGACGAAGCGGTCTCGGCCCTCGACGTGTCGATCCAGTCGCAGGTGCTCAACTTGTTGATGGACCTGCAGGACGAGATGAATCTGACCTACATCTTCATCGCCCACGGCCTTCCGGTGGTCAAGCTGATCTCCGACCGCATCGCCGTGATGTACCTCGGCAAGGTGGTAGAATTCACCAGCTCGCAGCGCATCTACGACGCGCCGCAGCACCCCTACACCCAGGCCCTGATCTCCGCCATCCCCGAGGCCGATCCCGAGCACCGCACCGAGCGGATCATCCTGCAAGGAGATGTGCCCTCGCCGATCAACCCGCCCTCCGGCTGTGCCTTCCATCCGCGCTGCCGCTTCGCCACCGAGCGCTGCAAAAAGGAATCGCCGCAATTCCGCCAGCTCGGCAACGATGAGCACTGGGTCGCCTGTCACCACGCCGGGGAACTGGTAGCGACATCCAGCGAATCCTGACCTTGTGACTCTGTGACCTTGTGACTGCGGTCAACGCAAACTTCAATTCCTGGGAATCTCCCATGCGCATTCTCACCCTGATTTTCTCCTTTTTCACCTTGGTTTCCACTCTTGCCGCGGCCCCCGCCGAAAGCCCGGCACCGGCGCCAAAACCGGAAGTCCGAGTCCTCAAGAACGACGATGTCCTGCCGCTGCTCGACGAGCGTCAGAAGCGCTTCATGCAAGGCCTGCCGAAGTTCATGGATTACGGTTGGGTCGAAGTGCCGGAGAACTGGGCCGACGCCAAGTCGCCGCGTCTCCGTGTCTTCTGGCACCGCCTCAAGGCCCGGCGTCCCGGCGGCAAGGCGCCGGTGATTTATTACAACGGCGGCCCCGGCGCCTTCACCGAGGAAGGCTACATTGATCTGATGCGGCGCACTCCCGACCGCGACTTCGTTTTGCTGCATCAGCGCGGCACCGGCTGCGGCACGCTTTTCCCCGCCAGCTCCGATGCCGAATCGGTGCGTCGCCTGCGCTACTACCTGAGCAGCGCCATCGTCTTGGATTCCGAAGCCATCCGCCGCGCGCTTTACGGCGACGAATCGCGCTGGTGCATCATCGGCCAGAGCTACGGTTCCCTGATCGGCCACCGCTACCTCGAAACCTGCCCCGGCTCGATCAGCAGCCTGCACCTGCACGGCCACGCACCGATGGACACGCCGCAGCTCGACGCCGAACTCCGCCTCCGCGCCCATGCCGCCAACCTGAAGCGCTTCCTCGCCGCCCACCCAGCTTGCGAAGCCCAGCTCAAGGTCCTGCGGCAACACCTCAGCGATCCGAAAAACGGCTTCACCTTCGGCGATGTCCGCCTCGAGGGTCCGCATCTGCTCGACTACGCCGGACTCATCTTCCTCTCCGAAGATGCCGAATGGCCGCAGCTCGTCGACATGCTGAATCAGATTTGCGCCGACAGCAAAACCATCGATCGCGCCGCCCTGAAAGAAATGGTCAAGGCCATCTGCATCGACGAGCTCGAGATCGACAATCCCAGCAACCCGCTCAACACCGTGTGCAACCGCATCGAGTGTTACGGCGCCGGCAAGCAGTCGCTGAGCGACTTCTACACCGCGATTTTCGACAAGATGGCGAAGGAGGGGTCCGACCCGCGCGACTGGCTTCTCGGCGAAGAGGCCTTGGCGCATTTCTCGATGAAGAGCCCCTCACTCATCCTCGCCGACACGATGGATCTCGGCCCCCTCGACCTGCTCAACCCGGCCCACGAAGCGATGCAGCTCAAGGCCCATCCCGAGATCGAATTCTTCCTCTATTCCAGCGACCAGGATCCCCTCAGCCCACCGGCGATCTTCGAGCCTCTGGTGAAGATGTGCGGACCCCGCCTGCACTACCAGATCATCCGCGGCACCGGCCACGGCGGCTTCATGAACGACCGTCCCTTCTGGTCCGACCTGCGCAAATTGCCGGCCCCCGCCGCCAAAGTCGAAGCTGAGACGAAGAAGGCAAGTTGAGTCGAGCGGGGACACAACTGGGAAACCATTGGGACACGACTGGGTGTAGCGATGAACGAATCGCGCCTTTGCTGTTCTATCCCCAGCTGTGTCCCAATGGTTTCCCAACTGTGTCCCAGTTGTGTCCCAATGGTTTCCCAGTTGTGTCCCTGTTCCCTTACGGAAACACCACTTCCGCGAGGGCCCCGGGCTTGAGTTTGCGGCCGGCGGTGTTGACGTCGATGATCATGGAGAAGACGGTTTCGCCGAGGGGTTCCGCCTTGTTGCCGCCGGTGCTGCGGGTTTCGACGGCTTCAAAGAGCGAGCCGACTTCGCGGACCACACCTTCGAGCTCGCCGGCGCTGCTGTCGGAGGGCAGGCGGATGCGGACTTTCTGGCCGGCCTTGATCTTGGCGTAGCGGTGTTCGGGGAGCTGGACAACGACCGCCAGTTTCGAGGTGTCGGGGATGGAAAAGATGCGACTGCCGTCGCGGACGACGACGCCGGCGGAGGGGCGGCGGAGAGCGCCGGAGTCCCAGATCCTTTCGTAGCGGAGGAGGCCGGCGGCGGGGGCGCGGATTTCGACGTTGGCGAGGTGGCGCAGGGCCTGCGCGACTTCGGTTTGCTTGATCGCCAGCTCGCTGTCCGCCTGGGACAGATCCTTGATCTTCTTGGCCAGCTCCATGGCGGCGCGACGGACCGCGCGGTAGCCGCCGGTCTTCTTCTCGAAATATTCCTGGCCGCTTTTCGCCCGATCTTCCGGGTTCGGGCCGCGGGTGGCGCGGGCGAGATCGATCTGAGCCTTGTTGAGGAGGAGCTCCTGGCGGTGGCAGGTGTTGCCGACCTTTTCGAGCTCGGCAGGCGAGACGAATTCGCTCGGGCGCGATTTCAGGCGGTGCAATTCAAGGCTGGCGGCGGCGAGCTCGGCGGTGGCGGCGCAGAGGTCGCGCTTGGCCTTGAGGAAGGCCTTGCGATCGGAACCGGCGGGGATCTCGACCTCGCCGAGTTTCAGGGCCGGTTTCGGCGCGGGATCTTCCGGCGCTTGGCCGTTCTGCTGGCGCAGCCTGAGGACGAACTGCTGCAGTTCGTTGTCCTCCCGAAGCTTCTTGAAGTCGTGGTCGCGGCTGGCCATGTCGGCATCGCGGGCGGCGGAATCTCGTTTCGCCTGAGCCGAGGCGAGCTCGCTCTCGGCGGTATCGCGCTCCTTTTCGGCGGAGCGACGATCGAGCTTGGCGATCAGATCGCCGGGCTTGACGATGCTTTCTTCGTCGAGAATCCAGGCGATGCGGCTGTCGCGGGCGACATCAGGCAGCGCGACGATGGCTGCCGAGGCGGCCTGGACTTCCCCCATCACAGCCTGGATCTTGCTGAAACTGGCGGCGCCGTCGCCGTCATTTCGCGGCCAGGCCCCTTCGGAAGAGTATTTACATCCGAGGGCCGCGGCGTCATCGAAATAGAACCATCCGGCGTCGGCGCTGCCGCGAATCTCTTCGAAGCGGCCGTCGCGGGCGAGCCAGGGTCGTCCGCTGTTCATCCGGACCAGCGACAGAGGGACGGCGGGACGTGGCGCACCGTGGGCGGCGAGGCGGACTTCGGCGTGCATGCCGGTGCGCAGCCATTCCGGCACTTCATCGAGCTTGACCAAGGCTTCGTAGACCTTGATGCCGCTGGGCTGGACCTTGCGGCCGAAGCCGACCTTCTGGCGCTCCGCCAGATCGATCGGCAGCGACGAGATCTCGGTGATCTTGCCGGAGAGGCGGACGTCGGCGCGTCCGTAGACGCTGATCTCAGCCTTGGCGCCGGCCTCGAAGAAGGGGCGGTCTGACTCCGGCAGCCAGGTGTGGAAGTCGAGGGATTTGAGATCGGGGATGGAGGCGAAGCGGAAGTCGGGGAAGAATTTCACTCCCGGTTCGATGCGGGTGCGGTGTTCGCCGTGGCGGACGAAACCAGCGACCGGAGCGAGGTAGGTGCTGCCGTTGACGCTTTCCTCGGCCTGCTGGATCTTGCGGTTGAGAACGGCCTTTTTCGCCATCGCCGCCTGGCGTTGCAGCTTGGCGGTGCCGTCTCCTTGGGAGATCTCGAATTTCGCCAGCTTGAGTTCCTCCTCGATGGTGGCGATCTCCAGTTCCTGGCTGCGCATCTCCTCGACCTCCGCCGGCAGGCGGGCGATGAGCAGTTCCGATTCGGCCAGATCAGCGCCGGCCTGGCGCAGGGCCAGGAGCTTTTCGGAGCCGGCCTGCTCGACGATCGAGGCGAAGCCTTTGGCGACGCTGATCTTGACGCGCTTGAGTTCTTCCTCGGAGGCTTTCAGTTCGAGTCGAGCGACCCGCGCCCGTCCTTCGGCGATGTCGACTTCGCTCTGCCGCGGCAGGCTCTTCAGGTCGGCGAGGCGGGCCATGGCCACTTCCAGCTTGCCTTCGAGGTTGGCGAGGCGGTCCTTCATCTCCATCTCGCGGTTTTCGATCTTGCGCAGCTCGGCCTGCAGCTCGGCTTCGACGACGTCGAGTTCGCGCAGCCGCTTTTCCAGTTCCACCTTGGCTTCGACGGCATCAAACACCGCCACCACATCGCCTTTTTCGACCCAGGTGCCGTCCGGCACGATGCTCTGCAGCGGGATGAAGCCGGCACGCGACAGCAGGTCGGCCCCCTGCGAGGGGACGGCGGTGGCGCGCAGGACGCAGCGGTGCTCGAAGGGGCGAGCCTCGGCCACGGCCTCCTCGGCGCCCAGCCGCTGCGGCAGCGAGGGAAGGAGACCAAGGCAGGCCAGTGCGACGTAGCGGAGGGAATTCATGGGAATGGGATGGCTTCGGTGGGTTGGCGAGGGCAATTGGGGATCGGGAAAAACAAGCGACGTATCGCTCCGGTCTTAAACTGCGCTCAAGGGAGTCGGGGAGTGAGGGAGTAAGGAAGTCGAATCACTCCCTCACTCCCCTGTTCCCTCACTCCCCGTAGCTCGCTCTTGATTCTAAGTGATACAGGTCGAAAACAAGGACACCCGGGGAGGGCCCCGGGTTCCTGAAAAGACTCTGTTCGGATCAGTGCCTGTCGCGCTGCGATTCGAGGAAGAGGCCGAGCTGGTCGCGACGTTCTTGGGTGGAGACCCACCAGGCGTTGCCATTGCGCTCGAGGGTGGTGATCAGCTCTTGCCATTCGGCGTTGTTCCAGAAGCGGCGGCCTTTCAGCCAGTCGCGCAGGAAGGCTTCCGGAAAGGAGTGGACCGGCAGCTTCGGGTTGGCCGGGATGTGGCGGCGGGGCTCGGGGGCGACATAGGGAGCCGGAGCTTTCACTTCGGCCGGCTTGGCCGCTTCCTTGACTTCGACTGCCGGAGCGGCTTTTTCCGCTTTCGGAGCCGCTTTAGGAGCCTTGGCCTTGGCTTCTTTCGCCGGGGCGGCTTTCGCTTTGACTTCTTTCACCGGAGCGGCCTTGGCGGCGGCCTTGGGAGCCTTGGCCTTGACTTCTTTCACCGGAGCGGCTTTTTCGGCCTTGGGGGCGGCTTTGGCCTTGACTTCTTTCACCGGAGCGGCTTTCGCCTTGGCCGGTTTGGCTGCGGCTTTTTTCGGTTCGAATTCGAGGAGTTCGGGCTGTCTCAGACCATGAGTCGCTTTATCGGCGGTTTTTTTGGCAGGCATCGGCTTATTCCTTAGCTGGTTGCATTGACGGGTTCAGGAAACAGAGGAAGGAGTCCCTGGCGCTTGCTTTCAAGATAGAGACCGACGGCGTCTTGACCGGCGGCGGTGTCGGTCCAGTGCTGGAAACCGCTGTTCTTGAGTTCCTCCATCAGGAGCAGCCAGGCGGCGTGGTCCCAGGAGAGGTTGCGTCGCAGCCAGGCATTGAGCTCGCGCATCGGAAAACGCGGCGGCGAAATGACCACAGCGGCGCTCTCGCGGCCGCGGCGGCGCGGCAGATCAGGATTTATCACCTTGCTTCGGCTCATCTTCAAGCTCCCTCGGACTTCGCCACAGAATAATGCATGGTCACAAGAAAAGCCAAATGAGGAATGGTTAAATACGGCATAAATCCTCGCATTCAGCGGCTTTCCGGATTTTCCCGCGATCCGCCTCGCGGCGGCGGCTGGTGCGCCGAGGGAGAATAGGATTAAGTTTAGCCATGGAGAATCCCGGCCATGTGGATCGCACCGAGCTCAAACGATATATCGACTCTGGTCACCTTGATGCGACCTGCGTCGACGCTGCGCGCCAGCCCCTTTCCGGCAGCTGAATCAAGCGCCACGCTCAGCCTCGCCACCCGCAACGAGGCCCGCCGCCGCTACCGCAGCGACCTGAGCGCCTGGGCTGAACTCGCCGACAGCCTCGACAAGGAACTCCGCGGCAGCCCGGATGCCGACGCCCCGCCGCTCGCCCGCAGCACCGGCAGCGTCGCCCTCGGCGGCAGCGCCAGCCGCAACGCCAATACCACCCTCGCCGATCTGCCCGAGACGCCGCTCAGCAGCTCCGGCTCCCTGCAGCTCAATGGCGTCGACATCCGTGTCGCCAGCGGGGTCGACACCGTCGACACCTTGGTCAGCCGGATCAACGACTCGGGCTCAGGCGTCACCGCTTCCCTCAATCGCAGCGGCGAGCTTGAGTTGAGCTCGAAACAGAGTTTTCAGATCGGCGGCGATCAGGCCCTGCTGGAAGGCCTCGGATTGAAAAGCTCCTGGGTCAGCCCCAGCCCGGACCAGACCTTTCTCGAACGCTTGAATTCTGCTCCGTTGCAAGCGAAACTGCAGCGCCTCGGCGAAGGGCTGGACACACTGCTCAATCCCTATCGCCAAAGCGGCCTCGATCCGCTTGAACACAGCCAGTCCCTAGCCCGTATCGCCCTGCGCCTTCGCGATGGCGTCCGCGACAATTTCAGCCCGTCGTTCGACCCCCTGAAAGAGCCGTCTTTCGACACCGGCTTCGGCCTCAGCTTCAGCTTCCGCGGCGAGTCCCTGTGGCAATGGCGTCCGAGCGATTTCAACAAGCTCGATTCTTCGACCCAGACGCGCTTCGGCCAGCTCCTCAGCCAAGGCCTCGGCCCGCAAGGCTGGAGCCTGCTCCGGGGAGTGCGCGCCGCGGTGCTCAGCGAAGCGGAACGCCTCGGCGGCGCCGAAACACTGGCGTGAAACTCAGAACCGCAGAAAGGTTGAAAGGTTGAAAGGTTGAAAGGCGGAGCAACAACCCCTTAAGGATTAACAGCAGGTCACAGCCATCCCATAGCTCCGCCGTCCCGTGCTCAGACTCGATTTGAGTGAGCACAGGATTTTTCGGGCGATTTTTAAGATTTCGGTGGTTTGAGCTGAGGCATTTTCTCGCAGTTGGCTTGGTTTGGGGCGTGGCGGGGCAGTCGA
>CAMCSH010000096.1 GCA_945877655.1 Lentisphaera araneosa HTCC2155 | reverse complement strand
TTTGAGCTCAACTGCAGCTTGACCCCAAAGGGGTTTCAGATTTTAGCCCAGGGTTGAGCCGCATCGGCGACACCCTGGGTTGGAATGAGTTATGATTTTTGACCCTGAAAGGGTCGCGGAAAGTCCTGGGCTGCTGCGGTTTTTAGGATCAAAGGGAGTTATCAGCTTCCGAGGTCATTCAACGAAACCGGTCCCGGGAAGATCTGAACAAATGCAATAAAAAAAAGGGGGGGGGGAGCCAGCGCCATTCCGTCTGGCTCCCCCGAGATCAATCAGAGCAATGAATCACAATCAGACGACGTTGATGTCGCTATCGATCAACAAGGTGGTCTCGTGACCTTTCCAAGTGACATGCCAAGTGGAGAACCCTTCAGGATCGGCAACCAGGGTTTGCAGTTGCACGTGTTCGCCTTGGAGCACCAGGGTGTCGAAGCTGTCGCCGAGGATCTTCACGGTCTCGACGTGGTTCTTGAACAGCTGCTTGGCCGACAAGGTCAAGGACAGGCCGTTGCCGCTGCCACTGAGCAGGTCGATGGTCTCGATGCCTTTCAGGGATTTGACCTTGGTCAGATCGAGCATGCCGCTGTCGCTGCGCAGGACCAGGGTGTCATCGCCTTTGCCTCCGTCGATGCTGCGGACCTGAGCGTCGTCGACGAGGATGTGGTCATCGCCTTTGCCGGCTTTGAAGCTGTCTTTGCCGCCGTTGCCGTCGAGCCAGTCGTCGCCCTTGCCGCCAGTGATCTTGTCGCTGCCGATCTTGCCGTGGACGTAGCGATGATCGCCGGATTTCATGATAAAGCTGCTTTCCGACGATTCCGAGTGGAAGGCGACGCGCTGGTGGATCAGGTCGTCCCAGCTCAGTTCCTTGACTTCGTCGCCGCTGCTCTTGCTGGTGAAGCTGATGTCTTTCTGACGGGTGATCTTGACTTCCGCTTTCTCCTCGCTCGATTCATCGGCGAGCCAGACTTGCAGGTTGCGCAAAACCGGATCGACTTCGACGCCACCAAAAGTGTAGATCTGGTTGCCGTCTTCATCGACATAGGGACGGCATTCGATTACGACCGGATCGACAACGGGATCGACTACTACGACCGGATCCTTGACATCGACGCCGAGATCGAAAACGGTAACTTCATTGCGCAACCATTCTTTCGGGAAGATCGGGTAGACAGGATTGCCGTTTTCGTCGAGGGGAGGCTCCGGGAGGATGCAGATCGGCCAACCGTTTTCATCGACTTCGATTGCGATAAAATCAATATAATCGACTACCACGACCGGATCGATGACGGGATCACCGCCGCCGAGTGTCTGGATCGGATTGCCGTTTTCATCGACTTCGATTGCGATCGAATCAATATAATCGACTACCACGACCGGATCAACAACGGGCTCACCGCCGCCGAGTGTCTGGATCGGATTGCCGTTTTCATCGACGTAGGGATTATCGCCTTTGCCTTCGCCTTCGATCGGCAGCAGGTCGCATCTGATTATGACGGGCTCGATGGGATTGCCGTTTTCGTCGAGGGTCGGCTCGAGTGCGACGCACCACCAAATCGGCCAGCCGTTTTCGTCAATGATCGGATCGACGGGGTAGAGAATCGGATTGCCATCAGCATCGAGCTCGACGACACCCGTGTTCTCCTCGCCGGTCAGCGTGCGCCAGTAGGGCTGGATTTCGCCTTCGCCGCGGACGAAGATCTCTTCCTGCGGGTCTTTTTCGCCTTCAACAGGCGTTTCGATGAGATTGCCTTCTTCATCGACGCCGTAGAAATAACAAACGACGATTTCAGGGATGAAGCCGTTTTCGTCGAAGATCGGATCGTCGGGGTAGAGAATCGGATTGCCATCAGCATCGAGCTCGACGACACCGGAGTTCTCTTCGTCGCCGGTCAGCGTGCCCCAGTAGGGCTGGATCTTGTATTCGCCGCCGACGAAGATTTCTTCCTGCGGGTCTTTTTCGCCTACAACAGGCGTTTCGATGAGATTGCCTTCTTCATCGACGCCGTAGAAATAACAAACGGCGATTTCGGGAATAAAGACGCCGTCATTGACATCGATGGGTTCCAGCTCCGGACTCGGGATCACGGCAACGACCTCCAGGGATTCATCGGCGGGCAAATCTTGCAAGACTTCTTGGACAACTCTCATAATTCGGTCTCCTGATTTTTGCCTGGCTCATCAATGAGCGGCACCTCTGTAGCGATCCAGACGACGAAATCTTAGGGCCTTTCGACAAAAAATCGAGGAATTTCCTCCACGATTTATCGCCTCAGCTGAAGGGCTAGTGCGGCGGTGTTCATGGCTGCTGTCCCCGGCGTCGGGCCCACCCGGCGCGGATGCCCCGCTTGAGGACCGGCATCCACCGGTTCAAGGCGAGACAGACAATCCACGAGATCAGGCCAGTGAATAGGACATGGCTGAAATAGTGGTTGCCGTTCATCATCTGGTAGGCCCCCATCACCGAGCCGCAAATCAAGCCGATGCCGAGTCCGAGCCATCTGCGCCAGCCGCGGAAAACAAAAAACAGCCCCATCAAGGCAAAACCGCCGGAGGCGTGGCCGCAGGGGAAACAGCGGCCGCATTCATCCCAATTACACTCGACTCCTTGCCAACAAGTGCCGTCCTGCCGGAGTTTTTTGCCGCCGATGATGAAACGCCAATTGGCCGGATACTTCTCCGGATAGGCTTCGAACAGATGCACGTAAGGCGCTTTGCCGCCGTAGCGATCGACCTCATAGGGGCAATACACGTGCGTGGCTCTCTTGCAGAAGCCGACGACGACTGCAGTGAAGCTGATGGCGAGGATGACCAGCCAGAGATCGGTGCGATGCGGCACCCGCAACAAGCCCAGACGGGACCAGGAGAGCCGAGGCAGTAGGGCGGGGGCGGCCAAAAAAAGCAGGATGGCGACGCCGGGAACGAAGCCATGTCGAACTTTTTCATGCAGCAGCTGATACCAGAAATCCTGGTGGTCGCGCGAGAAGAAAAAATGCGACACTTGCGTCGGATCGTAGAAGTGGTCTTGCAGGCGCAGATCGAGGCAGGGCGAGAAAACCGAGAATTGACTTTCGGGGAGCTCGAAGGCGAGCAGCAGGACGGCGGAGAACAAGAGCCAGAAAAGAATAGAGCTGCTCCAGCGCCAGAGGCGTCGACGCAAACCCGGATTCATGGAAGCTTTCTCTCGTTGCCCAGGGCATTCTGCGGCAGCTCGCCGTAAAGACCATGGGCGAGCAAATAAGAAGCCACTTCGTAATAAGCCGTCGCTTCATCCTCGAAGCCGGTCTGGGCCGGGGTCGGAGCCAGATCGCCGCTGCCGAGATCGAGCTGGTAGGACTGGGACTGGCAGATCGGCTTGAGGACGGCGAGACGCTGGCGCTCGAGGTAGCCAAGCTTCTGGTAATTGCTGATGAAGGTCCGTTCGCGTTTGGCGGCGTCGGGGCGAAGCAGATCGCGGCCGAAGAAGCGGCTGTGGTAGCTCCAATTCATCAGGCCGAGAAGAGTCGGCGCCAGGTCGATCTGCGAGCAGAGGGTGTCAATCCTTTGCGGCGGGAACAGCTCCGGGTTCCAGATGATCATCGGGATGTGGTATTTCTTGACTTCGAGTTCGCGCTTGCCGGCGACACGCATGCAGTGATCGGAAACGATGACAAAGACGGTGTTTTTGAACCAGGGTTTCGACTTGGCTCCTTCGAGGAACTTGCCGATGGCGTAATCGCTGTATGCGGCGCCGCCCTTGACGCCAGTGAGCTCGGGCGAGATGCGCCCTTCCGGCCAGGTGAAGGGGCGGTGATTGGAGGTCGACATGACGAAGTGGTAGAATGGCTTGTGCTCGGCATAGGCCTTGTCGGCCGCCGCCATCGACCACGAGAAGCTGTCTTCATCGCTGGCTCCCCAGGCATTGGCGAAGATCGCCTTCACCCCTTCTTTTTTCTTCACCGGGGCGTCGACGATGTCGCATCCGTTGTGGGAGAAGTAATAGCTCATGTTGTCGAAGAAGCCGTCGCCGCCGTAGACGAAGACACTCTGGTAGCCACGCTGCCTGAAGAGGCCAGGCAAGGTGAACAGGCCTTCGTTGCGCGGACGGCGGGGAACGGCCTGGCCGGGGCTGGGCGGGACACTGAGAGTGAGGGCTTCCATGCCGCGAACGGTGCGGGTGCCGGTGGCGTAGCAGGCATGGAAGGCGATGCCCTGGCGGGCGATGGCGTCGAGATTGGGCGTGAGCTTTTTCTTGTTGCCGAGGTAGCCGATGGATTCGCCGGAGAGCGATTCGACCGTGATCTGGATGACATTCCAAGCCTTTTCCGGGCCGTCGCCGGTGATCGCGCGGCTGAGATCAAGGGGGTTCTGGCTGAGGTAGCGGGCGTTGTCCTGGAGGAGCAGCGGGCGGAGCAGTTTGCACGCGGCGATGGGCTCGACATCGGTGGGCTGAGCGACCTTGGCGGCGGCTCGGCCGAGCTGCGGGTACCAGCGCCAGTATTCCAGCTTATTGGCCCAGAAGGCGGCGACCAGCGACCAACAGCCGTTGCGGCCGAGTTCGGTGGCGGTGGGGTTGCCGAGCTGCATCTGCATGAAGCTCATGTGGCGGAGGCCGGCGGCGAGTTTTTCGCCGGAGCTCGGCGCTTGGGTCGAGACGACCGAATTGAGATCGCGGCTGCCGAGTTGGAAGAAGATGATCAAGGCCAAGGCGGGAAGAGCGAGGAAGGCCGCTCCGCCGATCAGGCGCGGACGCAGGGGCGTCGCCGAGTCGAGCCAGGCCTTGATCCAGCCGAGGCGATGCAAGGCGTAGAGCAGGGCCGCGGTGATCGCAGTGATGCCGCCGAAGATCAGGGGCAGGTTGTAGGATTCGTGGATGTTGGCGATCACCTCGGTGGTGTACACCAGGTAGTCGACGGCGATGAAGTTGAAGCGGACGCCGAATTCGTCCCAGAAAAGCAGCTCCGAGCAGAGCCCGAAGAGGAAAAGCCAGGTGGCGCCAAAGAGCCAGGCGGTCCAGCCGAAACGGGCGAAGCGGCTGCGGAAAAAGCTTTGAGGGCAGGCGAACAAAGCCATTGCCATCGGGATGGCCCAGAAGATCGCCATCGCCAAGTCAAACAGAGTGCCGCCGGCGAAGGCCAGGCACAAGGAGCCGAAGGGAACCGAGAGGAGATAGGGCGCCGCCAAGATCATCCGGGTGAGCAGAGCCACCCCGAGAAAAATGCCGCCGAAAAGCGCCAAGCCCCCATAACGGTGGGCAAAAATAGGCGTGAAGCGCTGAAGGCGTTGAAGCATGGAGATCCCAAGTTGTGAAGAGCAGTGATGAAAAGCCCTCTAATGTCAGCGCAACGCAGGCCTTCGCCTCCCGGCAAGCATGAAATTAGAATAAAAGCCGGGCTTGGGATTTGCCGCAGCCAGCCCGATAGTAAGCCTGTACATCCCTCATCACCAAGGTCCTCACGCCATGCCGAAAATCATCCACAGCTCCGACTGGCACCTCGGGGCGCGCCTCCACGAACAGTCGCGCCAGGAGGACCACGGCCACTTCCTCGCCTGGCTGCGCACCACCCTCGCCGCCGAACGCCCAGACGCCTTAATCATCGCCGGCGACATCTTCGACTCCTCCCTTCCTGGCGCCGCGGCACAGCAGCAATATTACGACTTCCTCGGTGATCTCGCCGCCGACCAGTCCTGCGGCTCGGTGGTGATCGTCGCCGGCAATCACGACTCCCCTTCCCTCCTCAGCGCTCCCGCCACCCTCCTCCGCCGCCTGCAGGTCCATGTCGTCGGCGCCGGCCCCGCCTTCGATGCCGACAAGTCGCCCCTGATCCGCCGCCTGCCGACGCGCGACGGCGTCGGCCTGGTCGTCGGCGCCATCCCCTTCCTGCGTGAACGGGATTTGCGCCAGACGCAAGCCGGCGAAAGCAGCGACGACATCGACCGCAAGATCCGCGATGGCCTGCGCGGCTATTTCGCCGAGGTCTTCGAACTTGCGCAAGCCGCTCGTCATGGAAGCGAGCCGGTCATCCTCACCGGCCACCTCAGCCTCGGCAAGCCGGAGCTCGATGCCGACGGCTCGGAGCGAAAGACCTATGTCGGCAATCTCGAGTCGGCACCGAGCAGCCTCATCCCAGCCGGTGTCGACTACCTCGCGCTCGGCCACATCCATAAGCCGCAAGCCGTCGGCCAGGCGCATTTCTGCTACAGCGGCTCGCCCCTGCCGATGAGCTTCGCCGAAGCCGGCCAGCAAAAACGATTGGTCGAGGTGAGCTGGGAAAACGGCGAACGCCGGATGCGCGACCTCGTCATCCCGACCTTCCGCCGCCTCATCCGCCTGCGAGGTGACTGGGACGCCCTCAGCCGCGAGCTCGCCGCCCTGAAGGAAGCCCTCCGTCCCGACTCGCCCCCGGCGTGGCTCGAGATCACCCTCGTCTCCAACGTCCGACTCATCGACCTCGAAAGCCGCATCGACGCGCTGCTCCAGGGCAGCCCCCTCCTCTGCCTCAAAGCCCAGCTGCTGCTGAGCTCGGAAACCGGCGCGCCGCCGAGTGCCGCAACGGGCGGCCAAGGACCCGATCTGAAGGAGCTGACACCGCCGGAGATCTTCGACATGCTGCTCGAACGCAAGCAGATCGCCACCGATCAACGCCCCCTCCTCCGCCACTGCTTCGACACCGCGGTCCGACGCCTGTCGCAACGCGACCAGCACACCTAATCTAACTGGGACACAACTGGGACACAACTGGGACACAACTGGGACACAACTAGGACACAACTAGGACACAACTAGGACACAACTAGGGCACAACTAGGGGCACAACTAGGGCACAACTAGGGCACAACTAGGGCACAACTAGGGCACAACTAGGTCGCCTTCCTTTCAACCTTTCAACCTTTCAACCTTTCAACCCGGTTCATCGATGCGCCTGATCAAACTCAGCTTCAAAAATCTCAACTCCCTGCTCGGCACCTGGAGCATCGACTTCGACCATCCCGCCTACCGCGGCGACGGAATCTTCGCCATCTCCGGCCCCACCGGCGCCGGCAAGTCGAGCATCCTCGACGCCATCTGCCTCGCCCTCTACAAGGCCAGCCCGCGCCTCAAGGAAGTGACCAAGGGCTCGAACGAACTGATGAGCCGCGGCACCGGCGACTGCTTCTCCGAACTGACTTTCGAAACCCGCGGACGCCGACTCACCGCCCGCTTCGCCCAGAGCCGCGCCCGTTCCCACCCCGAAGGCGCCCTCCAGGACGCCACTTGGACCCTCAGCGAAAACGGCCGCCTGATCAGCGACAAGGCGCGCGACACCAAGATCCAGATCGAAGCCGTCCTCAGCCTCGATTTCGACCAGTTCACCCGCGCCATCCTCCTCGCTCAGGGCAACTTCGCCGCCTTCCTCAAGGCCTCCCCGGCGGAACAAGCCGACCTGCTGGAGAAGATGACCGGCACCGAGATCTACCAGCAGATCGGCGAGGAGATCCACGACATCACCGCCGAGAAGCGCCAGGCGCTCGAACATTGCGACACCCTCCTCGGCGGCCATATCAGCCTCAGCGATGATGAACGCGCCGACCTCGCCGCCGCGATTGATGAGCACCAACTGCGCCTCGCCGAGCTCAATTTGAAGCTCAAGTCGCTCACCGATCACCAGGCTTGGCAAAGACGTCTTCTCGCCGCAACGGCAGAAGTCGCCGCCCAGGAGGCCGCCCTCGCCGCCGCCAGCCAGCACCAGATCGCCCTCGCCGCCGAGCTCGCGCCGCTCCTGCGCCAGGATGCCTGCTCCCGCCAGCTCGACCTCGCCGCCCAGACCTTCCGGCACCAGCAGGACGAAAGACAAAAACTCCTGCTCCAGAAAAACCAGGCCGCCGAAGCCGCGATCCTGGCCGAGCGCGCCTTGCTCAAGTCGGCAGAAAGCCTGTCAACCACACAAACTGAGTGCGGCCAGCGCAAAACCCTTCTGCAACAGGAGCGCCTCGACCTGCAGCAGCTGCGCGAAATGGTTAAAGAGGAAGCCGCCGCCAACACCAGCACCCTCGACTTGGAACGCAAGCTGAAACTCGCATCCGCCACCGCTCAAGCCGCCAAGGAGGAAGTGGAGCGACAGCAGAAGAACCGTCAGAATTTGCTAACCGAAGAAGACGACCTCGAGCTCTATCAGCGGCAGCACGCCGTCGACGCCCGCCTCGCCGCCTCCCTGCCCCTGCTCGACAACCAGTTCAAGGCTTGGCAGCGCCAGCTCGGGTTCAACGCGGAAGCCGAAGTCGCCGCGAAGGCAGCCGCAACCATCCGGCAGCAAGCCGTGAACGCGGAGAAAAAGCTGCAGGCCGAAGCTCTCCTGAAACGGCAGGAATGGCAGCCTCTGGAAGCGGCATTCAAGCTCAAGGAAGCGAGCCGCAACGAACTCATCGAGATCCGCTCGGAAGAATCGCTGCAGCAGCGCTTAGAACAGCTTCGCGAGCAGAGCGGCCAGGTCCGGCAGCAGCTCAGCCAAGCGGAACAGCGCTGCCTCCTGAAAGACGAAAAGACCGCTCTGCTCGGAGAGATCGCCGAGCTACAAGTGAAGCTCGCCGGCCTCGTCGCCGCTTTGCCGATCCAGGAAAAACTGGTGGCCGAAAAACTCGCCGCCATCGAGCAGGAACAGGAGCGCAAAATTCTCCTCGACCGCATCGCCAGCCTCGAAGCCCATCGCCAGGCCCTGTCCAGCGGCCAGCCCTGCCCTCTCTGCGGCTCCGAGGAACACCCCTACGCCCACCAAATCCCCGCCGCGACGAGCCCCGACGCCTTGCGCCGCTACAAAGCCGAACACAAGGCGGAAAGCCAGCGCCTCGAAGCCCTGGCTCATCAGCGCAGCGGCGCCGAAATCGAAGCGAAGCTCAAGAACGAACGCCTCGTCCTGGTCGAGCGACAACTCGCCATCCTGCCGGCCCAGGATCTGCCACCCTTGCTGGCGAAGCTCGAGGAGCTCGAGCAGGAGCGGCAAAACCTGACCCCGGCCCTACAGCAGCTGACCTCCCTCCGGCTCGAAATCGAGGCCCTGCGTCCGAAGCTCAACGCCTCGGAAAAAACGCTTCAAATGGCCGACGAAAAACTGCTCGCGGCGCAGACCCGCCTCCAGCAGACCGAGCAGGATTTGCGGCTGGCGCAAGATGAGCTGAAAAACAAGCTCGCTTTGCGGCAAACGCAAGAGTCCGAGCTGCTCGCCGCCCTCGCGCCCTTCCTCGTCATCGACGCCGCTGGACTCAGTCCCGAGCTCCTGCCTCTCCTGCTCCGGCGCAGCCAGCTCTGGGACACCCAGGCCCGGCGCCGGCAGAGCCTCGCCCTACTTCTTGCAACCGCCACCGAACAGCTCACCCACGCCGCCGCCGCAGACGAAAAAGGCCACGCCGATCTGCGCACCGCCGAAGCCGCCCTCAAGACCGCCCAGGAGATACTGCGCAAGCTGCGCCAGAACCGGCAACTGCGCTTCGCCGACAAACAACCCCAGGCCGAAGAGCTGCGCCTCGACAAGGCTCTGGAAAAAGAGGAAAAACGTCTGCGGGATGCCTCGGCCCTGCACAGCGCCGCGGCCACCTCCGCCCGCCTCGCCGCAAGCCGCCGCGACGAGCTTCACGACGCCTTCACCGACGGCGAAGCCATCTTCCTCGCGTCCGAAGCCAAATGGCGCCAAAACCTCGCCGCCGCCGGCTTCGTTGATGACGCCGCCCGCCTCGCCGTCCAGCTGCCGCCGGCGCAGCGCGCCGACGCCGAATCGCGACTTCACGACGCCGCAGCCGCCGCAGCCAAGGCCCGCAGCCTGCTCGAAGCGGCACAAAGCCGTCTCCTCGAACTGCGACTGGAGACCTGGCCGGAGACCAGCGACGAAGAACTCGCCGGCGCTCTCGAAGCGGTCAAAATCGCCCTCGACGAACAACGTCAGCAACTCGGCGCCGACAAGCAGAAACTCGGCGCCGACGAGCTCGCCCGCCGCCGCCACGGCGACCTGTTGGCGCAACGCCAGGCCGCCGCCGACGAACTCGCGCCCTGGGACCTGACCAAGAGCTGCATCGACAGCAAGGACGGCCTCAAACGCTTCGCCCAAGGTCTCACCCTGGAACGCCTGCTCGGCCTCGCCAACCAGCACCTGCTGCGGCTGCGTCCGCGCTACCAGCTCAGCCGCGAAAATGAGCTCATCCGGATCATCGACACCCATCACGGCGACGCCGTTCGTCCCATCGCCAACCTCTCCGGCGGCGAATCCTTCCTCGTCTCCCTCGCCCTCGCCCTCGGCCTCTCCGACATGGCCAGCCGCAAGATCGAGCTCGGCTGCCTCTTCCTCGACGAAGGTTTCGGCACCCTCGACGCCGACTCGCTGCAGCAGGCGCTCGACGCCCTTTCCCATCTGCAGCAGCACACCGGCAAGCTCATCGGCCTGATCTCTCACATCGACAGCCTGAAGGAAGTCCTGCCGGTCCAGATCAGGGTCAATCCCGTCGGCCGCGGCCGCTCCGAGATCAGCGGGCCAGGCGTCGAAATGACAGCCGCACCCGCGCCATCCGTCAGCCGCAGCCCGCCCCTCGCGTCCGACATCCACGCCCAGGTCCTGGGCCTGCTCGACCAACACCCGAGTCTGAAAAGCTCGCTCCTTCAGGAGCAACTCAAAATCACCCCAAGCCAGGCCAGCAAGGTCCTCAAAGAACTAGTCGAATCAGGCCAGCTCCGCTCGGAAGGCAAGGGCAAGGGAATGATCTACTTGGCGGATCGAATCGAGAGCACCTGAGGAAGGTTTACTTGGAGCCCTTGCTCGCCGCCCATCTCATCGAACGAACCCTCCCCGACAAGCCCAATTCCCCGCTGCCCCGCCCTCCAGAGTTTGCGCAAGCCGCAAGCCGCGGCAAGTTCTCGACTGAGCTTCAAACTTTGTGCTCTTCAACTTTGAACCTTGAACCTTGAACTTTAAACTGTGCCGCGCCCATGCCCGTCTTCCAAAACCTCTCCCTGCCGCTCGGCGCCGACCTCGACGCTGAAGTCCGCCGTCTCGACCCCTCCTGCCACTCCTGGCGACTGCTGCGCTCCAGCCTCGATGCCCGCAAGAAGGGCAGGATCCAACAGGTCTACACGGTCGAGACCTTCGCCAGCGCCGTGCCGCCGCCGCAGGAGGAAATCGTCCTACCCAAGCTGCAGGGCAAGGTGCCGACGGTCGGGGTCATCGGCGCCGGCCCCGCCGGGCTCTTCGCCGCTTTGCGTCTGCGGGAACGCGGCATCAACTGCTTCCTCCTTGAGCGCGGCCGCCCGATCCTGCAGCGCATGCGCGACATCTCGAAACACTGGAAAACCGGCGACGTCCATCCCGACTCCAACGTCTGCTTCGGCGAAGGCGGCGCCGGCACCTTTTCCGACGGCAAGCTGATCACCCGCATCCGCTCCGAGCACATCCCTTGGGTGATGCGCCGCTTCGTCACCTTCGGCGCCCCCGAAGAAATCCTCTGGCTCGCCAACCCGCACGTCGGCTCCAACCGCATCCGCAAAGTGATCGCCGCCATCGCCGCCTGGCTCGAGGCCAACGAGTGCCCGGTGTTTTACGACGCCCGCGCCGAAGACTTCACCTTCAGCCAGAACGCGCTCGAAAAGGTGCGCTGCGCCGACGGACGCGAGTTCGCCGCCGACGCCTGGATTCTCGCCACCGGCCACTCGGCGCACGACATCTACGCCCAGATGCTGGCCAAGAACGTGCCGATGGAGGCCAAATCGATGGCCATGGGCTTCCGCGTCGAACACCCTCAGGCCTGGCTCAATCAGCGCCAATACGGACCGCAATGGCAACACCCCGAGCTGCCCGCCGCCAACTACCGCCTCGCCGAGCACGACCACGGCGAGAACCGCGGCGTCTACTCCTTCTGCATGTGCCCCGGCGGCTACGTCCTCGCCTCCACCGCCCAGCAGGGCCGGATGGTGGTCAACGGCATGAGCAACTACGGCCACGGCTCGCCCTTCGCCAACTCCGGCATCGTGGTCAGCATCGACAAAGACCGCTGGCTCGGCAACGACCCGATGAAAGCCCTCGCCTTCCAGGAAGGGATTGAGCGCGCCACCCAGGAACTTGCCAAGGGCGCCGGCGCCAAGCAGCAGGTGCCCGCTCAGATGCTGCGCGACTTCCTCAAGAACCGCGGCGGCGCCATCACCAGCCGCAGCTCCTGCCCCTCCGGCGTCGTCCCGGTCAACATGCGCAACCTCTACCCGAAAGAACTCGAAGCCGCCTTCTGCGAAGCGATGGAGGACTTCGACCGCAAACTCCCCGGCTTCACCGGCGAACACGCGGTGCTGCACGGCATCGAGTCGCGCACCTCCTCGCCGGTGCGCATCGTCCGCGACGACTTGAGCCTGGCCTCGCCGCGCTTCCCAAACCTCTACCCCGCCGGCGAAGGCGCCGGTTACGCCGGCGGCATCACCTCCGCCGCGGTCGACGGCGTGAAGCTGGTGGAGGCGATTATTGCGAAGTGGGAGCGATCTTAAGCAGTAATCGATATCTGTCGATGTCATCGATATCGCGATAGCTATCGACGGGATCGACAGATATCGATAGACATCGACCTGCGGCATCTTGCGTTGCTATCTTTGCTATTAACCCGATGAACAGGCCTATCGAATCCGCTTTCCTCTCCTTGGCTCGATATCGATCATGACCGACGATGTTCCGGAGGACCGATGGCCGCGTCCTGGGGATCTGCGCCGATCGCAAAGATCCCGAGGCTTGTGAGCGCTTCGTCAAACAGTTGAACGAGGCCCGAAATACACCTGATGACGAGTGAGCCAGGGCTGTCCGCCACGTGGCATTGTGAAGTCCTTGGCAGATTCTGTTTTGCCGCTTTACCCCATAGGGGTTGCATCTCGCTTGTGCTCTCCGGGCGCACGGAATGGAACGAGCTGAAATTCCCTTGGTCATGCGTATCCAAGACGCCTCATCCAAGCTGCAGGGAACCCCCCGCGCAAGATTTTACGATAAATCGCTGATCGAAAGCGGCGCTACAACACGCAAGCGCCTCGCGCCGAGACCTGGGAACGCGTCAGCCCCCTGACGCTGCGTTGGCGCTCACCGTCCGACCGCCACTAGACGATTTTGCGCTGGGCGCTAAGCTCCGGCATGCAAAAACGTATTCCGCTCCTGACTCTGACGCTGGCCCTGATTTTCGGGTTGGAGGCCACGACCTTGGCCGGGCAACCTCGGCCGACCGACTTCGATCGGTCACGCGGGGCGGCGATCGGATCGTTGGATCTCATTCATCTGTCACCTTTTGAGCAAGTCGGACTTGTTCAGAGCTCCTTGGGTTTTCGTCTAGATCATCCGGCCCTTGCCTTGGCATTTTCGTTCTTTCGCAGCTAGATTGTTGATGATCAACCACAACGAGTTTCCGCCATGAGTTTCGCCGACCCCACCTCCGACATCGCCTTCAAGAAGATCTTCGGCAGCCAACAACGCAGCCACATCTTGATCTCCTTCCTCAACGCCGCCCTCGGTTTTACTGGCAAGGCCGCCATCGCCGAGCTGGAAATCGTCGCACCCTATCAAGTGCCCCACCTCAAGGGCTTTCTCGAAAGCACCCTCGACGTCCGCGCCAAGGACAAGGCCGGCCGCGAATTCATCGTCGAGATGCAGGTCGAAGACAA
>CAMCSH010000095.1 GCA_945877655.1 Lentisphaera araneosa HTCC2155 | reverse complement strand
CCACAGCGGATCGCAGATCAACGATTGGACGCCGGAGGGCACTTCAACAATTGACCGAAATCTCTACCCGGCCTTCATCGCCTTCATCCAGCAATCCGTCAGGGACCTCGAGGCCAAAGGCCACCGGGTGGAAGTGGCCGGCATCTTTTATCATGTCGGGGAAAACGACATGTCAAATGGCGACTACCGGATAAACGCCGCCCAATGGCTGCAATCCACGGTCACGCAAAGCCGCCAGGACCTGGTCCTTCCCGCGTTGAAATGGTACGTCAGCCAGCAGCCGCCCACTGATCAAGAAGACCTCAACCGCCTGGATGTCACCGCAGACTTAGCCGCTCTTGCCGCAGCCGACCCCGCATTCATTCACATCAAAGCCTTCGATCTTCCCCCACAGGAAGAAATGCTGGTCATCACCACCGAGGGCATCGTCCGCCTAGGGGAGTTGCTCGCGCAGAGGGCAGCTTGGAATCATGATTAGAAACCGAAAGCATGGAGCGAAAATAGGGCTGAATCCAGCCGAGTGACGATGACCCCCCGGATCACCGCGCGGGGGGTATTATCCGTCCTGTGACTAAGCCATGCCTTGCCCCTTCTGCCGCGCGCTGACGCAGATGTCGCAGCTTTTGAATTGCTGGCGATCTGAATAAGTCCGACTCGCTTAAAATGGCGCTCCCAGGGGAACGACGCACACCAAGCAACAAATGCGTGAAAGCATCGGCCAGCACTTGCATCACCCCCCCTGCCGACTAATGTTGCACTTTCCGCATCCACGGAGGCCCCTATGCGTCTATTGCCCGTCATACTCCTCTTTCTCACCGCCGCCTGCGCCGCCCCGGTGATCTGCCATCCTGCCCCGGTCCAGCCGCAGCAGAAGCCGGGACCGCTCCTGATCAGAATCGGCAACATGGACAAGAAAGGCCATCAACGCCTCATGCCTGAGATCTACAATCTCCTTCCCGCGAACGAGAAGCCCCGATTCATCTCCTTCGAAGCCTACCGGAGCTTCCACGACGACAGCTTCGTCTCCCACGGACACTGCGACAACATGCTGCAGTACGCCGATGCCGACGGCCATGTGCAACGCCGTTGTGGCGGCCATACCCCCGGCCGCAATGAACGCCCTCCCGTCGCGACGTTCCCGACTTCCAAAACCGCCGATTCCGGCAAGACCGCAGCCAAATAAGGCCCTCCATGACGCCCAAGAATCTGATCCGCAACTTCTCCATCATCGCTCACATCGACCACGGCAAATCCACTCTTGCCGACCGCCTGCTGCAATCGACCAAAACCATGACCGACCGTGAAATGGCCGGCCAGGAGCAGATTCTCGATGCCATGGACCTCGAAAAAGAGCGCGGCATCACCATCAAGGCCCACCCGGTCTGCATGCGCTACAAGCACACCGATGGCGTCGAATATGAGCTCAACCTGATCGACACCCCCGGGCATGTCGACTTCGCCTATGAAGTTGCCCGCTCCCTCGCCGCCTGCGAAGGCGCGCTGCTGATCATCGACGCCTCGCAAGGCGTCCAAGCCCAGACCATCGCCAACGTCGGCTTGGCGCTCAAGCAGGGACTGCATGTCATCCCGGTCTTCAACAAGATCGACCTGCCCGCAACCAACCTCGAGATGTGCTACGAGCAGCTCGAAGAAATTCTCCAGATTCCCCGAGAAGACGCGGTCCTGATCTCCGCTAAGTCGGGTTTCGGCATCGACAAAGTGCTCGATGCGATCGTCAACCGCATCCCGCCGCCGATCGACGAGATCTTCGAAGACAATAAGCTGAAAGCTCTGGTCATCGACTCGATCTACGACAACTATCGCGGCGTCGTCTCCTACATGCGCGTCCGCTCAGGCAACGTCAAAGCTGGCGACTACATCCGCATGATGTCCTCTGGCAAGGACTACGAAGTCAAAGAAGTCGGGGTCTTCCAACCTAAGATGAAAAAATGCTCGGACCTCGGTCCAGGCTCCGTAGGCTACTTGATTGCCAATATCAAAGAGACGGCAGAATCGAAGATCGGCGACACCATCACCGGCAAGATCAACCCCGCCACCGAAGCCATTCCCGGCTTCGCCGAAGTGCTGCCGATGGTCTACTCCGGTATCTATCCGATCGACGCCGACGACTATGAGTCGCTCAAGCATGCCATGGGCAAGCTCAACCTGAACGACCCGGCCTTTGTCTACCAACAAGAGTCGTCGCTGGCCCTCGGCTTCGGCTTCCGCTGCGGCTTCCTCGGACTCCTCCACATGGAAATCGTCCAGGAGCGCCTGCGACGCGAGTTCAACATGGACATCATCGCCACTTACCCCTCCGTCATCTATCATGTCTACCTGAAAAATGGCGACATGATCCAGTGCGACAACCCCGTCAACCTACCTGACCCGACCCACATCGAGCGCACCGAGGAACCGATCATCGAGGCTCATGTCATGTTCCCGTCGGAATACATGGGTGCAGTGATGGGCTTGGTGATGGAAAAACGCGGCTTCTGTGAAAACACTCACGCCGTCGATGACCGCCATGTCATGCTAACCTGCACCATCCCCTTGCACGAGATCGTCATCGACTTCAACGACCGCCTTAAGTCGATCACCCGCGGCTACGGCTCGATGAACTACACCCCGAAAGGCTACCAGGCCGGCCCCATGGTCAAGCTCGAAATGCTGATCAACGGCGAACCGGTCGACGCCTTCGCCTCGATCGTTCACCGCGACAACGCTCCGATCCGCGGCCGCAAGCTCGCCGAGAAGCTCAAGGATGTCATCCCGCCCGAGCAGTTCGTCATCGCCATCCAGGCCGCCGTCGGCGGCGCCATCGTCGCCCGCGAGACCGTCCGCGCCATGCGCAAAGACGTCACCGCCAAGTGCTACGGCGGCGACATCTCGCGGAAGCGCAAACTGCTCGACAAGCAGAAAGAAGGTAAGAAGCGGATGAAAATGGTCGGTCGCGTCAACATCCCGCAGGAAGCCTTCGTCGAAATCCTTCGCGCCTCGACTTCGGAATAAGCGTCGAAATCGACGATTTTATACCCAGTCGGAATTAGGACCTATAGCCTCTATGGCTCCTATTCCCTTGAAACTCAAAACCCGTAATCCGAGAAACTCTCATGCGTCACTTCTGGGGCTCCATCCTCGTCACCGTCATCGGCCTGGTCATCGCCTTCTACTTTGGCGGTCGCGGCGAATCCTTCTCCTTCACCCTCGCCTTCAACGCCCTTTTCATCTGCTGCATTCTGTCCGTGATGGAAGTCAGCCTTTCCTTCGACAACGCGGTCGTCAACGCCAAGGTCTTGAAGGACATGAATGCCTTCTGGCGCAAGATGTTCCTCACCGTCGGCATGATCATCGCGGTGTTCGGCATGCGTCTTCTCCTGCCGATCGGCATCGTCGCCATCGCCTCGGGCACCGGTTACTGGGAGACGACCCAGCTGGCCTTAAACGAGCCCGCCATCTACGCCCAAAAACTCCATGATTGTCACATCAGCATCGCGGCCTTCGGCGGCATCTTCCTCCTCCTCGTCTTCCTCAATTTCATCTTCGACCATGAACGCGACATCCACTGGATCGGCTTCCTAGAGCGCCGCCTCGGCAAGGTCGGCAAGATCGACACCGCAGCCACCATCGTCGCCCTGATCACGTTGCTGCTTTTGACCTGGGCCCTCCCCGAAAAAAGCCAGCAGATCTCTGCTCTGATCGCCGGCATCATCGGCATCATCTTGTATCTCTTGCTGGACGGCGTCAAGGCCCTGACCTCCGACAGCGGCTCCGCTGGAGCGGGCAAGGCAGTGGCCGGCGCCGGCAAAGCCGGCTTCGCAGCCTTCTGCTACCTCGAAGTGCTCGATGCCTCCTTCTCTCTCGACGGCGTCGTCGGCGCCTTCGCTCTCAGCAAGAACGTCCTGATTATCATGATCGGTCTCGCCATCGGCGCCATGTTTGTCCGTTCGATGACGATTTATCTGGTCGAAAAAGGCACTCTGGACGAATTTTGCTTCCTCGAGCACGGCGCTCACTGGGCCATCGGTGCCTTGGCGGCGATGATGCTGATCGGCGCTCACCCCTCTTGCCACATCCCTGAATGGATCACCGGCCTCACCGGCGCGATTCTGATCGCCCTGTCACTAGGTTCCTCGATTCGGGAACGGCGGAAATCAGCGACGGAATAATCAATCCGCAAACAATTTCAAGGCGCCGAGGTGCGCCTGCCGCAAGAGTCCGACATCCGAAGCCAGCGCCTGACAGACGCTGGCTTCGCTCGCTTCTGGATCGCCGGCGAGCCAGAGCTCGTGTTCGGCACTGGCATCGCCCCAGGCCTGTGTGCTGTCGGGGCATAGATAGGCGAAGGTGTCGGCGAGGTTACCGGCGGGGAGTGGCAGGGCAACGCTGCGCCGCAAGGCTTCTGACAAGGCGAGCAATTGACCTTCTTTTTCGAGAAGGGCATCGACTTCATCCATCATCAGGTCGTGCCTGGAGGAGAGCTCGTGCAAGGCCCGCCGTTCGGCCGGCGAGGCGACGACGATGCGCATTTGCGGCTGCCGCTGCAGCTGGCGGAAAAGGAAGAGGAAGAGCCGCTCGAGGGCCTGTTTTTCGCTGTCGCGATCGCGGCAGGCGATGGCTTCGCAACGGCCGCTGCTCAGTAACAGGGCGACGCCGGCAAGACCGAGGCGGCCGGCGGAGGCGGGGAGGTGCAGGTAGATCACCGGGGCGTTTGGGTCCGGAAGGGACAGATGGCGGTCGTGGCGTTGTTGCGGCTGGTTCTCGATCAAGGCCCTGGCTTGAAGCCGCCATGAGTGGATGATGGACGGATCCGCTACGCCGCTGAGACTCTGGGGCTCGGCATCTAGCAATTGCTGGAGGGTGCGCACGCCGTGCGCGGCGAGGGCTGCGGCAGCGGAGCTTTTCAAGCCGTTCAATTGCGACAGGTGGCCGCGCTCGCGGCGTTCATCCCGGCAGCGTTCGGAGAAGCGGCAGGAGCGGCAGAAGTGAGTCCAATGCGGCTCCGATTCGGGCGGTGCTTGCAGGAAGCGGCGCATCTGCGACAGGATCTCGCCATGATAGGCTTTGGAGACATCGACCGGGTAATCCTTTTCGCGGTCGCCGAGGCCGTGGCGCAAGCTGAGCCGCGAGGGTGCTTGTGAGATGCTCGCTTCGAGCAGCACGGCGTAGTGCTGGATTTGCAGAAGGTGTTCGGGGCGCGGCTCGGCGGCGAGTTTGGCCTCGGTGATCTGCCAGGAGCCGTCGGCTTGGCGGATGATGAAGTCGGCCTGGCCGGCGAGGTCGCCGGAGAGGAGGCGGGCCTGGTGGATGGCCGGGGCACCGGCTTCAAGAGCTTCCCGGGTCAGGCGCCGCTGTTCCTCCTCGGGCAGATCGGTGTCGATCAAGACGCTGCCGGCGGGCAGTTCACGGATGATTTCAGTTTCGAAGCGATGGCCGGCGGCGCGGAGGCGGAGCGAGCGCGGGGAGGGGGGCAGTGGCTGGTCCGGGCAGCCGCGGGAGCGCAGCCAGGCGCTGTGGCGGCATTCACTGAAATGCAGGAGATCCTTGGCGTGGATGAGCATAATTCAGCTGCTGGCGATCCAAACTTGGCAGAGCCGGGAGCCGAAGAGCAGCGGGATATCCTGGGCGGCTTCGGTTTGAAGCTGGCGGCGGACCTCGGTGGTGCGCAGGCCGAGGAACTGGCAGGGGCCGATGAACTGCTGCCAGCGGACGCCGAGGCGGCCGATGACATCTTTCGAAGCGAAGGCTTTCGGCACGGGCAAGAGGATCTTGCGTCCGGCAGGGTTGCGGTAATCGCCGGCGAGGAGGTAGTTCTGGGCGCCGGGGGTGGCGAAGATCTCTTCGCAGGAGCTGATCAGGTCGCGTCGGAATTCGCGGTCGTCGCAGGAGATGAAAAGGCGGATGCTGCCGTGCCGGCGCGGCAGGATGCGGGTTTTCACCAGATCGTTGCGCCAAGGCAGGCGGCCGTTGTCGCACAAGGCGGCAGCCACGGTCTGCACCACCTGACCGATGAATTGCGCCATGTTGGCGGTATTGACCGGGGTGTTCGGCGGGCTTCCCGCCGGTCGCGGCAACTCGTGTCGGAAGGAGCTTTCCAGCTCAGGCGCAAAGGAGATCTCGACGACCCGGCTGAGCTTGGGATCCTGAATGCCCAGAGCCATCCAGGCGGCGGCGCCTTCATGGCGCTGCGATGAGCTCCAGGCGGAGAGATTGTTGACGTCCTGAGCGGTGGCTGCATCGGGAGCGAAATCCGACTTCAGGTTGCTGCACAGGTGGGTGAGGCCTTCTTCGAAAAGGCCGTCTTCGGCAAGATGGAAGGCTTCCGTCTTGCGGCGGTTGAGGCGGAAGTAGGGCTCCATGCCTTGGGGGATTTCGGCGCTGGTGCAGACCACATCCCAGAGGTTGGCGAGCGGGGTGGGCAGACCGCTGCGCGGGTCGGCGGCGCGCATGTGCAAGCGATGCCAGAAGAGGTGTCCGTCGCCGGAGCAGAGGTTGATGACGGTGTTGACGGCGAGCGGGTCCCAGTTGGAGCCGAGGAGTTCCCGGGTGCCGATGAGGCAGGAGGAAACCCGGTGCAGGAGAATTTTGCGGATGCAGTGACGCAGGACGTCGTTGCCGGCGCCGGGGCCGCTGAGGGTGAGGCTGGCCCAGCCGTCCTGTTCGTGAATGTCGATGTTGACGGAGTTGACCCAGGGGGCGAGTTCGGTGGTCAGCTCAGTCGCGAGGAGGTTGAGGAAGCGGGCGTCGCAGTAGAGCGACAGCCCGAGGAGGGCGATCGGGTTGAGCTGAAGGGCGATGGAGTGGCCGCGCAAAGTTGAGAAGACGCTGCGGAGGCTGCAAGAGGCGAAGGACTCGGCGTCGACCTGCGGGTAGAGTCCGGCGTTGGCGGAGCCGGCGGCGGAGTCGCAGACCACCAGAGCGCAGAAAGAGCTGCCGAGATGGCTCCAGTCTTTTTCAAGAATCTGGCAAACGGCTCTTTCCCTGCTGCGCGAGCGGTCGAGCAGGTTGGGCACCGGCGAGGCGCCTTTGGTGACACCGTTTTCGTTCAGGATGCAGCCGATGGCCGCGAGCTTGACTACGGCTTCACGGGCGACCTTGTGGTCGCCCTCGCGGCCGCTGCAGAGAAGCTGGCGGAAGATGTAATCGCGGATGAAGACGAAGCTGCCCTCGATGCCGTTGTCGGGGATCTTTTCGAGGAGGAAGTCGAAGGTCTTGGGGATCGACTCGCCCTGGCTGCGGTAGAACTGCAGCAGGGATTCGGTTAAGGCCCGTCGACGGCCCCAGTTGCCGGGGATGTCGTGTTCGATGTTGCTGAGCTCGTTCTGGGCGAATTTGTCGAGGGTGATCGAAACCGTGGCGCCATTGAGGATCAGAAGCGCTTCGTGCCACTCGGCAAGAGCGCCTTTCATCACCATGACTTCGTCCGGATCGGGTTCACACAGCCAGGCGAGCTCGCGCCAGGGACGCAGGGCGCCGGCACTGACCAGTGCGGGGGTCTTCATTTCCAAGGCCTGGCCGGGGAAGAGGCGTTTCCGTTGATCCCAGAGACGGCGGTCGCCTTGGGCGTCGCCGCGGTGCCCGGTGAGGGCGAGAGTGAAGGGATTTCCCAGTTCGTTGAGGATGATTTCCAGGATCTGTCCCCACAGCAGGCCGGCGCTGTGCCAGCCATCGGCGACGACTATGCCGGTGCCGTTCTGGCGCAGTTTGTGGAGGAAGCTGCCGAAAAGCGGCGAATACCATTCCGGGCCGAAACTAGCGGCGCCGTTTTCGGGCTGGAAATAGGCTTCGAGACTGCGGAGATAATTGTCCAGGCCCTGGATCGGCTCGGTCATCAGGCTCTGCGCCGCGGCACTGATCGCATCGAGATCGCCGAGGTTGCCGACGCCGGCGCCGTCGCGGGAGACGAGGGCGATTTCCGCGGCTCTCAGGTTGGCGGCTTCCTGCCGTTGCGCCTGGCTGGAGTAATAGACGTTGATCAGATCGCCGTAGCGGAGAACGCAAATCTCCTGTTGCTCGGCGTTGGGGTTAAAAGGAGTGCAGACGCCTTGCAGATCGCGAATCCATTCCTGCAGGCGGATGTCATCCTGGACCAGAATCACGGCCGGACAGCCGACCTGGGCGATGACATCGCCGACGGATTGGCGCAGCAAAGGAGTCGAGGGTGCGATGAATTGCAGGCGGGGATGAATCCTCCACGAATCACTGATTCGCGAAGACATCAAGTTCCGGATTTGTCGCTTGGCTTCCTGGCGATCCACAAACGCCCCCCATGGCTGGTCGGTACCTTAGCATCCTGCGGCTGAAATTCTTCCATGGCCCTGCAGTCGATTAACGCAGGATGTTTTGGGCGGCGACGCGCACCGCTTCATGCGGATCGGAAAGCATGAGACAAGCCAGATCCTGAGCGAGGCGGCGATCGATGAGGCAGGCGGCGACCAGGGTCCGTTCGCGGATGTACCAGGCGGGATCGAGAGCGAGGCGGCGGAGATCGGGGGCGGCCTCGCTGAGGCGGAGGCGAGTCGCCGCCGCCAAGGATTCCATCCGCACCGCCACCACAGGATCGGAGAGGCCGGCGATGACCTCGGGGGCAAGGCGGATGTCGTGCATCGCAATCGCGGCGGAAGCGGCTTTGATGCGGATGGCGGGGTCGGCGGACTTGAAACAGCGGCGGATGCCGGGGATGGCACTTTCCTCTCGCAGGGCGCCGAGGATTTCGAGCGCCTCGATCTTGGCTTTCATGTCACTCCCGTCAAGAGCGCGGACATGTTTTTCCAGCGCCATCCGGCCGAGCAGGGAGAGTTTCTCTCTGATCAGGCCCGGTTCTTCTTCAGGCGCGTTCATGGCGGCTCCGTGGGGGGGGGGCTTGCAGGAAATTCAGCGGCGAACTTCGTAGTGAAGGAGGAAGGGGATGGAGCCGAACTCAATTAGGTCGCCGGCTCGCAGGACGCCACGGTCGATGGGCTTGAGATTGACCCAGGTTTTATTGGAGGATTGGTTGTCTTGGATGAGAATCTGCTTCTCCTTCACCGTCAGGTAGGCGTGGATGCGGGAAACGCTGGGGTGGGGGATGTAGATGCGGCAGTCGCTCTGCCTGCCGACACTGAGGGATTCGCGGTTCGGCATCAGAATGATGCTTGGCATCAGGCCGCTGGTGTTGCTCAGGGTGAGGTGAGGCTGGCGGGAATAGCGATTTGTCAGCGCCTCCGCCTGTTCCTGGATCGAACCGAGGATCTCGACGGTGAATTTCTGGCCGCCGGCTTCGATCAAAGCGCCCTGGTGGAAGAGGTGGGCGCCGATCAGGCGGCGGCCGTTGACCTGGATGCCGGGCGTGCCGAGAGTGAGGTCCTCTAGAAACAGGCCTTTCTGGTTCCAGTAGATGATGAAGTGGAAGGGGCTGAGGCTGCTGTCGTTGAGATGGAAGTCGCAGGATTCATGGGTGCCGACAAGAATCGGCGCGGCCGAAGAGCCTTGCTCCTTGCCGTTGCACAGCAGGCGGACGCAAGCTAGATCGGGCAGGTCGTTGCCTTGGACTTCCAGAAGGCTGCGTTTCAAGGCGCAGGAATCGGTGTCGGTGTAGGTGTCGCAATCCAGGCCGCAGAAAATGACCCAAGCAGTACCGACGCGCAGGATCATACGGGACTCGCTGCGGAAGTCGACCTGGCGGCGGGTGATGCCGTCCATCAAGGTCAGGTCGCTGGAGCCGCAATCCATGAAGAACCAACGCTTGCCGAATTTGACGCAGGCGACCTGGATCGGCGCGACCAAGCCGTCGCTGATCCGGATGTCGGCTTCGGGGTCACGGCCGATGGTGTAGATCGGTTGATCATCTTTGATCTCGACCCGCCGCACCTGGCCTTTCTCGAAGACGAAAAAGGACGGTTTTAAAACCTTGTTGAAACCGGCCTGGGGTGACAATGAGGTCAAGCCGAGACGCACCGTCTCCGCTTGCGTGATGATGGTTTTGGACGAGTCGTCGCTCATCTTAGTCACTCCTGGCTGTAGGGTGCAATTTATGCCGGAAGCGGATTTCCCGCATCTAGGCAAGCCGGATTATTGTCGGTGCCCGCTGGTGTTTTTGTCACGCTTTTGCCGTGCCAGCTCCGCCGCCATTTTCAAAGCGGCGAAAAAGCTGCCGGTGCCGGCCCGGCCTTGCCAGGCGATGTCGTAGGCGGTGCCATGATCAGGGCTGGTGCGGATGATCGGCAGACCGAGGGTGCAATTCACGCCACAATCAAAGGCGAGCATCTTGAAAGGAATGTGTCCTTGGTCGTGATACATCGCCACCAGGCCGTCGAAGCGCGCGCGCAAACGAGGGACAAACAGCGTGTCAGCCGGGAAAGGCCCCGCGATGTCGATGCCGTCGCGTCGCAATTCCTCAAGGGCCGGGATGACAATGTCGATCTCCTCGCGGCCAAGATAACCGCCTTCACCGGCGTGCGGATTGAGGCCGCAGGCCGCCAGTTTGGGCGAAGGTATGCCGCCGGCTATCAAGGCTTGATGCAGGAGCAGCGCCGCGCGCTTGACCCGGGCGCCGTCAAGCGTCGCCGCGGCCGTCGCCAGGGACATGTGGCAGGTGGCGAAACTGACCTGCAATTTGTGGCGACGGGAGGATTGCATCATGACGAAATCGTCGCTGCCGCTGAGCTCAGCGACCAGCTCGGTGTGGCCGCAAAAAGCGATGCCGGCGAGGTTGACCGCCTCTTTCGACAGAGGCGCCGTCGTCATCGCGTCGAATTCCCCCGCCAGGACGCCGCGGCAGGCCCGCACCACGGCGTCGTAGCCGGCGCGGCCGCAATTGGCGTCAGCGTGACCGCGGGGCCAGGAAGACAAGTCGCCGCAGTGGACGAAGCGGATGATGCGGGAGCCAAGACTGTCAGACTGGCCATCCCAAGGCAGCAGAGCGGCTTCAGGCGCCCAGAGCTTTGCGGCGGCCGCAATCACATCGGACGGACCGATCAGAACCGGTTGCAAGAGACGGCGAAGGCTCGGCGATTGACTGGCCAGGATGCATAATTCCGGCCCGATTCCTGCGGCGTCACCGAGACTGAGAGCAATCACCGGCCGGAAGTCTTTTTTAGAGGAATTATCTTGCATTTATGACACTAAGCCTTCTTGTTGTCTAGGGAACTGAACATATCACCGCTAACCTGAAAGGAGAACGCCATGCCTGACCCACTGTTCGAAAATGTCATCCGCAAGTTCAACGATGTCGCCGACCGGATCAATCTGGAACCGCGTGTCCGGACCATCTTGTCGCAACCGAAGAACGAGATCATCGTCAACTTCCCGGTGAAGATGGATGATGGCAGCTATCGCCTTTTCAAAGGCTACCGCGTCCAGCACAACAACGTCCTCGGTCCCTACAAGGGCGGTTTCCGTTTCCACGAAGAGGTCAACCTCGACGAAGTCAAAGCTCTGGCGATGCTGATGACGATCAAATGCGCCCTTGCCGGCCTTCCCCTCGGCGGCGCCAAGGGCGGCATCAAGTTCAACCCGAAATCGGTGTCGCCCGCCGAGATGGAGCGCATCACCCGCCGCTTCGTTCACGCCCTCGGTGCCAACATCGGTCCCTTCCATGATATCCCGGCTCCCGACGTCGGCACCAATGCCCAGACCATGGACTGGATGATGGACACCTTTGTCAACACCGCCAGTGCCGGCGAGCGCCACAACCTCAAGGGCGTGGTCACCGGCAAGAGCGTCGACGCCGGCGGCACCGTCGGCCGCGAAGCCGCCACAGGCACCGGCGCAGTCATGTGCATCGAGGAATGGGCCCATGTCAAAGGGCTCAGTCTCTCCGGCATGAGCTATGCCATCCAAGGCTTCGGCAATGTCGGCTCGTGGGCGGCCGTCGCCATGGCCCGCAACGGCGCCCGTCTCGTGGCGGTCAACGACGCTGCCGGCACCATCATCGACCCCAACGGCATCGACGTCGAAGCCTTGCGCCGCCACGTCCGCGAGCATCGCACCCTCGAAGGTTTCAGCAATTGCGCCCTCGCCGATCGCACCGCCTTCTGGGGCGTCCCTTGCGACATCATGATCCCCGCCGCCCTCGAAAACCAGATCGGCGCGGCCGAGGCGACAGCCCTGAAGTGCCGACTCGTCGCCGAAGGCGCCAACGGCCCGACCACGCCGGAAGGCGACGCGGTGCTCGAAAAACGCGGCATCGAAATCATTCCCGACGTCCTGTGCAACTCGGGGGGCGTCATCGTCTCCTACTTCGAGTGGCTGCAGAACAAGACCGGCGAAGCCTGGGATGAGGAACGCGTCACCCACAGTCTGCGCAAGATCATCAACAAGGCGCACCGCGAAGTCGCCAGCATTGCCGCTGCCAACAAGATCGACATGCGCAGCGCCTGCTACTGGAAGGCACTCAAGCAGATCGATCGCGTCTATGCCGCTCGCGGCATCTTCCCCTGACACTGCTGCACTCCATTCCAAGCCCGCCCGTTCTGGTGCGGGCTTTTTATGCTAGGAAGTACATGGCTGGGGAAATTTCTGGGCGGCAGTGTCACCCTTGCGGCGCAAGAAGCCGGCGTATTGCCCTCGGCACCTTCTGAAGATGCCAGCCAGCCCACTTTAATAGAAAAATTAATTCCAAATATAGAAATATCTCGAATTCAATCTGACCATTTGGAACAGGAAGCAGCTAAAGTATATCTTTGATTGACACCGCAACGAGTTGAACCTGAAGGAGCGCTTCATGAAATACCTGGCAATGATACATGGTTTGAGCTTGTCCTCCCCTGCAACGGAAGAAGACCCGAGCGCAGGAATCCGTAATTATTCCAAAATCTGATGCCGAGATTCCAGAGTCGTGAGCAACCTTTGGCTGGCTTGAGATTCTGATTGATGACAGTTTAACCAAGGAGTCATTCCATGATGAAATCAAAGGCCGCCGGCTTCTTCAGCTTCATTCTTCTCGAGGCCCTTCTGCTACAAGGTGAGGAGAAAGAGGCGCAAGTCGAATTCAATCGCGACATCCGGCCAGTCTTCCAGGAAACCTGTTTCCAATGTCACGGCGTCGACGCCGAAAAGGCCAAGGGCGAGCTCCAACTCGACACTTTCGAGCACGCGACCAAGCCCAACAGCGACGGCCGCCGCGCCATCGTCCCGGGTCATCCCGAGCAATCCCTCGCCTGGGAGCTGATCAACTCTACAGATGCCGAAGAAGTGATGCCACCGGTCAAGAGCCATAAAACACTCAGCGCCGCGCAGAAAGAGCTGATCCGCCGCTGGATCAAGCAAGGCGCCGTGTATCAGCCGCACTGGGCCTACCTGCCGCCCCGGGCCGCTCCTGTCCCCGCCGTCGCCGACCCGCGCTGGAACGGCAACTTCATCGACGCTTTCGTCGCCAAACGCCTTGAGCAGGCCGGACTCAAGCCGAACGATGAAGCGGGCCGCGAGCGTCTGATCCGCCGCCTCAGCCTCGACCTCACCGGCCTGCTGCCCGAGCCGACGGAGATCGACGCCTTCGTCAAGGATCAGGACCCCAAAGCCTACGACAAGCTGGTCGATCGCCTCCTCGCCTCGCCGCGTTACGGCGAACACATGGCCCGGCAGTGGCTGGATGTCGCCCGTTATGCCGACACCCACGGCATCCACTTCGACAACTACCGCAGCATCTGGCCCTATCGCGACTGGGT
>CAMCSH010000094.1 GCA_945877655.1 Lentisphaera araneosa HTCC2155 | reverse complement strand
TTTGATCGAAATTCAGAAGGCCAAGTTGCCAGACGACATCATGCGTTTCCGCCGCTATCTCGGCGAGCAATACGCCAACAAGGCCAATGTCGTCAGCGAAGTGCGCGACGGCGTGACAGTCACGGCGCCGATGCCGATCATCAGCATCTACTTCCTCGGCCACAAGCTGGACGGCATCGAGACCCCGGTGGTCCATGTGCGTCGGGATTATTTCGACGCGATCAGTCGCGGCTCCCTGAGCGTTCGTGCTCACTTCATCGAATGCCTCAGTCACGACAGCTTTGTCATCCAGATTCCCCGCTTGAAGGAGCAGGCCCGGACCCGCTTGGAATCGCTTCTCAGCCTCTTCGACCAGCATCGCACCGATCCTCGCAACGAGCACGAATTAATCTTCGATGACGGCCAGCTTCTGCCAGAATTCCGCTCCGTCGCCCGCTGTTTGGAGCGGGCCGGCGAATCGGAAGAGATCCGCCACGACATGACCCTCGAGGACGAATTCATCGAAAGCTTCCTGCGCGAGGAGCGCGCCAAACTCGCCGCCATCGAGCGCGCCGACAAGGCCGAAGCGCGCGAGCAGAAGGCCGAAGCCGACAAGCAGAAGGCCGAAGCCGACAAGCAAAAGGCCGAAGCCGACAAGCAAAAGGCCGAAGCCCGTGAGCGCCGGGTCTCCCTGACTTCCGCTGAACTCTTGCGGAACGCGCAATTGTCAGAAGCTCAGATCAGCAAGGCCACCGGCATCGACTTCGTCCAGCTCGACGCCTGGATTAACTCGGGACGGCTTTGATTCGATTCCTCGTAGGTGTCACAATCTCGCAATCGGGCGCGAGCACGAAGTGTCATACCGGTTTAGCCTCAAACCACGAGCAAAACCCAGCCGAACTTCCCCCATCGCCAAGCGATCCCAGTTCGCGGGACCCGCAAAAGCCCTGAAAACGCCCCGAATCCGGGCGTGACCCAACCCCGAGTCTCCCACGAAACCCGTGAGTCCCGTTGGGGAATTCCAGATTCAAAATTCAAAATTCAAAGCTGCAAATAGCACCTCAGGCCTCAGGAGGCGAGCCGATGATACGACTTCAGCAGACCTCCTTGGGTTTTATGGGAGATCATCCGAGCCTTGCCTTGGCATTTTCGTTCTTCCGCCGCTAGATTCTTGATGATCAACCACAACGAGTTCCCCATGAATTTTGCCGATCCCCGCTCCGACATCGCCTTCAAGAAGATCTTCGGCTCGCAACAGCGCAGCCACATCCTCATTTCTTTCCTCAACGCCGCCCTCGGCTTCAGCGGCGAGCGCAGCATCGCGTCCCTAATCATCCTAAATCCCTATCAAGCCCCCAAGATCAAGGGACTCAAGGAATCCAACCTCGATGTCAAGGCCAAAGACCAGACCGGTCGCGAGTTCATCGTCGAGATGCAGCTGGAGCGCGATGTTCACTTCCGCAAGCGCGCCGTCTATTACAGCGCCAAAGCCTACACCCAGCAGCTCGGCAAGAGCCTGAAGTACGACACTTTGAACCCAGTGTATTTCCTCGGCATTCTCAACTTCAGCATCTTCGAAGGGACCAGCCCGATCAGCCGTCACCTCATCCTGAATGAAAAGACCCGCAATCAAGACATCAAGGATCTGGAATTCAACTTCATCGAGCTGGACAAGTTTGCCAAAAGCGAAAAGCAGCTCAAAACCATCGTCGACAAATGGCTTTTCTTCCTCAAATACACCGCCAAGCTCGACGCCGTGCCCAAGTCCTTGAAATCCGAAGCGGCGATCGACGAGGCCTTTCAAATTGCCAACCAGCACAACTGGACCTTGGCCGAAATCGATTGCTACGAAAAGTGGGAAATCCGCCGTCACGCCAGCCTCCTCGACTTGGAGAAAACTGTCCACGACGCCACCGCCACACTGCAAAACGAGCTTAACCAAGAGCACGAACTCCGCCTTCTTGCCGAAGCCCGCGAGCGCCGGGTCTCCCTGACTTCCGCTGAACTCTTGCGGAACGCGCAATTAACAGAAGCTCAGATCCAAAAGGCCACCGGCATCGATTTCGCCCAGCTCGAAGCCTGGATTAACTCGGGACGGCCTTGATCCGATTCCTTCATCTCTCCCTTGCGTTCCTCGCATTATTTGCGGGGAACGCACAAGCTGTCGAGATCGGGCGGCAGATCTAATTTCAGAACACCTGACCTGCGACAAAATGTAATGATACCCAAGGGGGTATTATTTTTGGTGATTTCCAAGTTTTTCGTACTCCTCTCATGCAAGTGTACGGGGGACTTACAGCCCATAGAATGATTGAATCGCCATACCCGTCGCACCAGAAAATCCCCCGCTTCGGTGAAGAAGCGGGGGATGGAGAGGATCAGAGCGACTGAGCGATCTCTTCGTACTCGTAGACCTCGATGATGTCACCGACTTCGAAGTCATTGAAGTTGTTGAGGAGGACGCCGCACTCGACGCCGTTGGAGACTTCTTTGACGTCGTCCTTGAAGCGCTTGAGGTTCTTCACCGCACCGTTGAAGATGATTTCACGGTTGCGGATGACGCGCGCCTGGGCGTTGGTCTTGACCTTGCCTTGACGGACGACCGAGCCGCAGATCTTGCCGGCCTTGACGAAGAAGACCTGCATGATTTCGGCTTTGCCGACCGGAACTTCCTTGCGGAGTTTGGTGAGCAGGCCAGTCATCTGGGCGCGAACATCGTCGAGAAGCTCGTAGATGATCGAGTAGAGCTTGACTTCGATCTTGGCGGCAGCGGCGGCTTTGTTGACGCCGGGGTTGACGCGGACATGGAAGCCGAGGATGGTGGCACCGGCACCGCCAGCGAGCTGGACGTCCGACTCCGAAATCGAGCCGACGGAGTTGCCGATGATCTCGAGGTTGACCTTGTCGGTCGGGATCTTCTCGAGTTCGGAGACAATGGCTTCGCCAGTGCCGCGAACGTCGGTCTTGATCAGGACGCGCATGGTGCGCTTGGCGTTCTCTTCGACTTGGGTCATCAGGTCGGCCATGCTGGCGACACGCGTGGTGCCGCGGGCGAGCTTTTCCGATCGGGCTTCGTCACGACGGACTTCGGCGATGCGGCGGGCTTCTTTCTCGTCCTTGATCACCACCAGGGTGGCACCGACGTCGGGGACGCCGTCGAGACCGAGGAGTTTGCAGGGGATCGAGGGACCGGCTTCCTTGATGCGGGTGCCGGCGGCGTTGACCAGGGCTTTGACCTTGCCGGAGTATTCGCCGCAGATGACGAAGTCACCGGGGCGGATGGTGCCGTCGCGAACGATGATGTTGGCGGTCGGGCCTTGGCCGGGTTCGAGCTCGGCTTCGAGGACGATGGCCTTGCCGGGGATCTTCGGGTTGCCCTTGACTTCCTGGACTTCCGCTTCGAGGCAGATGCGCTCGATCAGGTCATCGAGGCCGAGGCCGCTGCGGGCAGAAACCTTGGTGCAACCGATGTCGCCGCCCCATTCTTCGGTGAGGAGACCGAGAGATTGGAGCTGCTGCATGCAGCGGTCGGAGTTGGCGTTGGCGAGGTCCATCTTGGTGATGCAGATGACGAAGGGGGTCTTCGCCTCCTGGATGATCTTGAGGGCCTCTTTGGTCTGAGCGTTGACGCCGTCATCGGCGGCGACGATCAGGACGCAGACGTCGGTGGTGGTGGCGCCGCGTTTGCGCATGTTGCTGAAGGCGGCGTGGCCCGGGGTGTCGATGAAGGTGACTTTGTAGTCGATGCCGTGCACTTTGCGTTCGACGACGGAGGCGCCGGTGTGCTGGGTGATGCTGCCGGATTCGCCTGCGGCGACGGTGGTCTTGCGGAGGGCATCGAGGAGGGTGGTCTTGCCGTGGTCGACGTGGCCCATGACGGCGACGATCGGGGCGCGGGGAACCCGGTCTTCGGGCTTCTCGGGGTGCTTGACCTCTTCGGGCGGGATGACCGGCTCGGCTTCACTCGGCTCTTTTTTGGCGGCAGGCGCGTCGCGCCTGTCGGCGATCAGCTTCTTGCCTTTGAGGGCGAGGTAGGCTTCGACCTTGGCTTGATCCAGTGCTTGGGTGATCGAGACGAAGACTTTCATCGTCTTCATCAGATCGCTGATCAGGTCATTCGGTTTCATGCCGAGAGATTCGGCGACGTAACGAACGATGTAGGGAGGCTTGAGATGGACGTCCGGGCCGGTGCTGATGACGACCGGACGGGGCGCCTGCGGCTGCGGCACGGGGGCGCGCTGCTGCGGTGCGTTGGGGCGGGCGGGCTGAGCCTGAATGTGGCTATGACGAGCTTGCGCGGGCTGTCCGGTCTGTTGCTGAGAAGGGCGGCGCGACTGCTCCGGAGCGGGGCCACGGGAGACCAGCGAGTTGCTGGCCCGCGGATCGGGACCACGCGACACCAGCGACGAGCTGGCGGCGGAGGGTGCCGGGGTTTTCGGATCGGGTCCGCGAGAAACCAGCGACGAGCTGGCGGCAGAGGGAGCATGCGCGGCGGCTTTCGGATCGGGTCCGCGTGAAACCAGCGACGCGCTGGCGGCGGAGCGTGCAGGTGCGGCAGCTTTCGGATCGGGTCCGCGTGAAACCAGCGACGAATTGGCGGCAGAGGGAGCAGGAGCGGCGGCCTTCGGATCGGGCCCTCGCGAAACCAACGACGAACTGGCGGCAGAGGGAGCCGGCGCAGCTGCTTTGACTTCGGCAGCAGGCTTGGCGGCTTCGACAGGCTTGACGGTCGCGGGCTGAGCTTTGACCGGCTCTGCTAGGGGAGCAGCTTTGACGGCTTCGACCACTTTCACCGGCTCGGGAACGGGGGCCGGAGCGGTCTTGACGACTTCAGGCTCGACGAATTGACGAAGATCAGCTTCGGCATCGCGGACCATGTTGCCGACATCGTGATCGAGCTCGGTATCACCGTCGACTCCGGAGAAGCCGATGCTGTCGAGATAATTGAGAACGCTGGCGAGCTTGACTTTCAGCTGGCGGGCGAGGCCGGCCGCGGTCGGGGTGGCGCCATGCGACGAAACTGCGGATTCCGCGGCCGGAGCGGCAGCGGCAGCTGCGGGAGCTTTGGACTTCTCGCGGGGATGGGCTTCGGCCTTGGGCGCGACTTTATGCGCCTCGGCCTTGGGCGCGGCGGCCTTAGGGGCCTCAGGCTTGGCCACGGGCTTGTGCGCGTCGAGCTTGGCGACGGTCTTGTGCGCGTCGGTCTTGGCGGCGGCGGGCTTGTGCGCGTCGGTCTTAGGAGATGCGGGCTTGTGGGCATCGGTCTTGGCGGCGGCAGGCTTGTGCGCCTCGGCCTTGGGGGCAGACACTTTCGCCGGCTCGGTTTTCACCGAGGTCTTTTCGCGAGAGGGGGCCGGCTTGGCCTGTTTATCATCGGCTTTCGCCGCTGGGCTGAGAACTGCGTCAGTCTTGACTTTGGCAGTTTTGGCTTTGGTCTCGGAATCGACCTCGGCTGAGGTCTTCTTGGCATTGGGCATGTGAGTCACCGTCCATGGGATCAAGCGTGGAGCTTGGATTTAGCGTAGGCGACGATGCTCGCAGCCTTGGATTCGTCGAGGCCGGGGATATCGGCGAGATCGACGGGATTGGCGTCTTTGAGACCTTCGAGAGAGGTGAAACCTTTTTCGATCAGGCCGCTGGCGACAGAGCTGTCGACGCCGGGGATCTTCTTGAAGGTTTCGACGACTTCGGCGAGGTGCTCTTCGAGCGACTTCTCGGGGTTGAAGGTGTAGCGCTCGACCTCGATATCCCAGTCCAGCAGGGCTTCGGTGAGTCGGACGTTTTTACCTTCTTTACCGAGAATGGAAGAGTAGTTTTCGGCCGTGACGTAGACGCGCAGGAGGCGGCCGCCGTCGGGGTCGATTTCGACTTTCTCGATGGGAGTGGGTTTGAAGGCTTCTTTGACGCATTCGTGGATGTCATCTTTCCACTGGATGATGTCGAGCTTCTCGCGGTTGAGGTCGCGGACGATCGACTTGACGCGGGTGCCGCGCAGGCCGACGCAGGCGCCGACGGGGTCGACGCGGGGATCGCGGGAGTAGACGGCGATCTTGGTGCGGAAGCCGGCATCGCGGGCGATGCCCTTGATCTCGACCACGCCTTCGCCGATCTCGGCGACTTCGCGTTCGAAGAGCTTGCGGATGAAGTCGGGGTGGGTGCGCGAGACGATCAGCGCGGGGCCGGCTTTCTTGGGGTCGACGCCGAGGAGGATGGCGGTGACGTGGTCGCCGGGCTGGTAGTCTTCCGACTTGATCCGGTTTTTGCCGTCCATGCCGCCTTCGGCGCGGCCGAAGTCGATCAGGAGTTCGCCTTTTTCAAAGCCGCGGACGCGGCCGGAGACGAGCTCGCCGATCTGGTCGGAGTACTCATCGACAACGCGGTCTTTTTCGTATTGGCGCATGCGCTGCAGGATGGCCTGCTTGGTGTTCTGGGCGGCGATGCGCGAGAAGCTGTCCTGTGGGATGATCCAGCGGACCACGTCGCCGAGATCGGCGTCAGGCTGGGTCTTGCGGACGGTTTCAAGCGCGACTTCGAGGTTGCGGTTGACCACGCGATCGACGACGGTGGCGTTGACCGAGATGACGACAGCGCCGTTTTTGCGGTGAATGTTGACTTTCAGGTCGGACGATTCGGGCAGTTCTTTGCGGTAAACGGAAACCAGAGCGTCCTCGACGAGCGTGAAGAGGGTCTCTTTGTCGATTTCCTTCTCCTGTCCGAGATACTCGATCATGGCGATCATTTCGCTGCTCATGGTTTCCTCCGTTCGATGCTCAGGTGATGGGGGCAATGAAAAAGGGGATCGGCAGATCCCCCGTCATTGCGGTTTTGTATGGATGTCGGGCGCCACCTTAACCGACTTTCTTATCAATTCAAATCCTGTCCAAAGCCAAAAAGCCAGGGGCCGTGACCAACACATCTGCCACTAAACTTCTCTCCTGGCCAGCCGAAAGACCAGCGGCAAGTGGAGGACCTTTTTTATGGATATTGAATCAAGCAGCAGCACTTTGAGCACAGCTCAAGCCCAGAACGCCGTCGGCGTCACCCTTCTGCGCAAGGGGATGGATTTCGAAAAGGAACAGGTGGCCACCCTTCTCGAGGGGATCGGCGGCGTCGATACCGGACGCCCACGTGGCGAGCAGGTCCGGCTCGAGGCCTGAGTCGTGCTCGCTCCCAGCATATTGATCGACGCCACCGGGCCGATCCTCAATGAGGTCTTGGACCAGGCGTTCGATCTCTGCCCAGACGGGACGCAGATCGAGATCCGTCCTCATCGGGAGATCGGCCAGGTGCCCTCGTGGCGACGCGATCTGGTCATTTTTGATTCCGATTGTCGCGGGCGTGATCTTCAAACCCATGCGCGTCAGCTGCAAGCGATGGGCGGCTGCGGCGCCTTGGTGGCGATCGGCCACAAGTTGTGTTTCCACGAAGATGTCTTGGTGATGGAGATCCCGCGACACCAAATCTCCCAGCACTTACACCGCTGCCTGTTCAACTTCCGTCTCGAGCAGGGCCGTTTGGCCTGAGAGGGAGCTGGGCCCAGTTTAAGATTCGCCGCGCAATTGGAACGCCGCGGCTTCCATGCCGTCGGCATGGCGGAAGAAGGCGGTGCCGGCGACGAGGCAGTCAACGCCGGCGTCGCGAACCAAGGCGGCGTTGGATGGGCCAATGCCACCGTCGATTTGAATCCGCAAGGCCTTTCCGGTGCGCAAGGACCACTCCTTGGCGGCGCGAACCTTGTCGAGCTGAGCCGGCATGAATTTCTGGCCGCCGAAACCGGGCTCGACCGACATGACGAGAAACATTTCGACGCGATCGAGCCAGGGCTCGACGGCGCTGAAAGGGGTGCTGGGTTTCAAGGAAATGCCGGCGCTGAGGCCGAGTGCGTGGATGGCGTCGATGACGGCGCCGGTGTCGTCGGGGCATTCGATGTGGAAGGTAATGTGATCGGCGCCGGCCTTGGCGAAGGATTCAAGATAGAGCAGAGGGTGGGTGATCATCAGGTGCGCATCGAAGAGCATGCCGCTGCGGGGACGCAGGCTGTCGAGGACCAGCGAGCCCATCGAGATGTTGGGAACGAAGTGGCCATCCATGACGTCGAGGTGGAGGATTTCGGCTCCTGCGGCTTCGGCGGCGGCGACCTGTTCGCCGAGGCGGGCGAAGTCGGCGGCGAGGAGAGAGGGGGCGAGAAGTACGCGATCTTTCGGGAAGTCTTTGAGTTTCATCTTGGCTGAGCTCCTGTTTGGCCGTATTATATCCTCTCATCACTGGAGAGCTCATGCCTGAAATCCCTGAATTTGCCAAACAGATTGGCGCCATTCTTTTTCTCGTTTGCGGCCTCGGCCTGAGCGTGATCATTCACGAATACTTCCACATGCGGGCGGCGCTCTTGCGCGGACTGAAGGTGGAACGCTTCGCCATCGGCTTCGGCCCGAAGCTCGCCAGTTTCCGCCGCGGCGGCGTCGAATACGTCGTCAGCATGCTGCCTTTCGGTGGCTACGTCCTGCTGCCGCAGATGAATCCCGGTGAGGACGGCAAGGCTCGGACCGAAGACGGCGCCGAGCTGCCGCTGGCACGACCAGGCGATCGCATCGTGGTCGCCCTGGCGGGGCCGATCGGCAATTTGGTTCTCGCTTTTGTCATCGCTTGCGTCGTCTGGCAGATGGGCGAGGAGAAAAGCATCGCGCCGCAAGGCTTCCAGATCAAAAAATTGGAAGAGACTTCGCCCGAAAAAGCCGCTGGCCTGCGCGATGGCGACCTGATCTTGAGCTGCAATGGCAAAGCTTGCAAAGACCTCAATCAGTTGATGGAAAGCTATGTCTTCAGTCCCGAGATGAAGCTTGAGGTCAAACGCGGCGAAGAAACCCTGGTCATCGGGCCCTTCACCCCGAAAAAAAATCCGGATATCGAAAACCTGAAGACCATGTCCTTCGGCCTCAATCCGTTGTTGCCGCCGATTGTCGGCGAAGTCAGCCCGGACTCGCCCGCCGCTCAGGCAGGCTTACTCAAAGGCGATCGCTTGATCGCCATCGACGGACGTCCTCTCACTTGGTTTCACCAGATCCGCGAACTCCTCAATGATGGCGGAGATCCGGGACGCCGCCGCACCGTCAGCATCGACCGCAGCGGCCGTCGCCTCGAGATCCAATTCTCCCCCAAGTTGATCAAGCAACCCGAAGCTGGCCTGGTCTTCGTCAAATTCCCCCGCCTCGCGCATGTCGATGGCGACTCCGCCGCCGACAAAGCGGGTGTGCGCAAAGGCGATGAGCTGGTCTCAGTCAATGGCAAGGTCTACGCCGATGTCGACAGCTTAGTGGCCGACGTCAAGACCCTGCAAAACACAGACATCAAGATCGAAGTGAAGCGAGACGGCAAGAATCTGAACTTCCAATTCCGCCCTGGCTCAGCCACGGCCATCCTCGGAGTGACGCCGCCGTTCCACACCCTGCATCGTGAACCCTTCGGCCAGTTGGCAGCAGTTTGCACCAGCTCCTTCAACAGCCTGAAAGCCCTGTTCACGCCGAAATCAGGTCTCGGGGTGGAACATCTTTCAGGCGTGGTCGGCATGGCCGACGCGGTATACTCCACCTTCGTGCAAGTGGGCCTCGTCGGCGGTTTGAAGATGCTCCTGATGATCAACATCGCGCTCGGCATGTTCAATCTGCTGCCTTTCCCAGTTCTCGACGGCGGCCACATCCTGATCGCAGCTGCTGAGATTATCGGCCGCCGCCCGGTCTCCCCCCGGCTTCTGATGCCGGTTTATAACGTTTTCATCCTCCTCGTCATCGCTCTCATGATCTTCGTGCTTTTCAACGATGTCCGACGAGTCAACACCAAGGCCTACCGAGTGGAAATGCCCACCCATTATCCCAAGGATCCGCCATGCTAGAAGTTCGCGATCTCCGCAAACACTTTTCCGACGGCCGGGGCGGCGAGGTGAAAGCGCTCGACGGCCTGAGCTTCAGCGCCGCCGCCGGGGAAGCCCTCGGCGTCCTCGGGATGAACGGCGCCGGCAAAAGCACCTGCCTGAAAATCCTCGCGACCCTTCTGCGTCCTGACGCCGGCACCGTGCTTCTCGACGGCGTCGACCTCCTCGCCAAACCCGAGGAGACACGTCGCCTGGTGGGCTATCTCAGCTGCTCCACCGGTTTGCATCGCCGCCTGACGCCGCGCGAAACTCTCGAGTTTTTCGCCGGGCTCTATGGCCTTGAAGAAGGCGAGGCGAAACGCCGCGCCGATGAACTCATCGCCCGGCTCGGCATGAGCGAATTCATCGACCGCCCCTGCGGCGGCTTGAGCACCGGCCAAAAACAGAAAGTCGGCATCGCCCGCGCCCTCATCCATCGCCCCCGCCTCCTCATCCTCGACGAAGCGACCTCCGGCCTCGATGTCGTCGCCCGGCAGTCCCTCCTCCACCTCGTCGCCGGCTTGCGCGAAGAAGGACGGGTGATGCTCTACTGCAGCCATCACCTGGAAGAGATCGAGGCGATCTGCCCGCGCCTGATGATCATCCACCAAGGCCGCTCCCTCGGTTGCGGCACTGCCGCCGAAGTGCTGGCGGAAAACCAGGCCGACAGCCTGCCGACCCTGTTCTCCCGCCTCGCGGGCTCGCAAGCTTGAACTAGGACTCAACTGGGAAGCCCCCTTCCCTCTCCCCGAGGTGTTTTTTATGATCGACTGGAAACAAGTTTGGCTGGTCTGGCGCAAAGAAGCTCGCGAAGTCTTTCGCGACCGCCGCACCCTGATGGTGATGTTCCTCCTCCCCGCCTTGCTCTACCCCGGCCTGCTGCTGCTCACCGCCGAGATGGGCCAGGCCCAGCAACAGCGCCTGCAAACGCTGGTCCAGACGGTCGGCATCGCGCCGGCTCTTGAGCAGGATGTGAATCTGCGGAAGGCGATGAAAAACGCATCGCTGACGGTCCTGGTGGAAAAGAAATTCGACCCCAAAACGATGAAGCTCTGGGTCGGGCCTCTGACTCCAGTAAATGGCGAAACCTCCGCCTATGGCATCAGCTTCGACAACGGCGACGGCCAGGCCCGTCACGTCGTCAGCACTCTTCGCGACGAGCTCGACAAGTGCGCTGCTGAATTGCGCCTGGCCGCTCTCGACAAAGCCGGTCTCGCCCATGGCATCTTGCAGCCTTTGCGGGTGATGGAATTCGGCACCGGCGGCAAAGAGAAGGATACCCGCTTCCTCGCCGGCCGGGCCCTCCCTGCGCTGATGTTGCTGATGCTGGTGGTCGGCTGCGGCCTGATGGCCCAGGACTGCGCCGCCGGCGAACGCGAACGCGGCACCTTGGAAACCCTCCTCTGCTCGCCCGCCGGACGCCTCGAAATCGTTTGCGGCAAGTTCCTCATGGTCGCTTCCATGGGGGTGATGAGCGGCCTCGCCAACCTCGCCAGTATGACCCTGACGATGTCGCAATTGAAGGTTTCCGCCGTCGCCTCGGGACAGACCGAGGCGATCAACTTCACCCTGCCTTGGGAGGCGCTTCCAGGCCTGTTGTTGGCGACGGTCTGCACCGCCTCTCTGGTCGCCGCCGCGGCCCTCTTGCTCGCCTCCTTCGCCCGCAGCGTCACCGAAGCCGGGCACATGCTGCTGCCCTTGACCCTGGCCGCCTGCCTGCCGGCGCTCGCCAGCTCCTTGCCCGGCATAAACCTGGAGGGCGCGATGGTGACGCTTCCCTTCATCAACTTCTGCCTCTTGGTGCAAAAACTTCTGCTCGGCGATGCCACCGTGTCGCAAGTCATCGCCGTCTGCAGCGCCACCTTGTGCTGGACCGCCGTGCTGCTCGTCCTGCTCGCCAAATTGTGGTCGGGCGAAACTCTGCTGGCGCCGCCGGAAGCAAAGATCTTCAACCTGAAAAGCTGGGCCAACCGGGCGTGGCGTGAACGTCTCGATCTGGACGAAGGTCTGCTCCTGATTTTTGGTGCTGGCATCATCTTTTTCCAGCTCGGCACACCGCTGCAATCGGCCGACCTGGTTTGGGGACTGGCCGTGTCGCAATGGGGCTTCCTCGGCCTCGGCAGCCTCCTCTATCTCCGCCTCCACCGCGTCCGCCTCGCTCCGGCGCTGAACTTGGTGAAGCCGAAGTGGCCGCTCTACCTGATCTGCCTGCTGATCGCTCCGACTCTGCAGATCATCGGCGGCGCGGCGACCTCGGCACTTTTTGGTGACGGTGGCGGTGAAGCCTCGAAATTGATTCACGAAGCGATGATGGCGGCCCAAGGGCGCATCGGCCTAGCCGGCTGCATTTTCCTCTTCGCGATCACTCCGGCGATCTGCGAAGAGCTGCTCTTCCGCGGCGCCTTGCTGAGCTCGATGAAAGGACGTATGAGCGTGCCGACGATCATCTTCGTCCAAGGCCTGCTCTTCGGCTTGATGCACATGAGCATCTCCCGTTTCCCCGGCACCTTCATCGCCGGCTGCGTCTTCGCCTGGCTCGCCCTGCGGACCCGCTCGATCTTCCCCGGCATGTTCCTTCACGCCGTCTTCAACAGCCTCGCCGTGGTGCTGACCCTTTGTCCGCCACCGAATTTTGAAGCTTATGTCAAGGCTCATGAATGGCAGCTGCTCGTTGCCTCCTTGGTCATTTTCCCCTTCTGCCTCTGGGTGATCGACAAGATTGAGAAGAAGGAAGCAGGCTAAGCGCAGGATTTAACCGCGGAAGACGCAGAAGGAGGGGGGCTCATGAAGCGAATTTTTACAACTCTAAGCTGTTTGGGTTAGAATTTATTCTTGAATACGAGGGTTTTGAGAAGGCGATCGAGAGAACTTAATCTCCTTTTTGTAAGCTTGATACAATCCCTGCCTCGGCCAATCATCTAAGGATCAAATCGATGCTAAACATCTCCTTCGCATTTCGAGACGCCACCAGAGCGGTCACAGAGTTCGGCGAGCATCTGGAGATCCCGTCATTGGTTCCTGCCGTATTCATGATGCAGCGTGACGTGATTAATCACTACCGCAGTTGCATGGGCGGCTTCACAATATCGCTAAACGAGCCAGGTTTACAGAATTCATCGTTCGGCAGCCCTTATCAAAAATGGGCGCATTTTGGGAACATGAATCACAGGCAACTTTCGTTTATGATCCAAAATCTGCTAAGCTATACCAGTCGGCTTGTTCACGAGACCGAGTGCAACCGAAGATTTGAGCTTCGAGATTTTCTAGCAGCGAATAAACTCAGCAATTCATATACATATCCGATTTGCGATAGTCGTTATCGTCATAAACAAATTGGCTTTCACGTTCATGACAATGAGAAATTGACCGTGACCTGGATTCGAACGAAACCGCGACCAGAGAGGCCCATTGCGCGCTGCGAATATGGAGGGCCGACGGAGTATTTTTTTATTGAAAAATCCGAAGACGGCACTGAAACCGAAAGGCCCATTTCTAAGGATGAATATCAGTATTTCACCGAATGGATCAGTCAATCGACCTACGAAATTCGAGATAGAAGAGTACTCGACGAGATCAAGGAGCGAGGGATGTCGGAGATTGATGAACTTGAATCTCTCAATAAGAATTTCCAAATTGCCGCTGACAGCCACCAGCGCCGCGACATCCCTATTTCCTTTGCCCACTTGCGCCCGCCCGCTCCCGCAAGCAAAATGGTGGGTGCCACACCCTGAGCTTGTCGGGGTGGATGAGGTGTGATGTCGGGGGGACTGAAGAATGGCGGCTGGCAGCAAAAGACGAACAAGAGGGCTCCGGCATAACTAAGCAAGGTCAACCTTGAGCTTCGCATGACATGTGGCGGCGAAGCCTGCCAGCAGCACCCCAGCCCCTAAGGCGGTGTGCCTGAGACCTTCC
>CAMCSH010000093.1 GCA_945877655.1 Lentisphaera araneosa HTCC2155 | reverse complement strand
AACAACAGCAACAAGAGCCGATTCTAAGAGCAATGTTCAGGGGCGGCAAAGATGACTGCCGAAGCTTTTCTTCATAGTCGTTAGTTGTTGCTGTTGCAGCTAATCCTTTCAACCTTTGAACCTTTCAACCTTTCAACTGCGGTTTTTAGCTTCAGTGGTAATAACCATCGCGTCCGGCGCGCTCGTACATCTCGGTGAAGGGCTTGATGCCGATGCCTTTGAGGACAAGCATCAGCTCGAGGCTGCGGCCATTGGCGTGCAGCGTCGTGGCGACCAGAAACTGGGTGTTTTCGCTGTGCGTCGAGGGGTGGGAGACCGGGCAGGCATCATGGAAGGAGAAGCAGGAAGGCTGGAACTGAACCCCGACGCCGAGCAGATTCATGATCGCTCCGATGAGGGTGGTGTTGAGGATGGCCCCCATTTCAGTGAAGATTTGAATCCTTTTGTGGCCGTCTTTGGGAGCGAAATCACCGAGTAGGGCGTGGAGCCATTCATCGGGATTGCTGGTGAAGACGCAGAGTCCCTCGCCGGTGATCGGCCCGGTGAACTCCTGCGACACGCAGCAATACCATTCAGGCGCGACCTTGCGCAAGACATCGTGCATTTCCATCTGGAAGATGATCTGGATCGGACAGGTCTCGATCTCGACTTTCTGCTCGATCAACATGCTCATCGCCTCGGCCGCTTTGCCGATGCCGATGTTCATCGATTCAGTCAGGATGTCGATCTCCAATTCGGTCAAGGTGGCGCCGTGTCCGGTGCTGAGGTTTTGCAATAGCCCGGAAATGGCGCTGAGATCGGCAATCTTACTCAGGAAGGCGGTGCAGCGGAGGGATTCAGCCCGGTCTTTGACACTCGGCTGAGTGTTCGAGGTGACCATGATCACCGGGCGGCCGGAATCGAAGCCGCGCAGCGCCTCCAAGGTGCTGATGCCGTCCATGCCGGGCATGATGCAGTCGAGAAAGATGACGTCGTAGGGATGGCCGGCGGCGAGGGATTCTCGATCCATCTCCAAGGCTTGTCGGCCGCTGTTGGCTTGCTCAATCAGGGCGCCCGGGCAAGCGACCTCAATGTTGCGGGTGAGAACCATTCGGCTCATCATGGAATCGTCGACTACGAGAATGCGCATTTTCCCACCTGGTTTTTCCGATGCCGGTTACTTTAACTCCGTTTAAGTCCGCTTGGCAAGCGCTGAAACCTTAAGACTCGTCGGATTTGAGGCGTCCAAGGATTTTAGCTTTTAGGGGATGCCCTTTGAATTCGGCATCGGCGAGGCGGGCAGTGGCGGTTTTGGCCGAGGCGGGAGTCATTTCGATGATGCTATCGCGGGCTTCGATCATGATCCGACCGATGTCGAGGCCGTCGATGCCGCCGGCGCTGGTGAGCAGGCCGAGGATCATCGCCGGGGTGATTTTCTGGGCCCGGCCGATGGCGAGGCCGATGCGGGCGCTGGCGGGGAGGGGGCTGACCTTGCCGCCCGGAGCGAACTTCAGCATCGCCTGGTTGAAGCTCATCTTCTTCATCGCCCGGCCGCTGCGTTTCTCCAGCTCTTCGATGTTGGCGACGGCCTTGCCGTTGTAGAAGGAGACGACAACGCCGGTGCGGCCGGCGCGGGCGGTGCGGCCGGCGCGGTGGATGTAGTCCGGCGAGTCGTAGGGGATGTCGTGATTGACCACCACCGGCAGGGCCGGCAGGTCGAGTCCGCGCGAGGCGAGGTCAGTGGCGACCAGCATTTGCAGGCGGCCGTCGCGGAAGGCTTGCAGGCGGTTTTCGCGGCTTTTCTGCTCGAGTTCGCCGTGCAGGGAGGCTGCGCGCCAGCCCATTTCGCGGAAGGTTTCGGCGACTTCGTCGCAGCGGTCGCGGTGGTTGCAGAAGACCAGAGCGGGGACGAGGCGGCGCGAGCGCAGGAAGGCGTCGGTGAGGGTGCAGTGGTTTTCGGGGTAGGCGTTGAAGGCCCATTCCTCGAACTTGCCGCGGTCAGGAGCGGCGCCGGCGTCGACGCTGACGGGGCGTCCGAGGCGTTCCTTGGCGATCTGGCGCAGCTCGTCGGGCCAGGTGGCGGAGAGGAAGGCGCCGGGGCAGCGTGGGGTTTGCTGAAGGATGCGGCCGAGGGGTTCGCGGAAGCCCATTTCCAGAAGGCGGTCGGCTTCGTCGACGACCAGGAGCTTGACGGTGCGCAGGCTGAGTTCGTCTTCGAGGACTTGGAGCATGGCGCCTGGGGTGGCGACGATCAGGTGCGAGCTTGGCGGGCAGCGGGTGCGGCCGCCACCGCAGGCGATGCCGAGGCGCAGGCCGCTATCGAGTGATTGGGCCACTTCAAAAACCTGCGAAGCCAGTTCGCGGGTCGGCACCAGAATCAGCACTTGCGGGTGGTGGTCGTCGGGATCGATCAAGGTGATTGCGGGGAGCATGTAGGCGAGGGTCTTGCCGCTGCCGGTGGGGGCGCGGGCGACCACCGACTGGCCCTTCATCAGCGGCGGGATGCTGCCGGTCTGCACCGCGGTGGCCTGGCTGAAGCCGAGTTTATCAAGTTTTGTCAGAATGGCGGCGGGGAGGCCGAGACTTTTGAAGGGGGCGGGTTTGGGGGCAGACATCTCGGGCTCCGTAGGGAATTTGTGTTCCTGCAAGATTCCCGCCTCCAGCGCCCACGCAAGCCGGATTCTCGCCTTGTCCTCAGATTGGGCTGAATTTGCGCCGCCACGATGATTTTGGTTTTTGTCCTTGCAGTTACATGCGGTTGAGACTATGCTGCTCTTAACCGCACGGAGATGAATCTTATGACTGCGCCCCCGCGATTCCTTATCATCGACGATGATCCCATCACTTGCACCCTGATGCAGCGCTGGCTGAAAAATGAAGCGGTGGTGGACGTTGTTCAGGACGCTGCTTCGGGTTTGCAGATGCTTTTGAGAAAGGATGTTGAATACGACGCGGTGCTCGTCGATCAGGTGATGCCGGGTATGGATGGGATGGGTTTCATGGAGGCGGTCACGGCGAGGGGAGGGGAGCATCCTCCGGTCGTGATGATGACGGCGAGCAGCTCGGTGACTCTGGCGGTGGCCTTCATGAAGGCAGGCGGCAGCGATTATATCGAAAAGCCGCTTGATCCCGACATCACTCGTCTGCGAATCTTTCGCATCGCTCTCGCCCACCGCGAGCGGCGTGAGCAGAGGCAGCGCCTCAAGGATACCGAGAGGGAGCGAGATGTCTTGCTCGCCGCGGTGACTCATGATCTGCGTTCTCCATTGGGGGTGATCGGAAATATCGTCAACCTCATGAGAGATCTGGACGACAAAGAGGAAATGCGGACTTGCCTAGATATGCTTGGGGAAGCCAGCCGCAACATGTATACGCTGGCTGATGACTTTCTTGTCCTTGCCAAGGATCGGAATCAAGCCATTTTCGCCAAGCCGATGGAGGTCGACCTTGAGGTGATGATGAGGGAGCTTGCTAAGCAATTGTCTATCAGCGTGAGGATGCGCAAGATAGAGCTGAAGCTTGTTCTCCCACCTCAGGACTGCAAGATCGAGACAGATCCCGTCCGCTTGCGGCAGGTGCTCACCAATCTCGCCGACAACGCGCTCAAGCACAGCCGCTGCAATTTCGTCGAGATCAAGCTGGAAGATCTGGGCGAGGAGGTGAAAATCAGCATCAGCGATGATGGCGTCGGCCTGTCGGAGAATACTGGCCGAAATCTCTTCGAGGCATTCAAGGAGAGTTCGAGTCAAGGCGGTTTTGGCCTCGGCCTGGCGATCTGCAGCCGCCTCTGCCAACTGCTGCGTTCGGAGCTGGTCTATCTTCCGCGTGGCGGCTGCGGTTCTGTTTTCAGCTTCAGTTTGCCGCGGCGCTGGCCGCGGGACTGAGGCGCTGTTTTCCGTGATTATTCCAAATTTCGCGGCGCACATTCCAAGATTTCTGGCATCAAAATCGATGCAGATTCCATCTTATAAGGGTACCTAAGAACCAGAAAAAGGAGTCCATACCTATGTCCCTTATCACCTGCGGCAACATCAAGCTCAATTACGAAGAGCGCGGCTGCGGCCGGCCTCTCGTCCTGATCATGGGTCTCAGCGCTCCCGGCGCGGTCTGGGAGGAACATGTCAAGGCTTATGAAAAACACTTCCGCTGCATCATCGTCGACAACCGCGGAGCGGGTGATTCTGATAAGCCGGAAGGCCCCTATTCCACCGCGGTGATGGCCGACGACGTCGCCGCCTTGATCACTGGCTTGAAGCTGGGCCCCTGCGCCGTCGCCGGCATCTCGATGGGCGGCGCCATAGCCCAGGAACTCGCCTTGCGCCATCCGCAACTGGTCAGCTCCCTGATCCTGATCAGCAGCTGGGCCAAGTGCGACGACTACGCCGTCGGGGTCTTCCGCCATTTCCAAGAGATCCGCAAAGTCTCCGACCCAAGCCGATTCATGAAGCTCCTGCAGCTGTGGATCTTCGCCCCGCCTTTCTATGCAGCTGAAGCGAATCGCCAGGCACTGACCGAAGGCTGTGAACAGGCGCACAAAGGCTACATGGCGCTGACGCCCTTCCTCGCTCAAGCCGAGGCCTGCATCGCCCACGACGCCGTCTCGCGCTTGCCGCAAATCCGGGTGCCGACCCTGATCACCGTCGGCGACATGGACATCTTCACGCCGCTGAAATTCTCCGAGCAGCTGCATCGCCTCATCCCTTTCTCCGAGCTCGTCGTCCTGCCCGGCACCGGTCACGCCCACCACTGGGAAAACCTCGAGCTCTTCAATCAGAAAACCACCGACTTCCTCCTCAAGCACTGAACCCGGAGATCCCTCATGAACAAGATCCGCTTTTCCTGCGAACAATACGCCTGGGTGATGGCTGGCTGCATTAAGCCGGAAGAACCCTACTACGACCGCTTCGCCCACATCTCCCAGGTCGTCGGCCACTCCGGCTTCGCCGGCTTCGAGCCGATCGACAAATTCCTCTACAGCCATTACGACGCCGAACGCCTCGCCAGCGCCCTCGCCGGTGGCAAGATCGAGCTCTCCTCCGTCGTCCTGCTTGATGACTGGCTCAACCCTCGCGAAACCGAGGCCGAACGCGTCGCCGCGGACCGCCTCATCGAGCTTCTTGCACGCCATTTCCCCAAAGCCGTCCTGATGCTCTGTCAGATGCCGACGACAAGGCCCGACGCCGACGCCGAGCTGAAAACCCGCCAGGACAATCTCATCGCTTGCATCAACGAGATCTCCCGCCGCGCCGCCGGTCGCGGCCTGAAATGCTCCTATCACCCGAACTCGCCGGAGTCGTCGATCTGGCGGACCCAATCAGATTACGATCGCCTGCTGCCGATGCTCGACGCCAAGGTCCTCGGCTGGACTCCGGACGTCGGTCACATGGCCATCTGCGGCATGGATCCGCGCAAGATGATGCGCGACTACCGCAGCCTCGTCAATCACGTCCACTACAAGGACATGAGCGCCAAGCTCGACTGGGCCTTGATGGGGGAAGGAGTCATTGATTTCACCGGCATCACGCAAGATCTCGTCGCCACCGGCTACCAGGGCTGGATCGTGGTCGAAGACGAGTGCGAACGCGCCGTCCATGAGCCCGATAAGGTGACGCAGGAGTGCGGCGACTACGTCAGCCGCGTCCTCAAGCCGATCGTCGCAAAACAGGCCTGCCACTCATGAACAGCCGCTGGTCAGACGAGGCCGCCATCGGCTTCGGGCCCGACCTGCTGGCGCAGCGGGTCTACAGCTCGCGCCTGCTCGGGGCCGAGGACTCGCTGGTCCTCCACGGCGGCGGCAATACCTCGGTGAAAGCCGCCTGCCGCAACATCTTTGGCGAGGAGGTTCCGACTCTTTACATCAAGGGCAGCGGCTGGGATCTCAAGACCATCAGCGCCGCCGGCTTCTCTCCGGAGCGGCTGCACGAGTGTCAGCGCCTCGCCGCCCTGCCGGAACTCAGCGACGCCGAAATGGTCAAGCAGCTCCGCCTCGCCCTGCTCGATCCGACCGCTCCCGATGGCTCGATCGAAACCCTCGTCCACGCCTGCATCCCGGCGGTTTTCGTCGATCACACCCACGCCGACGCCATCCTCGTGCTCAGCAATTCGCCGCAAGGTCGTGCTGCCCTGCCGGAGCTCTTCCCTGAGTTTCTCATCCTGCCCTACGTCATGCCCGGTTTCGACCTGGCCAAGCAGGTCCACCAGGCGGTGCAAAGCGGTCAGCTCAAGGGCAAAAAAGGCTTCATTCTGCTGAGCCACGGCATCTTCACCTTCGCCGACAGCGCCAAGGAAAGCTACGAGGCGATGATCGAGGCTGTCAGTCGCGCCGAGGCCTTCATCGCCGCCAAGGCAGCGAAGACCTCTCTCCCGATTGCTCCGTCGCTGGACTTGGGCCGTCTCTCCGCCATCCGCAAACAGGTGTCCCTGCTCCGCGGCCAGCCGGTGATCATCCGCCGCGACGACTCGCCCGCCGCTTTGCGCCTGTCGCAATCGCCCGAGTGTGCCAGCCGCGGCCCGCTCACTCCCGACCACACCATTCGCACCAAGCGCCTGCCGGCCGTTCTCGGCGCGGATCTCGAGGCCTCACTCGCCGCGTTCACCGCCGAGTACCAGAGCTACTTCGATCGCCACGCCAAGTCCGAACACCGCCGCCTCGATCTGGCCCCGCGCTGGGCCGTCTGGCAGGATCGCGGCCTGCTCTCCTTCGGCGTTAGCCGTCAAGAAGCTTCTCAGGTCATCGACATTGCCGGGCACACCGCTCAATCGATCCTCGATGCCGAAAGCCTTGGTGGCTGGTTGCCCTTGGACGCCGCTGAGCTCTTCGCCATCGAGTATTGGGAACTTGAGCAGCGCAAGCTCAAATCCAACGCCGTCCGGCCTCAGCTGCAAGGCAAGATCGCCCTGGTCACTGGCGCCGCCGCCGGCATCGGCCGCCTCTGCGCCGAGGAACTCCTGCGCCAAGGCGCCTGCGTCGTCGGCATCGATATCGCGGCCGGATTCGATGACCTCAAGCATCCATCCTTCCTCGGCCTGCGTTGCGACCTCGGCGTCGAAGCCGAGCTCAAGGCCGCGGTGGAGCGCTGCGTCGCCGAGTTCGGCGGTCTCGACATCATCATCTGCAACGCCGGCATCTTCATCGCCGGGGACTACGTCGAGAAGCTCGAAAACAACGTCTGGGACAAGACCCTGCAGATCAACCTCACCGCCAACCGCCAGCTGCTCAAATACGCCATTCCCTTCCTCAAACAGGGCCTCGATTCTGCCGTGCTCTTCGTCGGTTCGCGCAATGTCGGCGCCCCCGGCCCCGGCGCCGCTGCCTACTCGGTATCCAAGGCCGGCCTGACCCAGCTCGCCCGCGTCCTTAGCCTCGAGCTCGCCCCCGACGGCATCCGGGTCAACGTCGTTCATCCCGACGCCGTCTTCGACACCAATCTCTGGACCCCCGAGAAGCTGCTCAGCTCCGCTACCCGTTACGGCCTCACGGTCGACGAGTATAAGAGACGCAACCTCCTCAAGACCGAGATCACCTCGCCCGACGTTGCGGGCGTTTGCGTCGCCCTCTGCGGCCCGCTCTTCCTCAAGACCACCGGCGCCCAAGTGCCTGTTGACGGTGGCAACGACCGGATCATTTGACGCTTTCAATCGAACTCAAAACCCCAAACACGGAGATACATCATGGCCGACCTCGACGATATCCAAGAAGTTCGCAAAGCGGGCAAACTCTTCTACCCCGAAATCAAGCAGCAGACCCCCGGCTTCTTCCTCAAGGGCAGCGGCAACTACGACTGGGGCATGAAAAACCGCCTGTCGCAGATCTTCAATCCCCTCACCGGCAACACCCTGATGCTGGCCTTCGACCACGGCTACTTCCAAGGTCCGACCACCGGCCTGGAACGGGTCGACCTCAGCGTCATGCCGCTTGAACCCTACTGCGACACCCTGATGCTCACCCGCGGCATCCTGCGCAGCATCGTCCCGGGCAGCACCCAGCGCTCCATCGCTCTGCGCGCCAGCAGCGGCCCCTCGATCCTCAAAGAAATGTCCAACGAAGTTCTCGCCCTCGACATCCAGGAGTGCATCCGCCTCAACGCCTCCTGCCTCGCGGTGCAGGTCTTCATCGGCGGCGAGTTCGAGACCCAGTCGGTCGACAACCTCAGCCGCATGATCAACCTCGGCAACCAGTACGGCATCCCGGTGATGGCGGTGACCGCCGTCGGCAAGGACATGGCTCGCGACGCCCGCTACTTCCGCCTTGCCTCGCGCATCTGCGCCGAGCTCGGTGCCCACATCGTCAAGACCTACTACATCGAAGACGGCTTCGACACCATCAGCTCGAGTTGCCCGGTGCCTATCGTCATCGCCGGCGGCAAGAAGATCCCCGAGCTCGATGCCCTCCGCATGGCTCGTAATGCCCTCGACCAAGGCGCCAACGGCGTCGACATGGGCCGCAACATCTTCCAGTCGGAGAACCCGGTGGCGATGATCCAGGCGGTGCGCGCCGTCGTTCACGAAGCCGCCTCCGCCGAAGCTGGCTACGAAATCTACCTGAAAAAATGCGGAGGCCGCAAATGAGCTACACCGGCACAGATTTTCGTCGCAGCGCCGCCGCGATCACGAGTAAGATCAGCGCCGAGTGTATGCATCTATGCGAGCTTGACTCCGCCGTCGGCGACGGCGATCACGGCACCACCATCCAGCGCGGCACCAAGGCGGGTCTGGAGAAGCTCCAAACTTCGCCCCCGGCCAGTCTCAGTGAAGATCTGAGCAGCTTCTCGATGGGAATGCTGTCAAGCATGGGCGGCGCATCCGGGCCGATCTATGGCAGCTTCTTCATGGGCATGGCCAGCGCCGCCAAGGGCCACGAAAGTGCCGACGCGCCGCTCTTCCTCGCCATGCTCAAGCAGGGTCTCGCCCAGATCCAAAAGATCGGCAAGGCCGAGGCAGGTGACAAGACTCTTATCGACTCCCTGTCGCCGGCGATCCAGGCCTATGAAGCCGCTCTCGCAGAAGGCGCCGATTTCGCCACCTGCCTGCAGAAGATGACTGCCGCCGCCTGGGCCGGCGTCGAGCATACCAAGTCACTTATCTCCAAACGCGGCCGCTCCCGCTACGCCGGCGAACGCGGTATCGGCAGCCCGGATGCCGGCGCCACCTCGATGGCCTTCATGCTGGAATGTTTCGCCAACACCGCAACTGGAGATAAATCATGCGCAAGCTGATCAACCACCCCGACGATCTCGCGGTTGAACTCATCGATGGATTTGTTCTGACCAACTCGAAAAAGGTCAAACGCGTTGCCCGCCACGTTTGCGCCCGCAGCGAAGCTCCCATTGCTGGCAAGGTCGGCGTCGTCATCGGCGGTGGCGCCGGTCACGAACCGCTCTTCCTCGAGTTCATCGGCCGCGGCATGGCCGACGTCTCGGTCCACGGCCAGATCTTCGCCGCTCCTACTCCCGACGCCATTCTCACCGCCATCCAAGCCGCCGATGCCGGCCAAGGCGTCATGCTGCTCTACAATAACTACGCCGGCGACGTGCTCAACTTTGACATGGCCCAAGAGCTCGCCCGGATGCAGGGTATCGAGGTCGAAACCGTGCTCATCAACGACGAGATCTCGGCCTTCCCGCCGGAGCGCGCCGAGGAGCGCCGCGGCACCACCGCCGACCACATCGTCATCCACATCGCCGGCGCTGCGGCGGAAAGTGGCGCCTCCTTCGCCGAGGTCCTGCGCATCACCCGCAAGGCGGTGCTCAACTCCCGTTCGCTTGGCGTCTCCACCGCTCCCTGCACCCTGCCGGAAACCGGCCTGGGTACCTTCACTCTTGCCGATGGCCGGATGGAATTCGGCATGGGCTTGCACGGCGAAGCCGGCATCCGCCAGTGCGATCTGCTCACTGCGGACCAAACGGCTGATGAATTGCTGGCTGCCATCATCGCCGACCTGCCTTTCCGTGCCGGCGACGAGGTGATCGCCTTGATCAATGGTTACGGTGCCACCACTCGCATGGAGATGTTCTTGGTGATGCGCCGCATGCATGCTTGGCTTGCCGAAAAAGGAATCGCCATACATGCCTCGGAACTTGGCGAGTTCTGCACAGCACAAGAAATGGGCGGCGTCTCGGTCACTCTGATGCGACTCGACGAAGAGCTCAAAAAGTTCTACGACTGTGCCGCCGACAGCCCCGGCTACAAGAGCATCTCATGATCGAGAAATGGATGCAATTCAAGGTCTCGGCAGAGCATGACGAGGCTTTTGCCCAAGCTCTGACGGAGCTCGCAGAAGCTTCCAGCCAGGAGACTGGATGCCTGACTTACGAGGCCTACCGCTGCAGCGCGGGAAGCTTCGCCGTCCTCGAAAGCTGGACGAATGAAGCAGCCTTCGAGGCTCATCGTCAAGCATCGCATACCATGAAATTCAAAGACGCCGCATCTGGCCTGAATGTCGCCAAAGAAGCCCTCACTCTTCAGTCACTCAAAATCTAAGGAAATACACCATGAAAACCTCCATCGGCACCTGGGCCTACAGCATCGGCCCCTACGCCAAAAACCCTGTTGATTTCGACACCGTCTGCCAAAAGCTCGCCGCCCTCGGCTACGACGCGCTTGAGCTCGGCTCCTTCCCTCCGCACCCCACTCCCTACGACTATCCCACCAAGGAAAGCCGCCGTGAATTGGTCAAGAAGATCCACGGCTACGGTCTCAAGATCAGCGGCATCGCCGCTAACCTCTGGGGCGAAAAACTGCTCAACACCGACGACCCTTCCAAGTACATCGCCGAGTTCCGCAAGAACTGCGAATTCGCCGTCGATCTCGGCATCCACGGCATCCGTGTGGATACCGTTCAACCCCCCACCATCTTCGCCGAAGTCGACTACGCCACCGCCAAGCAGCGCCTCGTCTCGACCTGGAAAGTCTGCGCCGACATCGCCGCTGAATATGGCCTGCTCGTGAGCTGGGAAGCTGAGCCCGGCTTCGCCTTCAACAAGCCCTCCGAGATCATGGAGATTCTCGCGGCCATCCCCAACAAGAACTTCGGCTTCCTCTACGACACATGCCACGCCCAGATCATCAGCGTCGTCGGTGCTCGTCAGAACGGCGTCAAAGAAACCTACGCATGCCAAACTGAGTTCCTCAAAATGGTCGGCCCGCGCATCAATCACATCCACCTCATCGACTCCGATAACAAATGCCACAAAGATGCCGCCGGCAATGACGAAACCTCCGCCCACCCGCCCTTCGGCCTCGGTATCTTGAACTTCGATGTCATCGTTCCCGAGATGCTCAAATACCATCCCTACACCGGCTGGTGGACCAACGACCTGTGCTTCTGGGACAAGGCCTGGGAAGCGACCGAGATCTGCAAGACCTTCATGGATGGATTGAATAAGAAGTATCAACCCTGAACCCCAATACTCTAACCTACCCGGTTTGAGGCTAGGCCACAGTCCCCCGCTGGGCCGAGCTTCCCGGAGCCGCCCTGCCCTTCTATACCCGCGGCAACACCCGAGACAACTAAGGACTTCATTATGAAACAAAACCTCATGACACGCAGAGCCTTTGCTAGATCCTCAATGGCACTCACGGCGCTCGTTCTTTCCGCCGGCACGCAGTCGCTCACGGCCCAAGAGGTGCTGCCAAAAAACGCCGAGACTTTTGATGTCGGTGGAAACAAAGCCTTGGTTTATGCCGCGCCGGAACCTGCGGCGGGAAAACCCTGGGTGTGGTATGCTCCTACACTGCAGTCACTGCAGAATATAAACGCAGCGGACATGAAAGCCTATTATGAAGCCTTTGCCAAGGCGGGCATCAGCATCGCGGGCTTCGATCTCGGTGAGGTGCGCGGCTCACCTGCCAGCAGCGCCAAATTCAAGTTGTTTTACGATGCGATGGTGAAACGCGGCTACTCGCCCAAGCCAATCCTGCTCGGCCAAAGCCGCGGAGGTCTGATGACCCTCGCGTGGGCTTTTCGGAATCCTGACAAGGTGAAGGCCTGGGTGGGAATCTATCCGGTTTGCAATCTGGCAAGCTGGCCGCTGAAAAACTCGAAGGCGGAAACACTCGCGGACTTCGCGATGACCGAACCCGATCTCGTCGCGAAACTCGCCGAGTTCAATCCGATCGACAATTTGCAAGGCCTGCTGGCGAACAAGGTGCCTATGTTCGTGGTGCATGGCGATAACGATGTCGTCGTGCCGTATGATTTGAACTCCAAGATCCTCAAAGAGCGCTACGAGGCCGGCGGTGGATCGATCCAGGTTAAAATCATCCCCGGCAAAGGTCATCAGTTCGATCCCGAGTTCTTCGCCTGCCAGGAGTTGGTCGATTTCGTCCTCAAACAGCTGAAATCCCAGTGAATGGAGTAAGCACAAGGTTGGCCTCCAAAACCCGACGTGCATCACTCCAGTTTCAGACTTCCTGACCCGCCGCACGGCGCTGTTGAGAAGCCCTTGGCACCTTATGCTTTACCCCGAAGGGGTTAGATCTCAAAGCCCAGGGTTGCGCCGAGCTTCAAGGCGCTACCCTGGGGCTCGGCCCATGTCCTCATACCCCAAAGGGGTTTCATCTCGCTTGTGCTCTCCAAGCGTACGGAACGAGCTGAAACCCCTTTGGGGTATGGAATCCAATCATCTCGTACCTAGGGTAGGCGAGGCGCCAACCCTAGGCTGGAGGCCGAAACTCCGTTGGGGTTGAGCATCAAAGCAGCTGCCATTGACATTCCCATCCTTTGCCGCTGCGGGTCAGGAAGTCTGAGTTAGGGGACAAGCCCTGTGAGTTCCGGGTAATCCGTCGACGCTTCGATCTTGCGGATCGTCTCGCGTACGCACTCGGCCTTCATGCGCATCAGGTCTTTGGGAAAGTTCTTTTCGTCTTTGGCAAAGTACTCGGCAAGTTTTGTCAGTTCCGGAATGACCGACTTCGCGTGAGCTCCGTAGCTGAGTAGGATCTTCATCAATTCAGGGGTCCGCTCCTGGCTCGCCCAAGGATTCTGAGCGCGGGTGTATTGCACGCAGGCCGGGATCCCTTCCTTGATCCGGTGCTTGGCCAGAAGGCGCAGCCCCTCGATGCGGATGCTGTCGGCAAACATCTCACCACTCGGCGCGGGTTTAATAATCGCTTGATAGATGGCAGGTAGGATGGGATTGATCTCGGCGGCGGATAGGTTTTGGTAAACTGAGCCGATGGCACCCCGAGCGCGGCCGTCCTGATTCATGAGGCCGGCACGCACCGCTTGATAGAGCAAGTCTCGGTCCACTCCGTCCAACGAAGCGCTGAGCATGCCACCCTGATCAAAAAGGGCGAAGCTGAGATACCTTTGCTGCATGCCTCGCGGATCATTCTTCAGATCAACCTGGGTCAGGAGCCGCAGAAGTTTTGGCGCCGTTTTCTTTGCTGGGGCGCCGATGACCGCAAGGGCTTCGGCCGCCTTGATGCGCAGCCAGAGATCTTGTTCATCCAAGGTCTTTTCCAGGATCTCCAAGGCAGGAGCCGCACGGCCGCGCAAGGCGATCAGGGCCTGACAGGCACCGTAGCGTGAGTTGAGTTCCGGGGATTCAAGCATTTTCAGCAAGCGGGGAAGAGGCACATCCTGACGATGAGCCAAGGCCAGCGCGGCCCGCTCGCGGACGATTGGCGACCAGCTCGCCAGGCGTTCAAGCAGCTGCTCTTCATTCATCTTGTCGTAAGCACTGTGGCGGCTCTTGGGGCTCCACCCACGACCATCGAGGATGAGAGCTTGCGCGGTGGCGGCGTTCATCTGCGGCGCGACACTCGGGAGTTTCCCGGTCAGGCAAATCTTCTTCAGCGGCATCGCGTAGGCCAGCAGGTAGCCGCCAGTGGCA
>CAMCSH010000092.1 GCA_945877655.1 Lentisphaera araneosa HTCC2155 | reverse complement strand
AAGGGAGTGAGGGAGGAGGGAGTGAGGGAGTGAGCGCATGAGGACTAGCTCCCTGACTCCCCAACTCCCTCCTCCCCGACTCCCTTGCGAGCCTTGCGGGCAAAAAAACCGCTCCCTTTCGAGGGGGAGCGGTTTTGACTTTTGCGAAGATCGCAGACGTCGAGGATTACTCGTCGTCGCCGCCTTTCATCTTGCGGGAAGCGGCGAATTTCTTCACCAGTTCGGCGTGGATGTTGCGGGGGACTTCGGAGTACTTGCCGAATTCCATCGAGTACTCGGCCTTGCCTTGCGACATGGAGCGGAGTTCGCCGACGTAGCCGAACATTTCCGAGAGAGGGACTTCAGCGCTGACGCGGCAGAAGCCGTACTCTTCGTGGGTGCCGGTGATGACGCCGCGACGGGAGTTCAGGTTGCCCATGATGGTGCCTTGGAACTCGGTCGGGGTTTCGATGGCGACCTTCATGATCGGCTCGAGGATGGCGGGTTTCGCCTTGTCGTAGGCCTGGCGGAAGGCGCCGCGGGCGGCGAGGCGGAAGGACAGTTCGTCCGAGTCAACCGCGTGGAAGGCACCTTCCACGAGGATGCACTTGACGCCGGTGACCGGGAAGCCGATGAGGCGGCCTTCGAGCATGCAAGAGGCGAAGCCCTTGTCGCAGGCGGGGATGAATTCTTTCGGGATGGAGCCGCCGGAGACTTCGGAAACGAAGAGGTAGGGCTCTTCGGTTTCGTCGGCAGCGGTGATGACTTCCATGCGTCCGACGACTTTCGCGTACTGACCGCGACCACCGGTCTGCTTCTTGTGCGAGTAGTCGAACTCGACGTTCTGCGAGATCGATTCGCGGTAGGCGACCTGGGGCTGGCCGACTTCGAGGTCGACGCTGTATTCACGCTTCATGCGCTCGACGTAGATCTCGAGGTGAAGTTCGCCCATGCCGGAGATGATGGTTTCGCCCGATTCTTCGTCGACGCGGACGCGGAAGGTGGGGTCTTCTTTGGTGAAGCGGTTCAGAGCCTTGGAGAGGTTCTGGGCGTTCTTGCGGTCTTTCAGGTCGATCTTCATGTCGATAACGGCCTTGGGGACGTGCATCGAGGTCATGTTGATACGCTGGGTGCCGTCGGTGAAGGTGGTACCGGTCGAGCAGTCGATACCGAAGACGGCGACAATGTCACCAGAGCCGGCGTATTCGATATCTTCGGGCTTGTTGGAGTGCATGCGCATGAGGCGGCCGACCGAGTGTTTACGGGTGGTGCTCATGTTGTACATAGCGTCGCCTTTCTTGATATGGCCTTGGTAGACGCGCATGTAGGAGAGCTGGCCGTATTTGCCGTCTTCGAGTTTGAAGACGTAGCCGACGAAGGGTTTCGAGTCGTCGGAGATCATTTCGGTTTCTTTCTCGCCGTCGTCGATGTCAAGAGCGATGTTCTTGACGTCGGTGGGGCAGGGAAGGAAGTAGGAGACGCCGTCGAGAAGCTTCTGGACGCCGACGTTGCGGTAGGCCGAACCCATGAAGACCGGGGTCAGGTTCATGGCGATGGTGGCGGCGCGGGCAGTCGAGTAGATCAGCGACTTGGGGATTTCTTTGCCGTCGAGGTAGAGCTCGGCCATCTCGTCGGAGAAGGCGGTGAGGGCGTCGATCATTTTTTCGCGGTATTCGGCGACGTGGGCGAGCATGTCGGCGGGGACGTCTTTCTCGATGACGTTGATGCCTTTTTCGCCTTCGAAGTAGTAGGCTTTCTCTTCGATCAGGTCGACGACGCCCTTGAGTTCAGATTCACGGCCGATGGGCACTTGGAACATGATGGCGTTGTGATAGAGCTTTTCGCGGAGCTGAGCGGTGACTTTATAAGCGTCGGAACCGGGGTTGTCGAGCTTGTTGATGAAGGCGACGCGGGGGACCTTGTAGCGACGCATCTGGCGGTCAACGGTGATCGACTGGGACTGGACACCGGAGGTGCCGCAGAGAACCAGGATGGCGCCGTCGAGAACGCGGAGCGAACGTTCAACTTCGATGGTGAAGTCAACGTGCCCGGGGGTGTCGATGATATTGATCAGGCGCGAGGTGCCGTTGTAGTCAACCCAGGAGGTCTGAGTACAGGCAGACTGGATGGTGATGCCTTTTTCTTTCTCGAGGTCCATCGAGTCCATGGTGGCGCCGACGCCGTCTTTACCGCGGACTTCGTGGATTTCGTGGATCTTACCAGTATAGAAGAGGATACGTTCAGTCAGAGTGGTCTTGCCCGAGTCGATGTGGGCGGAGATACCGATGTTTCTGACATTCTCGAGGACGAGCTTGGCCATTTGGATTTCCTTGGTTGTTCTTATGCGGAAAGGGGCTCGGCCGGCAATTCCGGCCGGATGCAGAGCGCGGGAACTTAACCCGGCTTCGATGGCTTGCAAGGCTTCTCCGAGACTCGGTGAATGGAGAAGATAAAACAGCTGTCAAAATAAAGTTGACAGAGATTTTCGGCAAAGCTGCGGTGGACTGGCATCTCGACAAGGGACGCCAGATGCCGCAATCCTTGGTCACGAGTCTTGATCCGGCTGATGAGGTGATCGGCCTTGATTTGCCTTTCATCGCCGAGATCCTGGATGAAACAGGCCAGGTGGTGAGCAAGCCCCTGATCGGCGAGTTCGATGCCGTGGTCGAGAATCAGGGCCGATTGGTGGTGGTCGACTTCAAGATCGCCGCCGCCAAATGGCCAGCGCAGAAGTGCCACAGCGACCCGCAGGTGACGGCCTACCTCATGGGCCTGTGCCAGAGCGTCGCCGTCGGCCATCCTCGTGATCGCGAGGAGATGCAGACTATCCTCGTCGGCGGCTCGGTCCGCAAAAAGATCTACCCTGTGCAACTCCAGATCAGGCTTGCGCTGATCGTCACGAAGCGACGCGGAATTCCTGGGAGCCACGGCCTGCGTGCCGCTTGTGTTGCGCTCGTCGCGAAGCGACGAACGACGAACGACGAACGACTCAGCGCCCGATTTGCACAAGTCGAAAAGATCTCTCGCCGAAGCCTTTGCTCAGATTGAAAAACGCGATTATTCCGCCAGCATCCGCGACGCCTGTTGGTAAGCATCCCGTCTAGCCCATTGCTCCATTCCTCGCTAGCTGAGCGAGCTTGATCTCTTCACCAACGTGGAGATCCGAGATGAACAGCAAACTACGAACGTCGTGGAGCCAAGAGGTCGCCCAACATGCGGCGAGCGGACAGAGCGAGGCGGAGTGGTGCCAGGTCCATGAGATCAAGCTCAGCACCTTCATTTACTGGCGGCGACGCCTCTCATGGTCAAGCACACCAAGCCCGGCGATAGGTTTCGCCGAGATCCAAGTCAAGCCGGGACCGCCCGGATCTCTGTCTGTCCGGGTGAACTTGCTGCATTCAGCTATCAATTAACTTTTTGAGCAAGTCGAACTTGTTCAGATTCACTCGATGCTTTATTATCCACTCGTTCAATAACCAATCAAAGCAATGGCACTCTTATATGAAAACCACCCAAAAATCCTACAGCGCTTACATCGTTTTTCTTGCCCTACTTTGCCTGTTCGGCTTACAATCTACGGCCTTATTTGCCGCCGATGCCACTAATAAGCCCGAGCGGACTGCGCTCTGGGGTGACCAGGCCCCGATCGGCGATGGCAAGTTCAACTCCAGCAATGCTTTTGTCACAATTTACCACCCCGCAAAGCCAAACGGTGCAGTCGTCGTCATCTGCCCTGGTGGCGGCTACGGCATGCTCTGCCTTGGACCTGAAGGACACGACATCGCCAAGTGGCTGAACAGCCACGGCATCACCGGCATTGTCCTTGAATACAGGCTCCCGAATGGCAACCGATTCCTGCCCCTCCTCGACGCCCAGCGCGCAATAAGAATGGCCCGCAACAACGCCGCGGCCTGGAATTGCGACCCGAAACGTATCGGCATCATCGGTTTTTCCGCCGGCGGCCACCTCGCCTCAACTGCCGCAACCCACTTCGACGACGGCGCACCAGCCGACCCCGACCCCATAAACCGGCTCAGCTCCCGCCCCGACTTCGCCATCCTCATCTACCCGGTAATCTCCATGGGGCCGAAAACCCACGGCGGCTCAAAGTACAACCTGCTCGGCGGTAATCCCGACAACAAAATCGTCGAGCTCTACTCCAACGAAAAACAAGTCACGGCTAAAACGCCTCCCAGTTTCCTCGCTCATGCCAAGGACGACACGCTCGTCGTCCCCGAGAACAGCCAAATGTTCTTCGATGCACTTCAGGCTTGCAAGGTGCCCTCAAAATACCTAGAGCTACCCTCTGGTGGCCACGGTCTCAGCGGCTACCGAGGCCCCTCCTGGGACGCCTGGCAGACCCAGTCACTGGAATGGCTGTCGTCCCTGAAAATAATCACAGCGCCATAAACCTAAAAACCGCAGCAGAGGAATGGAACCGGGTTGAAAGGTTGAAAGGTTGAAACGCAAGCACATGAACAACAGCAACAATAGACGAATCTAAGAGCATCGCTCAGGTGTGGCGAAGATGACTGCCGAAGCTTTTCTTCAGAGTCGTTAGTTGTTGTTGATGCAGCTAATCCTTTCAACCTTTGAACCTTTCAACCTTTCAACTGCGGTTTTTAGGATTAATGGGGCTCCAGAGCCCCATCAAACTTTCCGTTGGAACCGCCTGCGTCCATGCGCTACAAGCAACTTGATCTTGGATGCCCCCCGCATACCTAAGGTAAACCGGGGAGTCAAGGAGTAGAGCTCATTCCCTTACTCCCAAGCTTGTCGATCGTGATGTCGACTTGCACAGGTCGGAATTTTGCCGCTCCCAAGGGAACTTTTGGATCTCTCCGCGACTCAGACAACGCGTGCCGCTTTTACAACCGCATCGCAAGTGAAACAGATCCGTGGATCAGAACCTGCTCAATTCCTCCCTGATCAACCGCCGCGAATTCGTCGGCGGCGGCGGAATCGCCGGCCTCGCTCTGCTGCTGCCTACGCTGCACTCTTGCTCCAAGGGTCAAGAGGCGGCAAGGCTCCCCATGGCTGCTGGCGTCAGCGCTTGCGATGCCATTCCGATTGCCGATGCACACTATAGCTTTGGCACCGCGGTTGCCCGCGATGAAACCGTGCTTTTTCCCGAGTTCAATCATCGCGAAATCAAGCGCTGGAATCCAACACATGGCCGCACAGATGTGTGGCGGGCGAAACAGACGACTGGTATGTTCGGACTGGCCGCCAATAAAACGGGTGAGGTCTTTGTCGGCATCGATCTGGGTGACAATGGAAACCCCGGCAAGGTGCTCCGCATCGGAGCGGATGGCACGGAGTCGCACATCATTGAGGGCATCACGCGTCCGCGTCAGTTGACTTGCGATGTTGCCGGCAATCTGTTTGTCGTGCTAGAAGGCGGCAAGATCCTCAAATGGGATCATGAAACGGGAACGACCAGTGAACTCATGAGCGCGCAGCCTCCAGTAAGTGGCATCGCGGTCGGTCCCGACGGCTCCGTATATGTGTCCGAATACGCGACTTTCAAACACATGTCCGAGGGCTACAGCCGCCCCGAATCACCCGGCGTCGTGAAGGTGCGGAGACCTGACGGAAGGATCAAGATATTGGCCGGCAGCTTCTGGCGGGCGCGCGGCATGGCGCTTAGTGGCACACAGCTATACCTCTGCACGGAGTCGAACCGTGAGGATCACGGCAATTCAGGCCTGCTCGTGCGGATCGACACCCTCACCGGAGCACAGGAAACTTTACTTGATAAGCTGGACTATCCCCAGTTTCCCGCAGCCGATGCTAAAGGAAGAATCTACTTCACCTTGGGCCGCGACAACAAGCTGATGCGCTATGATCCGTCCGTCCCCTTTCAGATTGCTCCCGAAGTTGCTCCTGATGTGCAAAGAGCGATCGTGTGCGGTGGCCGCATCACTTGGACTCCATTCGATGGCGGGACATCCTTTTCCATTCAATCCCAGAACCGCACGCTGCAAGGCTTTCTCCATCTCGATGCGAATGCATCGTCCATGGAGGGATACCTCGATGTGCCCGCCAACCGCTTTGATCTGAACACAAGTCCTCTCTACAACAAGTTTGACAGCGAGCATCCTGCCCCAGGCATTTTTGAACTCCCTTCCGTGCATGCCAAGTGTTCTTCCGGCTCGATCATCGTCCAAGTCTTGCCGCTGCGATGCCACAAAGGGCAGCGCTGGCCCATGCAAAATGCCGGCACTTCCAACGAATCGCCAGCACCCGGTTTCAGTGAGCAACCCGAAGCCTTCCGTTTCTATTTTCACTGGATTCCTTCTGATAGGAAATCACAACCATGAGGAAATCACAACCATGAGACCCGCCCTTGCCGTTGTCTGCAGTTTTATGAAATCAGCGTGGCGGGCTATTTCGCTTCGCTTGGCTCCTGCCGCGATGCTGCTGGCTGCGCTGCACTCTTGCTCCAAGGGTCAAGAAGCGGGAACTCTCCCCATGGCTGCTGGCGTCAGCGCTTGCGATGCCATTCCTCCGCCCGCACGACCCCTTCTGCTGGCGAATTACTACTGCTGGTATCACGACGGGCAGCAACCCAAGCATCCATTCCTGCATTGGACGTATCCCGCGTCCGAAACCAATGAGTTGGCGAAGCAGGCGCAGAAGCCGGGGGAACCGCCGCCAAACAGCATTTTCCGTCCGCTCGTCGGCTTCTACGACAGCGCCGATCCGGTAGTCGCTGAATGGCACGTTCAACTGGCGAAGGCGGCGGGCATCGATGCGTTTCTCGTGGACTGGTGGGACACTCACAACGCTCTCGACCAAAATGTTGATCGCGGCATCGTGGCTGCGGCGGACAAGCACGGCTTCAAGTTCGCACTGCTCGATGAACGCGCCCAGTTCCACCAAAAGTTCGAAGATTATCAGGTCATGCTGGCACGAGCCCTGAAACGCTACAAAGATCACCCCGCCTACCTCCGCATCGACGGACGTCCCGTGGTGTATCTCTACCAAGTGGCGACAAAACCGGGCCTTTCCGCTGCGGAGTTTCCGCTGCTAAAAAAATACGTCGAGAGCGAGGTGGGCCCTGTCTATTGGATCGTGGATAAAATCGCCCACGATGCCAAAGCGGCAAACGCAGGGGACAAGGACCGCGAAAAGTGCATCCCCGAGGATTGGCTCGCCACTCCGGGCTTGGACTGCTTCGCCTTCTACAGCACGTTCTCGAACTTCCGGGCACACGAATACGACGCCCTCGCCGGCAAATATCGCTACCTGACAAAGCTCGCCCACGATGCAGGAAAAAAGATGCTCCTGCCCGTCCATCCCGGCCATGACAACTCCCACTTCGAAGACGCTCCCTACGCCATGCCGCGTCGCGACGGACAGACTCTGCGCGATTTCCTCCGCGCTGCCACCGACGCCGGAGCCGACTACATCATGGTCACGAGCTGGAACGAATGGCCCGAGTCCACTGTGATCGAACCTTCCAGCACATGGAGCGACCCTTATATGTATTTGAGGGCCATCGCTGAGTGGCGGGGAAAGAAATTTGAAATTCCGCCGACTCCTTCATTCTTAGAAAAACAAAAATAGGTAGAAAAAAATGAATGTCCCCATCATGCGTAAAATCATCCTTGCCTTGGCTTGTTCCATTTCCGCCCCATCGTTCGGTGCGGATATTCCTGTGCCGGACAATGTCGACTTCAAGCGGGCCATCGAATTTTCCAATCCCGACAACCAGCACCTGCAGGTTGACCTTGCCATGCCGAAAAATGGTCAGGGGCCCTTTCCGGCTGTGGTTTGTATCCATGGCGGCGGCTTCCGTGCCGGCACGCGAGAGGGTTATGACAACCTTTGCCTGAGACTCGCGCAACAGGGTTATGTGGCAATCACCGTCTCCTACAGGCTCGCGCCCAAGTATCAGTTCCCTGCGGCTGTTCAGGATTGCAAAACGGCCGTCAGGTGGCTTCGCGCCAATGCCGCCAAGTATCATGTGGATCCCCAACGCATCGGGGTAACAGGAGGTTCCGCAGGCGGGCATCTCGCCCAGTTTCTTGGCGTGACGATGGGGGTGAAGGCTTTTGAAGGGGAAGGGTACAACGAGCAATCTAGCGACGTTGCCTGTGTGGTGAATTTCTACGGACCGAGTGACTTCACGAAGTCTTATGATAAGAGTGTCGATGCCAAGGAGGTGCTTCCGCTTTTCTTCGGAGGCGATCTCACGACGAAGCGCCGGGAGCACATCATCGGCAGTCCGCTCTATTGGGTCACGCCTTTTGCCGCACCGACGCTTTGCGTCCATGGCACAGAGGACAAGTATGTCGCCCATGAGCAGGCAGAGTGGATGGTAGAAAAACTCAAGGCCGCTCAGGTTGAGGCCAAGCTGCTGACACTAAAAGGTGCAGGTCACGGCTTCAATGGGGAATTTCAGGAGAAGGCCGACAAGGCGCTCCTTGAGTTCTTTGATGCGCATCTCAAGACGGCGAAGTAATTCATCAGGATCAGGTCGGGCGCCGCTTCGCCGTTGGTCGAGATGCAGGCTTCGATTTTCATTCCCCCCCCTGTTTCCTCGCCCCCTGTTTCCTGAGGCTGATTCTTGGCTGTTGGAACTGAAGACAGATTTACCGAAACAAAGCAGCGCGAAAGGCTCGCCAGAATTTGATTAATGGCGATTCTAGCTTAGTGATATCCTTGTCATATTTACAAAGTGTACAAAGGAAAAAGATCATGCACGTCCCCGGTCCCGAAAATCGACTTCCCGGCCTCTTCACCCGCGAGCACCGCTTTGAGCTGCCTCTCGACTATAGCCAGCCGGAAGGCCGCAAGATCAGTGTCTTCGGTCGCGAGATCGTCGCAGCCGGTCGCGAAAACGACAAGCTGCCGTGGATGATCTATTTCCAAGGCGGCCCCGGCTTCGCCGGCAACCGTCCTTACAGTAAAGGCGGATGGATGGGCAAGGCCTTCGAGCGTCACCGCATCTTCATGCTCGACCAGCGCGGCACTGGCTTGTCGACTCCGGTCAGCAAGCAGACCCTCGCCCGTTTCAAGACTGCCGAAGAGCAGGCCGAATGGCTGACCCATTTCCGGGCTGACAACATCGTCCGCGACAGCGAAGCGATCCGCAAGATCCTGGCTGGCCCCGAGGAAAAATGGAGCGCTCTCGGCCAGAGCTACGGCGGCTTCTGCATCATGACTTATTTGTCACTCGCTCCTGCCGGCTTGAAGGAATGTTTGATCTTCGGTGGTGTGCCGTCGATGACCCGTCATGTCGACGACGTCTATCGCGCAACGCACCGTTTCTGCGAGGACAAGACCAAGGCTTATTACGATCGTTATCCGCAAGACGTCGAGCACGTCGCCAAGATCGTCGACATGGTCCGCTCTTCACCGGTGAAACTGCCGAGCGGCGAAATCCTGTCGGTACGGCGTCTGCAGATTGTCGGCATGGAGCTCGGCTTCACCCGCGGTCCGGAGGTTTTGCACTACCTCTTCGAGCAGGCGATCGTGGAAGGGGCTAACGGCCCCGAGCTGAGCTACAGCTTCCTTCGCTCCATGGAGAATATTTTGTCCTTCGGCAGCAACCCGATCTTCACGATTCTGCACGAATTGATCTACACCCAAGGTTTCAGCAGCCGTTGGTCGGCGGAGCGGATGCGCAAGGAGTACCCGCAATACGACGACTTGTCGCGCCGTCCCTTCCTGTTCTGCGGCGAGATGATCGGTCCGTGGATGCTGGAGGAATTCGATCAGCTGAAGCCTCTGAAGGCGGCGGCCGAGATCCTCGCTGCGAAAGAAGACTGGCCGGCCCTTTACGACACCGCCCAGCTGGCGAAAAACACGGTTCCGACGGTCTGCGCGGTGTATCACGACGACATGTTCGTCAACCGCGAGTTCTCGCTGGAGACGGTGAAAGCGACCGCCAACATGCGGGCCTGGGTGACCAACGAGTACGAGCACTGCGGCATCAGCACCAGCGGCGACCGCGGCTGGGGCACCTTGTGGAACATGCTCCGCGGCGAAAGCTGAGAGGTCCCCAAAAAACAGCAGTCCCCCGGCTCGTGGGCTGGGGGACTGCTGGTGACGATAAATCCTCAGGCTTTCGGGAAAGAGAGAGTCACAGTGGTGCCGTGAGCCTTGCCTAAGCGTCGCTCTGTCGAGGTGACATGAATGGAGCCACCGAGGGTTTCGACGGCGCTTTTCACCAAGGGCATGCCGAAGCCGGTGCCGGTCTCTTTCTGGGTGCCGCAGCGGCTTTTCGACTTGCCGATGTCAAACAGGTGCTTGAGGGCATCGGCAGGCATGCCGATGCCTTCATCGCAAACGACGATGAGAATGCTGCCGGCTTCTTCCCGGACCTGGACTTGGACGGTGTTGCCAGGGTCGGAGAATTTGATCGCATTGGTGAAGAGATTGGGCAGGATCGACATGTTGAGGACCTGGGCGTTGGCGAGGATCTTCACCTCGCCGTTCTCAAGCTCGGAGCGGAACTTGATCTCCTTGCGGACGAAGCGTTCCTTGCAGACGAGGAAGGAGTCATCGATGATCTCTCTGACTGACACCGGAGCCAGCACGGGGTTCTTGATGCCGAGCCGCTGCATGTCTCGGACGCTGGTGATCAGGTCGATCGACATATCGACCGACTTGCGGATTGATTTGATCACCGGGCTGCTGCCGTGTTCCTGTTCCAGGAGCTCGGTGGCCAGGCTGATGTTGGAGAGCGGATTGGAAAGGTCGTGGGAGATGATCTGGAGCAGTTCCTGCTGTTTGAGGGTGAGCTGGTTGAGTTTTTCCTCCTGCTTCTTGAGCGCCATCGAGGCCTGTTTCTGCTCGATGGCGTAGTTGCGCAGGGCGATGGCGTTGATGGAGATTTGCAGGTGGGTGTTGATCCGCCCCTTGGCTTCTCCGAGGCTGAGGGGCTTGGTCAGGTAATCGACGCCGCCGGCCTCGAAGGCGCGGGTCTTTCAAGCGCCGCACGGTTTCGTAGCCATCGATGCCTGGCATGTTAACGTCCATCAGGATCAGGTCGGGCGCCGCTTCATGGATGGATTGTATAGCGGCTTCGCCGTTGGTCGAGACGCGGGCTTCGTACCCCATCTCTTCGATCAACTGGCTGAGCACCCGCAGATTGGCGAGGCTGTCGTCGACTATCTGGACGGCTGGGATGGAGACCTTCATAAAGGCACCTCTTGAATCTGGGTAGCGGCTTGCGTGCGGCAGCGGCTCACTTCTCCATCAGCCGCACGAATCCTTCATATTCGCGTTTCACCCCGGCAAGTTTATTCTGATATTCCGGGCTGTCAGATCGGCCATTCAAGATCAGGGTTTCCAGGTCATCAGCCAGTTTCGCCAGCTGATGAAGCCCGAGATTGCCCGCCGAACCCTTGATGCTGTGGGCGTGGCGGCGAAGTTCGTCCTTGGGGACTTGGGCTTTTTCCAAGACATTGAGAGCCTCGGGTAGGGTCTCCATTAAAATGCCGGCTAGGTCATCAAGGTCGGACGGCTCCAAGCCCAAAGTTTCCTCGAGGGCTTGATACCATTGCTTTTTGTTGGTGTACATGTTGCGACCTTATTTGCTGGCGGCTTTGAAGACCTCTTCCGGCGTTTTGAAGTCTCCCTTGATCGAGACGACAGAGCCGTCCCCTTTGAGCACGTTGACATGGCCGTCGGCCCAGAAGCCGGGCTTCTCACAGAAGATGGGGAGATTGTTGACTTCCGGCCAGCGTTTGCCGGCCAGGGCGGTGTTGTAGACGTAGTCCCCGCTCTTGGCATCGACTGCGGCGGCGTCTTTTGGGGCGGCCGTGCCGGCCCCTTGTATGATCCAGGCGGTGGCGTCAAGCCCGAGGCTCGAGGCCTTGGCGGGGAGGGGATCGTCATCAAACTTCACAGCCAGACTGAGGGCGTGCTGATGGAGACCATTTTTGCTGACCGGATCCAAGCGTCCCTGCAGCTTCCGTGCGGGGGCGGCGGCTTCTGCGGCGGACAGCGGCAGTTCGGCGAGAGAGGCAAGTGCAGCGCTGGTGAAGAGGATGAGGCAGAGTCTGCTTGCGATCATGACGGGGCTCCGTGATTTGTCCATGCACAAGTATGGTCCCGAATGGCTAGGAAAAGCAAGGGACATTCAAGATTTTACGGCTGAAATTTGACGGAAGAGGAAGGAGAAATCCTTCAGGCTGTCACGGATGTCGTAGCGCAGGACATCGGCGGCGCCGGCGATGTCGCGTTTCTCCAGAGATTTGTTGAAATCCCCAATCGCCGCCTCGAAGTTGTGGCGGATGGAGTTGAAGGTGTCGGCGTCGACATTGCTGAAGGAGTCGATCTGGGCGCAGACGACGCCGAGGAAGCCGAGGAAGGACCCCAAGCCCTGGGCGATCTGCGACACGCCTTGGAAGGCGACAGTGTCTTCCCCGCGGTCGAAGGCGGAGCAGGTGTCTTCGATCAGAGTGTCGAGGGCGCGGAAAGCCTCGGCGGAATCATCGATTGCCTGCATCAGATTCGGGTCAATGGTGGTCGACATGGGGAGCTCCTTCGTTTGAATTAAGAATTAAGAATTAAGAATTAAGAATTAAGAATTAAGAATTAAGAATTAAGAATTAAGAATTAAGAATTAAGAATTAAGAATTAAGAATTAAGAGTTAAGAATTAAGAGTTAAGAATTAAGAATTAAGAATTAAGAATTAAGAGTTAGTCATTGGCGTTTTCCTGTCGCTTCAATTCTTAATTCTTAATTCTTAATTCTTAATTTAATTATTGTCGCCAAATTCCTGGTCGGCATCCCATTCACCGGACTTGCGATATTCGTCGAGCTTGTTGCGGAGGGTGCGGGAGGTGAAGCCGAGGAGATCGGCGGCGCGGGACTTCTGGCCTTTGGTGTGGCGCAGCGCCTGTTTGATGGTTTCGCGTTCGAGATCATGGAGATTGAAGCTCGAAGATGAAGAGCCGGTGGCGGCGGGGCTGACGGCGGCGGCATGAAGCTGGGGCATCGGCCGACCTTTCATCAACGAGGAAGGCAGGGCCTCGGCGCCGATCTCCGGGCCGTCTTCGAGGACGGAGAGCCGTTCGATCATGTTCTCCAGTTCGCGGACATTGCCGGGCCAGGAGAAATCCGCCAAGGCGGTAAGAGCTGCGCGGCTGAAATTGAGCGGCCGTCCGGCGCGGCGTGCGGCTTTTTCGAGCATGCTCTTGGCGAGGATCTCGATGTCGCCGGCGCGTTCACGCAGGGGCGGGACCTGGATCGGGATGACGTTGAGGCGGTAGTAGAGGTCTTCGCGGAAGCGGCCTTCATCGACTTCTTTGCGGAGATCGCGATTGGTCGAGGCGATGATCCGGACGTCGACCTTGACGGTGCGGTTGCCGCCGACCCGTTCGAATTCCGATTCCTGCAGGACGCGCAGCAGTTTCGACTGCATGGCGAGGGGGATTTCGCCGATCTCGTCGAGCAGCAGGGTGCCGCCATCGGCGAGTTCGAAGCGGCCGACGCGGCGTTCGCTGGCGCCGGTGAAGGCGCCTTTTTCGTGGCCGAAGAGTTCCGATTCGATCAGGTTCTCCGGCACTGCGGCGCAGTTGAGGCGGATGTAGGGGGACTTGCGATCGGGGTTGGCGGCGGCCTCGATGGCGGAGGCGACCATTTCTTTACCGGTGCCGGATTCGCCGGTGACGAGGACGGTGACGCGGGAGCGGGCGACCTTGCGGACCAGCTTCATCACTTCTTGCATGGCGGGGGATTTGCCGAGCAGCTCCTTGCCGCCGGCGGTGACGCCGCCGGTGCGGGCGGCGAGCTCGTTGGCGAGGTATTGGCGCTCGGAGTTCATCTGCAGCCAGCGAGTGGCTTTTTCGAAGATGACGTCGGTCTGGTCGGGGGAGAAGGGCTTGAGGATGAAGTCGTAGGCGCCGAGCTTGATCGCCT
>CAMCSH010000091.1 GCA_945877655.1 Lentisphaera araneosa HTCC2155 | reverse complement strand
CGTCTCATGTCACTCGTCACCCAAGCCCGTGAAAACCGCGACTCCAGCACCTTGCGAGCTGAGATGAAAACCCTCGCCGACAAAGACCGCTCCCTCCGGCACATTTATTACTGCCTCGCCGAACTGATCGACTTCATCGCCCGCGAGGGGCGACCTCGAACACCTCCGGAAATCCCGAAAGCCAGCGCCTAAGCCCCTCGCGATTCCATTGCTGAAACAGCCCCCGGTTTTGACCGGAGGCTTTCTTGTGTAATGATTTGGGCTGAATGGGCGGGATTTATGGGGATTCAGCCGGAAACAAGGCGAATAAGAGGCGATAACCGTGAAGTGAATACAATTCATGCTCTGCTTCAGCTGAAAGCAAAAGACTTACACGTCATTTTTAAGTCATAAATATTTCATTATCAGTGTCTTGAAGAATGTGAAACGACCAAGGATTGCTTGTGTAATGATTTGGGCTGAATGGGCGGATTTATGGGGATTCAGCCGGAAACAAGGCTAATAAGAGGCGACAACCGTGAAGTGAGTACAATTCATGCTCTGCTTCAGCTGAAAACCAAAAGACTTACACGTCATTTTTAAGTCGTAAATATTTCATTATCAGTGTCTTAAAGAATGTGAAACGACCAAGGATTTAAAGAATGTGAAACGACCAAGGATTTGTGGCGAACCCGCCTTTCTTAAAGCCTCCATTACCCTTTGATCAGCACCGCTGGCTGTCAGCGGAGCTAAGCCGCGTCTTGAAGAATGTGAAACGACCAAGGATTCACTGCGAAAACCGGTAAACAATAACAGTACCAATAAAAATAACTAAGAATACAAATGTCGACCCGAGAAAAAGAGCCAGTTTTTTAAAAAATATGTGGATTGGAATAGCTAAAATTGCTAATAAATTAGTTATTAATAATGGGTACAAAAGCCAAAGAAGTCTGACTTCAATTGGAGGCGTTGGTACATCAGTAAATGAAGTAACCAATCCCACTACGATAATTATAGAAATTCCAACTACAGAAATTGCAATTCTGGAAAATAGACTTAATAAAAAAGTTGGAATATATATCCAGAAAGATTTTTTGTTTCTATTTTTTCATAACTATCAACTAATGAGGATATAAAAACAAAAAAAATAAGAATACACATTATATAAATTAATGCGTTCATAATGAAATTATTGATGCTCTCGAAATTATGCATTTCAAAACAGCCCTTTCAACTTAAAGTCATTTAGGAGGTGCGCACTCAAGTAAAAATTCATACAGATTTTCTCCTCATATATTTACGAGTCAATAGTCAATAGGATCACTAATTGATGTGAAAGATCAAGTACGAAAAGCAACAATCATATAAATCATGGTTTTTCAGATTTTTGAGCAGGTTGATTCTGCGGCGGATCAAGCTCTATCAACTGAAGTACGTTCGAATGAAGGTCCTGGTAGTACATATTGGGGTTGCGATCAGCCGCCGTAGAAGAAGTCGCCTTCGTGGTCGGAACCGGGGGCGCGACCTTGGGGACCTTTATCGTTGTGGCGGCGGCCGGGGACGAAGTCGTCGCGGACTTCGCGGGTGGGGCGGCGGGGCGGCTTGGGGCCGGCCTTGGCGAGTTTCTGCAGCTGTTTGACTTCGCCGCCGGTGAGGGGGCGCCAGGCGCCGGCGGGGAGGCGGGCGAGGCGGATGCCGGCGACGCTGATGCGGCGGAGCGAGCGGACGCGGAGGCCGAGGGCTTCGCAGATGTTGCGGATCTCGCGGTTCTTGCCTTCGGTGAGGGTGAAGTTGAGGACGGCGCCGTCGCCGGTTTCGCGCTTGATGCTGACCGATTCGACGCGGTAGTTTTCGCCAAAGGCGCGGATGCCGTTTTCTTCGATGTCATCAAGCACATGCGGGTTGACGTCGCCACGGACGAGGACGCGATATTGCTTGACGATTTCAAAGCTCGGGTGAGTCAGGATCTGGGCCAGTTCGCCGTCGTTGGTGACGAGGATGAGGCCTTCGGAGTCCTTGTCGAGGCGTCCGACGGTGAAGAGGTGGTGGCGGACGGGGAGGAGATCGAGAACGATGTCTTCCGCCTGGCCGTCTTTTTTGTTGGTGCAGACGTAGCCTTTGGGCTTGTGCACGGCGTAGTAGACTTTTTCGACGATCTTGAGGACGCGCTCGCGGTAGGTGACTTCGTCGGTTTCGGGGTCGATGGGGACGGCGAGATCTTTGTGGATACGGTTGTTGACCTTGACCTTGCCGTCGAGGATGATTTGTTCGGCAGCGCGGCGGCTGGCGATGCCACAGCGGGCGAGATAAGCAGCGAGACGCATGAAGACTCCTTGGCGATTTTTGCTGGCGCAATCTACAGCGCAAGTCGAGTTTGGATCGGCCTGTCAAGGAGATTGCCGCAAGGAGCGGCGTGCCGGAGTCATTCGACCTGCATCACTCCATTTTGATCTTGGATTCTCTTCGCCGTCAGCGTCGAACCAGGGAGTGAGGGAGCTAGGGAGTAAGGGAGTATGGCAGGAGCGCATAAGAGTTCACTCCCCAACTCCCTCGTTCCCTCACTCCCAAGCCTGGAGATTAGAATCCCGAGTGATACAGCTCGGAGTCATTTACCCGGCAGGATCAAATCCGGCTTGGCGAGGAGGATGTTGTAGAGGCTGCGCCACTGATTGATGCAGGCGCATTCCGACACTTTTTGGGAAGCGGCGAGGGCTTCTTTTGCGGCGGCCGCATCGCCTTTGCGGAGGGCGCAGACGCCTTTGCCGAGTTCCCAGACGCCGCAGCTGTGTTTGTCGCCGCTGTTGGGGCAGGGGAGGCCATCGAGTCCGGCGAAAGCGGCGTTGGCCAAAGGGGCGGTCTGGGGTGGACGGGCTTCGCCGAGGAGGTGGAGGAGGAAGGAGGCGATGGCCTGGTCGTCGCCTCCGAGCTGCTTGACGACGGCTTTGGCTTCTGCGGTTTTACCGGAGGCGAGGAGGAGCATGGCGCGGTTCAGCGAGGCTTCCTGGAGGAGAGGGAGAAGAATGCCGGGATCGATTTGTTTTTCTATGCAGAGCCGGACGAGGCGGGAGATCAGTCTATTCTTCTCGGTGAGGCCGGTGAAATCAAAGCCTTTCATCCATTTCGCGAGGGGCTCGGCGCCGATCGAGATTTTGTTGTTCTCGAGGCGATCGAAGAACCACTCGGCCAGATCGGGATTGTTGAGGGTCGCGAGTGCGGCGTCGATGGCGGCGGGGCGGGACTCGGGCGGCGAGACGAGGATTTTTTCGAGCAGCAGCGGCAGGCAGTGCGGGGCGCCTTTCAGGGCGGCTTCGAGGTGGAGGGAAGCCTTCGGGTCGCGTTGCAGCGCCGCGTTGAGGTAGTGCTTGTAGGAATCTATGGCTTCGGCTGGCGCGGCCTTCATTTGATCGGCGAAGGCCTGCCATTTGTTCTGGCCGTTGCGGCCGAACATGCGGGCCCGGGCGATCAGCTCCGATTGCATGCCGGCGAAGCGGAGGTCGTCGTTGTAGGAGGGCAGGAGATAAGTCACCTGGCGCTTGATCTGCTCGTCGCCGTTGGCGACGAGGGCGATGATGACGTTGCTGAAATCGCTGCCGCGGCTGCTGAACTGATCGTTGCCGTTGCGCAGGCCTTTGGCGGCGGCACCGAGGTCGTCGATCTTGCCGTCGGCGATCTCGGCGGCGAGTTTTTGCCATGGAACGGCGCCGGCATCGCCGCCGTTGAGGCGGCGAGACTCCTTGGCCAGACCGGCGTCGCCGAGGACGATGAGGATCTGGGGGAAGAGCTGTTCTTCACCGAGGAAGCCGTCATCGGGAATGGCGGCGAGGGCGGCGGCCTTGGCTTCTTTGGTGCTGGCGAGGGTGAGGGGGAGGGCGAGGGCTTGTTTGGCGAGGCGACCGGAGCTGCCTTTGAGCAGGGCGAGGAACTTGGGTTTCGACTGGATGCACTGGGCGGTTTCGAGCTTGAAAAGCGAATCCTTGGCTTCGAGGTGAGGCAGGACGGCTTGGAGATCCAGCTCGCTGAGGAGGTTCAGGAAGGCGGTTTCATTTTGCAGCGGGAACTCCGGCTGACGCAGGCGCAGGAGTTTCAGGCAGGCGATTTTCTGCTCGGGTTTGGCGGTGGCCCAAGCGCGGAGGGACTCGTCTTTGCCGAGGAGCGGGTCGATCAGGCCGGCGACTTTCTGGGCCCGGCTGAAGCTGCCGTCGGTGGCCTGGTAATGAGGGCCGAACTGGCGTCGATTGTTTTCCTGTCCTTCTTCGTCGGGCAGGGCATCGGCGCTGAGGTAGTCGGCGACCAGGAGGATGGCGGCGGGACCTTGGTTTTTCACCAAGGCATTCCAGGCGTCCTGGTTGAAGTGTTTCTCTCGGGCGGCGCGGATGAAATCGGCGAGGCCGGGGATTTCCACCGGGGAGGCCTTGGATTCGATCTCGGTCCAGATGGCGGTGCAGGCGGTGGCGACTTCGGGGTCGCTGTGCTTCATGCCTGCCTTGACTGCGTCGCGGGCAAAAAAACCGAGCTCAATGAGGCGTCGCTTGGCGTCGCGTCGCTGCTTGGCGCTGCCTTGTTCCAAGTCGTGGATCAGGGCTTGGGCTTCTTCCATTTTCTGAGCCTCCGCAGCGGGCGCGGGATTTTGCAGCAGGGCGAGAATCGGGATCAAGCTGAGAATCGACATGGCCGGCACCTTGGGTTGGGAAAGGGCTATGGATTTAAGGAAGTGCCGGAAGTGCCGGAAAGCAAGAAAGACAGAAGGTTCTTGCGATGATTAGATCCCGTCTCTTGTGGCGCGCAGGGCGGCGTCGAGCTAGATTGCGTTAAGAAACCGCGAGACTGGTGATGAAAACCTTGCCTAGACTGCTGATTGTCGACGATGAGAAGAACACCCGCGAGGGGCTGGCCCGGAGCTTTCGCCTCGACTGGGACGTGATCACGGCGGAGAATGCCGAAGCGGCGCTGCGCCTGATGCGAACGGAAAAAGCCGACGTCATCCTTTCCGACTTGCGGATGCCCGGCCTTGATGGCTTGGCCTTCCTCGAGCGCTTGCGAGCTGGCGGAGAGGGGGCGCCTCCCTGCGTCATCATGACCGCCTATGCGGACTTGAAGACCGGAATCGCGGCGATGAAGGCGGGTGCCTGGGATTTCATCACCAAGCCCTTGAATCTCGATGCGGTCGAAGAGGTGCTCAAGTCGGCCCTGAAGGCCAGCCGCCAGCGGCTGCCGGCGGCGCCGAAGACGGCGGCGGAAGCGGTGATCATCGACGCCAATCCGAGCTCAGGGAAGCTGCGTTCCAGCGCGGTCGCGGTGAAGACGGCGGCGGTTCCTGCGGCGGTTGAGGGGCTGCCGGGCATGCTCGGGGTGTCATCGTCGATGCAGGAGGTTTTCGATCTGGTGCGGCGGGTCGCGCCGGCGCGTTCGACAGTGCTGATCAGCGGCGAAAGCGGCACCGGCAAGGAGGGCGTGGCGCGAGCCTTGCATGCCTTGTCGGACAGGTCTGCGGCACCCTTTGTCGCGGTCCACTGCGCGGCGCTGAACGCCAATCTGCTTGAGTCCGAGCTTTTCGGTCACGAAAAAGGCGCCTTCACCTCAGCGACTGGCCGCCGTGCGGGACGTTTCGAAGCGGCGGATGGCGGCACCGTGTTCCTCGACGAGATCGGCGAGATCGACGCCTCGATCCAGGTCAAGCTGCTCAGGGTGCTGGAGACCCGCAGTTTCGAACGGGTGGGCGGCTCGGAGACTTTGCGCGTCGATGTGAGGATCGTCGCCGCCACCAATCGCGATCTGAAGCGGATGGTGGAGGAAGGGAAATTCCGCGAGGATCTGTATTACCGGCTCGACGTCATCCGCGTCCATTTGCCGCCACTGCGCGAGCGTCCGGATGACATTCCGGCCCTGCTGGCGGCGGCGCTGGGCCAAGCCTGCGCCGACAATCGCCGCCAGATCCGCGGCTTCACTTCCGGCGCCCTGGCGCTTCTTGTCCGCCATCCCTGGCCGGGCAACGTTCGCGAATTGCGCAACGTCGTCGAAGGCAGTGTGGTCCGTTGCCGTGGCGAGCTGATTGATGTCGGCGACCTGCCGGCCGGCTTTGGCGAGTCGCCTCGTCCGGCCCTTGCCGCCAGTCCTGAACCGAGGCGTGACAACAGCCTCGACGTCGGCGTCCATGAACGCAATCTCATCCTCGAAGCCTTGCGCCGGGCCAACAACAGCCGGACAGAAGCGGCGAAGCTGCTGGGAATGTCGCGTCGGACCCTGCATCGCCGCCTTCAAGAACTGGGCCTGGAGAGCGGCGAAGGCTGAGTCTTTTTCGACGTGTATCAGCACGCGTATCTAAGACGCCTCATCCAACATGCAGGGAACCCCCGCGCAAGGTTTTACCTCGTCGTCCTGTTGCTCGACCCCTTGCGGGTCACATATGGTAGCCCAGTGGTCGAGCCGCATCGGCGATGACCCTGGGTTTGCGATCCCCGCATTCCGCCGACCCGCATCGGGTCGCACAGTGTTAGCTCGAACTCTGTGCGACCCGCGAGGGGTCGGGAGCACATTTCAAACATAAACCCAGGGTCGAAGCGACCCTGGGCTACCATGTGCGACCCGCAAGGGGTCGAACGAATGAACAAGAGCAACATTGGCTGTCTTGGATACGCGTGCGTATACCAGTCCATTTAGATCTAGGATTCTCTTCGCAGTTAGCGTCGAACCAGGGAGTGAGGGAGGCGGGGAGTGAGGGAGTAAAGCAGGAGCGCATAAGAGTTCACTCCCCAACTCCCTTGTTCCCTCACTCCCAAGCCTGGAGATTAGAATCCCGAGTGATACAGCTCGAGTCCTTTTCCAGAATCAGGGATAGAGGCGGCGGATCTCCGCCGACAGGGCGAGGTATTCGTCGGCGAGGTCGATGACCTGGCTTTTGGCCTCTTCGATGGCATCCGATTTGATCAAGGTTTCGAGGGCGAGGGCGAGAGAGTAGAGGCGGCGGGCGCCGACATTGCCGCTGCTGCCTTTGAGGGTGTGGGCGACCATGGAGGCGCGCTTGGTGTCGCGCTCGACCAGTGCTTCGGTCAATTCGGAAATCTGGTTTTGCGCCTTGTTGTCGAATTCGCGCAGCAGCATGCGTTCGAAATCGGGGTCGGGACCGCCGATGAGGGTTTGCAGGACCGACAGTTCGAGGTGCTCCTTGGGGAGTTGGGCGCTGGGACGTCGGGCGGCAGGAGGCGGGCGGTCCTCTGGAGACATTCCTTCGGGCAGTTTGCCGATCCATTTCTTCAGGATGGCGAGGAGGTCGTCAATGCGGGCGGGTTTCGACAGGATGCCATCCATGCCGACATCGGCGAGGCGTGATTCGACGTTGATGACATCGGCGGTGAAGGCGATGATGGGCGTCCTGGGCAGGTCGAGGGCGGATTCGTTTTGGCGGATAAGCATGGTCGCCTCGAGGCCGTCCATGCCGGGCATGTGGCAGTCCATCAGGATGAGATCGAAACGTTGAATGGAGGCGGCTTCGACGGCGGCTGCACCGCTGGCGGCGAGGTTGACCTGGAGGCCGAGGCGGGTCAGCATGTGTTGGGCGATCTGGCGGTTGGTCGAGTCGTCGTCGGTGACCAGGATGCGACCTTCGCAACCTTCGGGGAGACGGAATTTGAGGGGCAGGTCGGAAGGCGAGGCGAGGCGGCCGGCGGCGGCGTCCCAGAGGTCGCCGCGGCGGGGCGGACGGAAGATCTCGCCCGATGTGACGGCGCTGAGCTGGGTGGCGAGGGGCTCGTGGCCGCGGACGACGATCAGGCGTTTGGCGGCGATGGTGGAGTAGATCCGCAGGATGTCGCCCGGGGCGAGACGGTCGTCGGCGATGAGGAGGTCGGGCCGGTTGATGCCGGCGAGGGAGGCGTTGGGAGCGAGAGTCTGGGTCGTCATGCCAGCGTGATTGAGCCAGCTGGAGGCGGCGAGCAGGGTGTCGGGATCGAGGCCGAGGAGGGCGGCGTGGCGTCCTTGCAGCTTGGGCATGGAGAGGCCGATAAAATCCGGGGCGGGAGGGCAGGAGACTTCGAGGGTGAAGCTTGAGCCGTGGCCGGGTTTGGAGGTGAGGGAGATGGCGGCGCCCATCAGGCGGGCGAGTCCGCTGCACAGGGCGAGGCCGAGGCCGGAGCCGGAGTGGCGGCGGGTGAAGCCGCTGTCGTGCTGCTGGAAGGGCAGGAAGAGGCATTGCTGCTTGTCTTCGGCGATGCCGATGCCGGAGTCCTGTACGGAGAAGAGGAGGGTGTCGTCGATGCCGAGGCGGAGGCTGAGACGGATGAGGCCCTTATCGGTGAATTTGATCGCGTTGCTGAGGAGGTTGCCGAGGATTTGCAGGATGCGCTTGCGGTCGCCGATGACGCCGCTGGGGATGGCGGTGTCGATGAAGCAATGGAAGTCGATTTTTTTCTCATGGGTGAGGTCGCGGATGATTTCGCAGGCTTCCTCGGCGAGGCAGACCGGGTCGAAGGCGGCGTTATGGATCTGGATGCTGCCGGCTTCGAGCTTGGTCCAGTCGAGGATGTCGTCGACGATTGCGGTGAGACGGCGGCAGGCGGCGGCGGCGGATTTGAGGGAGATCTGGTTGCGGACTTCGGGGCCGATGATTTCGAGGCTGCCGCTGATGGCGTGGAGGGGGTTGCGCAGTTCGTGGCTCATCGCTGCCAGGAAGTCGCTTTTCGCCTTGGAGGCGAGCTCGGCGGCGCCGAGGGCTTCCCGCAGGTGGATGGTCTTCAGTGCAACTTCCTGGGTGAGGTTGGCTTTGGCTGCCAGGAGCTGGCGGGTGAGGCGGCTGTTTTCCATCGCCAAGGCGGTCGAGGTGAGGGTGGCATTGAGGACCAGGAGCTCGGCTTGGTGGATGATTTCGGCCGGAACGGGGGTGCTGGCGATGAGCAGGCCGAGGATGTCCTCGCGGGTTTCGAGGGCCTGGATGATCACTGTTCCTGTGTCTGCGCCGGCAGCCGGAAGAAGGAGAGGGCCGGGGCGGGACAGGGCCATGGCGATAGAGCCATCATCGCGGAGACGACTGATCAGGGACTTCATCGCGGCTTGGCAGGATTCGGGGTGGAAATGGACCGGCAGCAGGTCGAGAGTGGCGGCTGAGAGCTCGATCCAGACCTGGGACTGGGAATTGATGACGATCTCGATGCGTCGCGCGGCGGCTTTATAGAGGCTGCGCTGGTCGCCGGCGGCCTCGGCTTCTTTCTGGAATTCCCCGGCCTCAGCCATCATCTCCAGGGCTTGGACGATGCGCTGCTGGCGGGCTTCCAGGAGGGCGATTTTATCGAGTGGGTTGGCGGGGGTCATGGTGATATCGGGGTTCAGGGTTCTGGGAAGAAGATATTGATCAATTCAGGCGTGGCCGCGGTGATCTTGTCGGCAAGGGTTTGGACCGGTGCGAGGCCGGCGCTGAAAGGCCCCCAGTTTTCTTCGTCAGGCTGCTGCAGGTAGGGATCGCCGGCGTTGCCGAGGCCGAGGGCGTGGGCGAAGCAGTCGCCGTAGTGGGTGATCAGGGCTTCCTCCTTGAAGCGCGGCGCCATTCCCGGCTGGTGGTGATAGGCGACGGCTTCGCGCAGCACCGGCGGCAGGTTCCATTTCATGAACAGGGCCTCGGCGACGTCGGCGTGGGTGAAGCCGAGGAGGCGGCGCTCGAGCTTGTGGATCGGCAGCTTCGATTCGGCGGCGGTGCGCAGCAGTTCGGCGACCGGTAGGCGGGTGCCGTTCTCGATGATGACCAGGCGGCCGATGTCGTGCATCAGGCCGGCGGAGAACATCACTTCGACGCTGCGGTGACGCTTCGCCTCGGCAAGGGTTTTCGCCGCCACCGCAGTGGCCAGGCTGTGGTGCCAGAAGGCCTTCATGTCCATCAGGCCGCTGGCCGACTTCGAGAATTTGCCGATGATAGAGACGCCCATCACTAGGTCGCGAGTCTGGCGGAAGCCGACGATGGTGATCGCCCGGGCGACGCTGTCGATGTGCTGGGGGAAGCCGTAGAGTGCGGAGTTGACGAGGCGGAGCAGCCGGGAGGTGAGGACCTGGTCGTTGGAGATGACTTTGGCGAGGTCCTGGGCGGAGCTGGAGGGGTCGTTGATCAGTTCATTGGCTTTGGAATAGACTTCCGGCAAGGTGCCGAGATCTTTGACGGAATCGACCAGGATTTGGGCTTGGCTGTTCATTGAGCTTTCCCAATGCCGTTTTTCAGAGCGGCGGCGAGAAGGCCGGCGGACAGAGGCTGGCTGATGTCGACATGGGCGAAACGCTGGCGGATCTTTTCTTCATGCGCGGAGTCGAGAGTGGCGTCCGCAGGTTGGGCGCTGGCATTGGGATCTTCGGCGTCGACCATGACATCCCGGATGCCCCAGGTGCGGAAGGTGGCAAGATGGGTTTCGCTCAGGACCACGCCGGCAGGGAGCAGCATCATCTGGCGCGGCGTCATGACTTTTTCCGTCACCGTCATGCCAGCTTGAAGTTGCGTGATCAGGAGTCTTGCCATGGTGGTCGTCCGACTTTTCAGCTATTGAGTTCGCAGAGAATAAAGTTCCCCGCTTGGATTTACGCAATAAGCGTTCCAGTTTTCAGGGGCTGGCGGCTGCTCCGCTCAAGACCGGCCGGGCAGCGATTTCCTCGGGCTTTGTGGCGGCATTGGCGACATCGGCGTCGGGGAAAGGAACAGGGTACGGAAAAGGAGCCGGGGTGATCCGGCTCCTCGAATTCTATCCGCCGCTGGGGAGTTCACTCACTCGTCTTTGCGGATCTGGTCCATCATCGAGTTGCGGCTGCGATTCTGGCCGAAGTTCTGCAGGAATTCCCCGAATTCCGAGTCGACATGTTGCGGATCGCGGAGCTTCTCGGTGCGTTCGCGGATGTTCTGTTCGCTCATGCCGAAGCCGACATGGTAATCGACTGACAGGGCGGAGTGGGCGGCATCGATCAGCTCGCGGGCGGAGAAGCCTTTCTGGAGGATGACGGTGAATCCTTCGGAGGCATTCATCAGGAACTCCTCGTCGCGGGCGAGATCGGCGATGCCGATGATGGGGATGCGGTCGAGAGTTTTCATCGAGATGAAGTCGCCGAGATCGAAATTATGAAGGCCCGGAAGACGGACATCGCAGACGATGAGGGAGACGGCGTAGTTGAGCTTGTCGAGGCGGCTGATCAGGTCCTGGCCGTTGAGCGCGGTTTCAACCGTGTGACCTTCAGAGGCGATGAGACGAGCGTAACTGGAGCCGGCGATCAAGTCAGCGGTGCAGACGAGGATGGTTGAGCCCATGGCAACTCCTAGATGTTTCCTCCACCATACACTTGAGGCAGGAGAAGCCAAGAGGCATTTATGGTTTTCCCGGGAGGCTCCCGAATTGACGATGAATTTCTCCTGCCGGGAGGCGAAGTTCGATATTGCAGCTTAGTTTGCAATTGAGCAGGGAGTGGCCATGTCCGAGCAATTCAAACTCAAAGTGACATCAGCGATCGAGAAAGTGCCGTCGCTTCCGCTGACGGCTCTGAAGATCGTCAAGTTGGCCAATGACATCAATTCGCCGCCTAAGGACATGCTGGACACGATCAAGATGGATCCGATGATCACGGCCAAGGTCCTGAAGTTGATCAACTCCTCTTATTTCGGGCTCAGCCAGCAGGTCACCGACCTTCGTCAGGCTTTGGTCATGCTTGGGGCCAACACGGTGAAGAACATCGCCCTCGCTTCGGCCCTTCTCTCGACCATGCGGAGCACCAGCTCGATCTCGGGAGGGCTTGATCAGGATGCGCTCTGGCTGCGTTCGCTGGCGACTGCCTGCGGCGCCAAACTGGCGGCGAAAAATGCCGGTGTGCCGCGGGCGCAAATCGAAGAATTCTTCCTCCTCGGCCTGCTGCATGACTGCGGCCGCATCTTCTGTTTCCAGATGCTGCCTCAAGAATATATGGCGGTCCTGATCAAGGCGCAGAAGGAGCAGCTGCCGCTCTCCGAGGTGGAGCTCAGCGAATTGGAGATGCGCTCGCCGCAAATCGGCGGTCTTCTGGCCGAGCGCTGGCAGCTGCCAGGAAACATCCACGACGCCATTTTGTACCACGAAAATCCGCTTGAGTCGAAAGAACATGGACGCGAAGTCGCCATCGTCACCGTCGCCCGCCATCTGGTCCAGAGCCTCAATCTCGGCTGGAACGACGGCCTCCTGCTACCGGTGCTGCAGCCCGAGGTGATCGCCAAGTCCGGCATCGATTTCGAGCGTCTGCGGGGCGACTTCTCGGTAATCCGGGATGAAGTCGAAAAAGCCAAGATGTTCATCCAGCGATGACGGAGCGTGAGATGATCATCAATGAAGCCTTGCAAATCAAGCTCGGTAAGGATTTCCGTATGTTACCGGAAGGCCGAAATTTCCATTGTTTCCTTAAGCTTCGCGGCCCTTGGCCATGAGAATCAAGGGACTTGAGCATTATGTAATCATCTACAAGCTTCCTTGCGACTAGCTGCCTCAGCCACGAATCCACGCTCATCAAAGACAAAAGCCGGGCAGATCTTCTGCTCGGCTTTTGCTTGGCTCCGCGCCTGTGGACGGCGCAGCTCTATAATCAAGGATGAGGGAGCTGTGCTGGCTTCCGTGATCCTCTGCGTAACAGAATAGCGTCACTTTGTAACTTTAAAGTGCTTTACTTGTCATTTTCTCATTTTTTTCAAAAATATTATGGATTTAAGTTTTAAGATTTGACGACTGGTGTAAACTTTCCGCGCCAACCCCAAAATAACCAAAAAGGAATTACGACATGAAACTCACGCAACAAGAACGCGATGCGATGGCTGCTTGGATGGGTAAGAAAGGCCTTACTCAGCAGGCGGTCGGAAAAATTATCAAGGTTACGCACGTGAGCGTGATGAAATGGGTTAAGGGCGGCGGCATTCGTCCGACTCAATTGGCTCTTCTTCGTCCCCTTATCGCCCCCTATATGCAACTGGATCCGAAGCGTCAGCCGACGGGTGAACTGGCTGCCCTGCGCACCAAGCTGCAGTCTTACGCAGCGCAGCATCCGGCTCTGATCCGTCTCCATCTCACCACCCTTGACCAGATGGAAGAATTCCTTCGCGAGATGGATCTGGAAGCGGCGAAAGCGGCTCGTCAGGGCGAAACTGCCCCGGTTGAGCTCAGACTGCCCCACACTCCTGTGGTCTCCTTGCCCCTGGTTCGTTCGCAGCAAGCCACCGCCACGCTTGAAGATGTCGCTGCCGGTCCCGCTGCCAGCATGGTCAGCGGCTTGATTCCCGCCGCTGTCAAAGGCATGGAAAACGACCAGAACATTCAGGTCATCACCCTGTCCGGCACCAGCATGGAGCCCACCTTCATGGACCGCGAGTGGCTGATCCTCCGCAAATTCGAAGGCGGCTCGATCAACCTCGGCAACGGCGCGGGCCAGGAAATCAACCTGAAGCGCGCCTATTCGGAAATCGCCGATGGCAGCGTCGTCGTCGTGTCGCAAGACCACGGCAAGACCATCACTTGCAAGCGTATCGCCTATCGTTGGCAAGGTAAGACCCGCGAGCTCTGGCTGGTTGCCGACAACAAGGCGGAACCCGGCTACCCCCGCGCTATCACCGCGGATGCCAACCTGATCGTTTACGGCAAGGTCATTGGCCGCGCCGACATCAACACCATCGAGATGACCTGAATTTCGTCACTCGCGTTGATGAAGACAACCCAGAGCCTCGGCTCTGGGTTGTTTGTTTGGAGAGAGGGTCAGAATCTGTAAATGCGGGTCTTTACCCTAAAAACCGCAGCAGAGGAATGGACCCGGGTTGAAAGGTTGAAAGGTTGAAACGCAAGCGCATGAGTGCGCCGGAGAAACCGGCAAGGAGTAAAAGGTGAAAGTCCTATACGGCGAAGACATAGCGAGTCACGCTGTCCCCGAGTCATGCGTCAGGCGCCGCGAGGCGCAGGGCGAA
>CAMCSH010000090.1 GCA_945877655.1 Lentisphaera araneosa HTCC2155 | reverse complement strand
CCAAGGATTGAAGCGTGTCACCTCCAAGGACGGCACCGCTCCGAAAGCCGCCGTCTCAGGTTATGAAGTCGCCGGCAAGACCGGCACCGCCCAAAAACTGGAACCGGCCGTGATTGATCCGGAGACCAAAAAAGTCATTCAGAAATCCTACTTTTCGGATCGCAAATACATCTCCTCCTTCATCGGCTATGTCCCCGCCGACGACCCGAAATTCGTCCTCGTAATCATCGTCGATGAGCCAATCAAATCGCTCGGCTACTACGGCGGCCAAACCTGCGCCCCCAGCTTCTCGCGCATCGCCGAAAAAACTCTGCGCTACTTGAACATCGATCCGACCCACGAAATCGTCGTCGATCCGAAAAAAGCCGCCGCCGATGCCAAGGCCTTGTCGTCCCTGCCTCCAGCCTACGGGCCGGAAGGCATTCCATTCCGCGCCCCGCAGCCCCCGACGCCCCCCAAGCCTCCGACGCGCGGCCGCTGAAATTCAAAATTCAAACCTCGGCAGTGACCGTCATCGAAGTGGGCCAGCCGGTTTGAATCAAAACGGCGCGACAAGCCTCGGCCGCCGCAGCATCCGGGGCGATGCCAAACACCGTCGGCCCGCTGCCGGACACCTCGGCGGCAAGACAGCCACCGGCTATGAGATCACGCCGCACTCTTTCGAGAAGCGGAAACTTGTGACGGATCGCCGGCGCCAAGCCATTAAACACATGAGCCGCCACCGCTTCGCCGTCGCCCTCGGCCAAAGCCGCCAACATGCCACTCAGCGGCCGCGGCGCGCCACGCAGGTGCCCCATCCGGTTTTTATAAGCCCAGGCAGCGGGAATCGGAAAAGCCGAAAAAGCAAAAACTAGAAACAACTTGCCGCTCTTGGCGATGGGGCGGAGTTCTTCTCCGACGCCCGTGGCGCATGCCGGACGGGGATCCAGGAAGAACGGCACGTCGGCGCCAATCGCCAGGGCGATGCCGCGCAAATCAGCGTCGCTGAGCAGCCCATGTTGTTGATTCAGCAGACGCAGGACCGCGGCAGCATCAGAACTTCCGCCACCCATGCCACCGGCAACGGGAAGATTCTTGTCGATCCGGATGTGCAGCGACGGCAGCGGCTGGCCAGCCAAGCGGAAATAGGCTTCCGCCGCACGCCAAGCCAAATTGCGTTCATCGCAAGGAACGCCGACACTGGCGCATTCAAGACTGAGACCGGGGCCCGTCGAAGGCGACAGCTCGATCCGGTCGGACAACGATGGAATCGGTAAAAACAGGGTTTCGATGTCGTGATAGCCATCGGCACGGCGGGAAGTGACATCAAGAAAAAGATTGATTTTTCCCGGCGTGAGAAGAACAGCCATGGCGGGACTTAGCGTCCGACTTCCAGACGCTGAATCAAGCGCTCGGGGAAATTAGCTGCGATCATCGGCGCCTGAACCAGTTTGATGTCGTAAGGCACGCGCAGAATGCGCAGCTCGCGACTGCTGGTATCATAGGCCAAAGCGACCGAGCGGGGATCCTTGTCGCGCGGTTGACCGATCGAGCCGGCGTTGACCAGCCAGCGGCGGCCGTGACTGAGGATCATGCCGTCGCGAATCAACGACAATCGCGGCATCGGCGCAGTGAGGCCGAGCTTGTCGAGCAGCTCAAGATGCGACGAGCTCGATTCCTCCAGCATACGCTGAGTCTCGGCGCTGAGAGGCAGTTCCTCGAAGACGCAGGGCAGATGCGTGTGGCCATGAAAACAAATGTCACGGCGCTGATAGCGGAGCGAGCTGGCGGCGCTGCGCTCGTCGAGAATGTAGGACCAGCGCGGTTGCGGCGTGCACGAAGCGTGAACCACGGAAAAGTCGATGCAGTCCAATTCCTCGGGCAGCTCAGCCAAGATGCGGCGATGCTCGGGACTGAGTTGCTCGCGGGTCCAGTTGACGGCAAAACGAGCTTCCGGATTGATGCTCCAAGTGTCTTCGACTTGGGAAACGTATTCATCGTGGTTGCCCTTGACACAAGGAATGCCGCGATTGAGGAGAAGTTCCAGGCATTCCTTCGGGAAAGGGCCGTAGCCGACAATGTCTCCTACCGAGACAAAACTAGTGCAGCCGAGGGATTCCAAGGTTTTGAGTGTGGCTTCGAGAGCCGGGAGATTGGCGTGGATGTCGCCGAGAATGCCTACTTTCATAATTGAGAAAATATCACATAATCTTGAACTTAGGCAAGTCCTGAATGTCAACTACTCCGCAAACTCTTCTGTCACCATCCACAACTGGCACGGAGTTAATGGCTTTCACCCGAAGAATTTTCATGATCTCGACCGCCATCGCCTCAGGATGGATGGTCACCGGGTCTTTCACCATGGCGTCGCTGACCGGCCAATGAAGGGCGTCGGGGCTGCGGGCGACGACGCGTTTCAGATCGCCAGTGGTGAAGATGCCGCGCAAAATGCGGTCATCGCAAGCGACCAGGGCGGTGCCACCTTTGGTGCTGCACATCGCTAGGACGGCGGCGAGGACGGTGGTCTCCGGAGAGACAACACAGAGACGCTCGCCGGTCCGCATCAGATCCTTGATTTTCAGGGTGACGCTGCGGCCGATGGCGCCGGAGGGGTGCAGCATGCCGTAGTTCTCGATCTGGAAATTGCGTTCTTGCATCAGCACCATGGCGAGTGCATCGCCGAGCGCCAGCATGGCGGTGGTGGTGGTGGTCGGCGCAAGATTGAAGGGGCAGGCCTCCTGCTCGATCCGGCAGGAGACCGCGACGTCGGCCAGGGAGGCGAGGGAGGAATCGTCGTTGCCGGTGAGCGCCGCGATGCGGATGCCGAGGCGGCGCACCGCGGGGATGACTTGCAGCAGCTCCTCGGTTTCGCCGGAGTAGGACAAGGCGATGAAGAGATCCTCGTCGCCGAGCACACCGAGATCGCCGTGCATGGCCTCGACTGGATGAAGGAAACAGGCGCGTGAACCGGTGCTCGACAAGGTGGAGGCCAGCTTCTGCGAAATCTGGCCGGACTTGCCGACCCCGGAGAGGACGATCTTGCCGCGTTTGGCCAGGGTGTCGAGGCAAGCCTCGACCAGTTGATCGAAGCGGCCGTCGAGCTGCTCGGAGATGCGGCGAATGCCATCTCTCTCGATTTCGAGAACTTGCCTTGCCTTATCGATGTATGTCATCTATGTTTTCCTGTCCTTGTGTCGCGGGTGAGGGATCCGGCATCTATGCCCTTGGGATCCGAACCGGCGCTTGGTTATGTCACAATCTCTAACTTGGCTTCAGAAACGGAAATGACGAACAAGACTGACGAATTTAACGTCTCGGGAATTCTCGAGAAAAACCGCGCCGGCCACGGCAATCTGCGTCGCATGGACGCCGGCCTCCGGCAGCTTCCCGATGACATCTACGTCCCGCAGCAGTTCATCCGCCGTTTCAACATCGAAGACGGCGCCCTCGTCGAAGGCAAAGCCAAGCACCATCCGAAGGCCCCCGGCCTGTGCTTCATCAGCGCCATCAACGGCATGCGCCCCGACGAATGGCAGCGCCGCCGCGGCATCCAGAACATGAATGCCATCACGCCGAACAAAGCCCTCACTCTCGAGCACGCCGGCTGCGCTCCTTCCTGCCGCTTGATCGACCTCTTCACGCCCCTCGGCCGCGGCCAGCGCGCCCTCATCGTCGCCCCCCCCCGCTCGGGCAAGACCATCATCATGGAACAGATGCTTGAAGGCGTCCTGAAAAATCACCGCGACTGCGAAGTCATGCTTCTCCTCGTCGACGAACGCCCCGAGGAAGTGACCCATTTCCGCAAGAAATTTGAAGCCCTCGGCGCCTCGGTCTTCGCCTCCACCAACGATGAAGACAAGATGTCGCACCTGCGCCTCGCCCGACTGGTCTTCAGCCTCGCCCGCGCCAAGGCCGAAGCCGGCCGCGACGTCGTCCTCTTCATGGACTCGCTCACCCGCCTCGCTCGCGCCTTCAACAACGCCCTCCGCGGCAGCGGCCGCACCATGTCCGGCGGCATCGACTCCGAAGCCCTCACCGAACCGAAAAAGATGTTCGGCCTCGCCCGTCAGCTCGAAGAAGGCGGCTCGGTCACCATCGTCGCCACCGCCTTGGTCGAAACTGATTCCCAGATGGACGAATTGATCTTCCGCGAATTCAAAGGCACCGGCAACATGGAGATCGTCCTCGATCGCTCCCTCGCCGAAAAAGCCCTCTTCCCGGCAATCAACATCCTCCAGTCGGGAACCCGCAACGACCACCTGCTCATGCCCGCCGACGACTTCGCCAAGGCGAAGGCCCTCCGCGCCGCCCTGGCAGAAACCCGCAAGGATGAAGCCTTGCGTCAAATCCTCTCCGTGATGGGACGCTACCAGTCCAACGCCGAGATGCTCAAAGTGCTCCGTGCTTAAGAACAAAAAGGAAGCTTCATGAAAATCTCGACAAACAGCGTCGTCACCCTGCAGTTCACCCTGAAGGATTCCAACGGCAATACCGTAGATGACACCAGCGAAGGCGGCTTCACCTACATCCACGGCCACGGCGGCTTCATCCCCGCCGCCGAAGCAGTCCTCGAAGGTCTCGAAGCCGGCACCACCGTCCAATTCTCGCTCAAACCCGAAGAACACTTCGGCGAACGCAATGAATCCCTCATCGACACCCTGTCGAAAGACAACTTCGAAGAAGATGTCGCCGTCGGCGACCAGTTCCAGACCGTCGACGAAGAAGGCAACATCGTCATCCTCTCTGTCTCAGGCGTCAACGGCGACGAAGTCACCGTCGACCGCAACCACCCCCTCGCCGGACTCACCCTCGTCTTCGACGTCAAGATCGAAAGCGTCCGCGCCGCCACCGCCGAGGAACTCGAGCACGGCCACATCCACGGCGAAGGCTGCGATCACCACTGATCCAAGCCCTCGTCCAAGAAAAACCCCGCGATGAAAATCGCGGGGCTTTTTTGATGCCGATGAACGCAGCTGGAAGCTGGAACCATGGAAGCAGCAGCCTCGATGTCTATCGATAGCTATCGATGCGGCGCGCAGCTCACTTTTTCACCTTCTGCGCCAGCTGCCCTTTTTGCAGCTCCGAGAGAAATTCCGGAGCCAGATCGGCGCCATTGGGCCAGACAACGGTTTCGAGTTCCGGATCAAGTGCGACCTGCGCAAAAAATGCCGGATCTAACAAAGGCTGGAAGATCGGCCCCTGCAATTGGCCGCGCAAATCCACCTCGCCGGAAGTACCGTCGTCAAAATCCAACCACAGGGTGAAGTCTTGCAAATGGCGTGCTCGGGTGATGTGCAACATGGCTTACTCCAAAGGCTTGATGCTGTTTAAGGGCTGACCTTGGCGGGCGCGAGCCCAATTGTCTTCCAATTCCGTTTGGTGAAAGCTAATCCATTCCTGCACAAACTGAAGGGCCCGTTTGGGTAATTTCCCTTCTAATACCAATCCGCGTTCATAGACATAATAACTACCCCTTCATCCACGAGAAGCAACTGAGGGAGATCAAAGCTGCTTTGTCCGCTGCGGTTTTTTCGAGCCCAGTTTTAACCTGATCTTCAACCGCATCAAGGGTGAGGAAGATGCGGTTGGCGAAGTGCTTTTCGCGGAGGTGATCCCAGAGATGTTCAACCGGATTGACTTCCGGGGTGTAGGGCGGCTGAAATTCGAGAGTGAGATTGGCGGGGATCACCAACCTCTTGGCCTTGTGCCATCCGGCGCCATCAAGAAACATCAGGATGTGGCGATCCCCGACGCTCGCGACCAGGTGATCAAAAAACTCCTGCATATGCTCAGTATTGCACTTGCGCCGAATGATCGAGATCAGTAGGCCTTCGTGTGGTGCAATCGCTGAATAAGCATAGGTCGATTCCCTTACCACCTGCCTGCACACCAAGGGGCGAACTGGTTTCGGCGCCCAACTGCTTCTGGGGATGCTGATTCGGCCAAAGCGTCCTTCATCTTGATGCATCACCAAAAGCTTGGGGCCATACTTCAGTTTGGCGGCGGCGACGGACTCCAGATACTTTTTTTAAAGCCTTCCTCGGCATCAGGCTTCTTTTTGGGGTGCCGTGGACGAGGAACGATCTTTCGCCAGCCAGCACGCGCCATCAAGCGGTAGATCGAAGAGACATTGACAGCATGTCCCACGAGATTCTCGAAAGCCTGCTTGATTTCATCGACTGTAATGACTTTGCCAGCCTCGGCGGCGTCATGGAATTGTTTCAAAAATGCCGCTTCATCAGCTTTGCTCAACTTGGCTTTGCGCCGACCGCCGCGACCAGGACAATCAACCAGAATACTTTCACCTTGGCGGAGGAATTTTGAATGAAGAAGCCGGATCGTATTGATCGCCAAACCCGTCGCAGCAGCGATCTCCTGGGGGCTTGATGCACTCGAAGCTCGCATCAGTATCGCTTGTATTCTCAAGGCCTCTGGAACGGTCTTTGCCTGCTTGAGCAATTGCCGCATGCGGGCCGCAGTATTGGCTGGAAATGGGGCTTGCGGGCGCATACATCGACTCCTTGGTTATGAGTCAATGGTGCGCGATCTTTTTCGAAATTCAAGATCAATATGTGGGGGTGATGCGAAAATTCACAAATTGAGAATCTGAGCAGCAGTGATCTTGGCCGTGATGTCGTAGAAAGGCACCACCTCAATCACTCATGAGTTATTATGTCTATGAACGCGGATTGGTATAACAGCAGGCCGTCGAAGGTGAAAAGGGCCTCCTCATCGGCATACTTCGCGTGTAAATGAGGCGGGTTGTGATCGTTAAAATACATCGCGATCACAATCCCATAGAAACGACTGATGACAGGCATCTTCAGCACTTCACTTCACAATCGAATCCACATAAATCTCCGGCTTCTCATAACCGAGCAGTTTCAGCACGGTGGAGGAGATGTTGGCGAGGCCGAGTTTCGGGTCGTCGCTGAGCGTGAGCGCGTCGCCGCTGGGATTGTAGACGATGCAGGGCACGGGGTTGAGAGTGTGCGAGGTCTTGGCCTTGGGTTGACCCGAGGCCTTGTCGATCTTCGGCTGACCGTTTTTCTCGAGCTCATACATCTCGTCGGCGTTGCCGTGGTCGGCAATGACAACAAGGACGCCGCCGGCCTTTTTCACGGCGGCGGTGAGGCGGCCGATCTGGATGTCCATCACCTCGATCGAGATGCGGGCGGCGTTGAAGTCGCCGGTGTGGCCGACCATGTCGCCGTTGGGGTAGTTGAGGCGGACGAAGTCGTATTTGCCGGAGGTGATGGCCTCGACGGTGGCGTCGGTGATCTCGACTGCTTTCATCCAGGGACGGGTGTCGAAGGAGCAGACGTCGGAGGGGATTTCGACGAAGGTCTCGAGGGTTTCGTTGAACTTGCCGGAGCGGTTGCCGTTGAAGAAGTAGGTGACGTGGCCGTACTTCTGGGTCTCGGAGATGGCGTATTGGCGGACGCCGTTGGCGCAGAGGAATTCCGACAGGGGCTGCGAGATGGCGGGCGGGTTGACCAGGTAGTGCTTGGGGATGTGCAGGTCGCCGTCGTATTCCATCATGCCGGCGTAGAAGACCTTGGGACGGCGCTGGCGATCGAAGATGGTGAAGGTCTCTTCGTCGAAGGCGCGGGAGATCTCGATCGAGCGGTCGCCGCGGAAGTTGTAGAAGATGACGGCGTCGCCGTCTTCGATGGTGCCGACCGGCTTGCCGTTTTCGGCGATGACGAAGGCGGGGAGGTTCTGGTCGATCACCTTGGCTTCGGCGCGGAAGGTTTCGACCGCTTCAACTGCGGAATTGAACTGACGGCCCTGGCCGAGGACGTGGGTTTTCCAACCGCGTTCGACCATCGACCAGTCGGCGTTGTAGCGGTCCATGGTGAGGAACATGCGGCCGCCGCCGGAAGCGATGCGGATGTCGCAACCCTGTTTGCGGACGCCGCTCAGGAAATCTTCGAAGGGCAGGATGTAGTCGAGAGCGGTGGTTTCGCCGACGTCGCGGCCGTCGAGCAAGGCGTGGATGCGGATCTTCCGGGTGCCTTCCTTGACCGCCTGATTGATCATCGCCTTGAGGTGGTCGAGGTGGGCGTGGACATTGCCGTCGGAGAAGAGGCCGAGGAAGTGCAGGGTGGAGCCGCCGCTGACCTGAGTCATCAGTTGCTGCCAGGTGGTCCCCTTGAACATCTCGCCGGAGGCGATGGCGTGGTTGACCAGCTTAGCGCCTTGAGCGACGACGCGGCCGCCGCCAATGGCGTTGTGCCCGACTTCGGAGTTACCCATGTCGTCATCGGAGGGCAGGCCGACGGCGAGGCCGTGGGCGAGGATGGAGCGATGCGGGGCGTTCGCGTGCAACCAGTCGAGATTGGGCTTATAGGCGGCGGCGTAGGCATCGCCAGCAGGATTCTTCGAGTAGCCGATGCCGTCCATGATGCAGAGGACGACGGGACCGGCGGGCTTGAGTGAGGCGGCGGATTTTTTCAGGGTGAGAGACATGGACGGGGCTCCTGGTTTGAGATGGATTCGGGCGGCGGAATCTAGCTCCGGATCGGCGACTGTGGATTGATTGTGACTCTTTACGCCATGAAAATCATCCTTCATGCTACAGATTTCATCTCTGCCCCTTGCTTCTGCCCGAGCTGCGACCTAAGTTCTCAGCAGCGACAGCGGAGGCGAGATCATGCAAGAGTCCATCATCCTCGACATTCTTCAGGAAATGGGAGCCTTGGACAACGACGTCCGAAGCCAGATTGAATCCTATGCCGAAGCTGGCGGGATCAGCCACGAAGAAGCCCTTGACGCCCTGAACATCATGACCATCGAGGACTGCCATCTCCTCATCGCCGATGCCGTTGGAGTGGAGACGGTCCGGGTCGAGCATCTGGTCCCCAGCCCCGAAGCTCTGGCTCTGCTGCCAGTCGAATACGCCCGCAAAAACCGCTTGCTGCCCCTGAACATCTGCGACGGTGTCTTGACCGTGGCGACCGACGAACCCTCGGAAACCGGGCGGCTCGACTCCCTCGGCAACACCCTCGGCTTGTCGATCGCGCCGGTGACCTGTTCCAAGCGTCAGCTCGAGCAGGCGATTGATCACTGGTATTCCGCCACCGCACACGCCGTGCAAGACGAATTGGGCGCCGTGGCGGTTCAAGTTCAAGCGGAAGTCGAAAAACGCGAGCTGGTGCAGAGCCGCTCCTCCTTCACCACCGGCCGCCCGTCTTTGACCGGCGAATCCCAAGTCGCCCTGCTGGTCGACTCAATCCTTTCCGGCGCGGTGTCGGCAAAAGCCTCCGACATCCACATCGAGCCCCTGCAGAAACGCCTGCGCGTCCGTTATCGCATCGATGGCGTCCTTTCCGAGGCGCACAGCTTGTCCTCCAACCTGTCCTTGAACATCATTTCGCGGATCAAGGTCCTGGGCAGCATGAACATCGCCGAGAAGCGCCTGCCGCAGGACGGCCGGATCGACCTGGTGGTGCAAGGGAAACAACTCGACTTGCGGGTGTCATCGATCCCCACTCCCCGCGGCGAAAGCGTGGTGATGCGGATTCTCGACCGCAGCTCGGTCACCATTTCGCTGAGTGAGCTCGGCTTCTTCTCCGACGACCTGGAGCTGATCGAGAAGACGGTGAAGCTGCCCAACGGCATTTTCCTGGTCACCGGCCCCACCGGCTCCGGTAAGACCACCTCGCTCTACGCCTTCCTCAACACCTTGAACAACACCTCGCGCAAGATCATCACCGCCGAAGACCCGGTCGAATACGAGATCAAGGGCATCGACCAGGTGCAGGTCAACCACCAGATCGGCCTGAGCTTCGCCGCCGTCCTGCGCTCAATGCTACGCCAGGCTCCCAACGTCATCATGGTCGGTGAAATCCGCGACTTCGAAACCGCCCAGATCGCGGTGCAGGCCGCCCTCACCGGCCACATGGTCTTCTCGACTCTGCACACCAACGACGCGCCGGGCGCCATCGCCCGCCTCATCGACCTCGGCTGCCAGCCCTTCCTGATCGCCACCGCGGTGCGCGCCGTCATGGCGCAGCGCCTGATGCGCCGCATCTGCAGCCATTGCACCGCGCCCTGGTCGCCGGGACCGGAGGAGATGGAATTCCTCGAAGCCGGCATCCACAGTGGCCAACACACCATCGTCGTCGCCGACCCCGACCCCGAATCCCTCCGCCTCGCCCGCACCATGCTGAGCCGGATGAATCTGACCGTCATCACCTGCAACAGCGGCCTCGAACTCGCCACCCTGCTCGCCTCGCGACGGGCCGCCGCAGTCGACATGGTGATCACGGCGCTCGAATTCCCCGATCTCTCCGGCATCGAATTGCTCGACCGGATCAACGCCGTGAAACCGATGATCCCGATGATCCTGATGAGTGAAACCAACTTGGCCAGCTTCGACAAGATCGGCACCTACAACATCCGCGCCGAACTCACCCGGCCACTCTCCGGCATCGAGCTCATCGGGGTGATGAACCGCCAGATCAAACGCCTGCCCCGCAAGGTCATCTCCTCCGCCCTCGGCAATCTCGACCTGAGCACCGTGTCGTGGAAGATCGGCCGCGGCTGCTCGCTCTGCCGCGGCGGCTACAAGGGCCGCCTCGGCATCTACGAGATCCTCCGCATCGGCCCGGAAATCGAAGAGATGATCCTCAAGCGCGCCTCGACCCAGCAGATCCGCACCCGCGCCTGCGACCTCGGCATGCGCACCCTGCGCGACGACGGCATCCGCAAAGCCATCGCCGGGCTCACCACCCTGCATGAAGTGATGCGCCTCACCGTCGAAAACGAAATGGAACAGGCCGACAGCCCCTCACTGGCTGAATCCCACTCATGAAAGCCGTCGCCATCTTCACCGGCTCTGAACTTCTCAACGGCCAGACCACCAACAGCAACCAGACCGGCCTCGGCCGGGAACTCGCCTCCTGCGGCTGGACCATCTCCCGCGCCGAAGCCGTCCCCGATGGCCTCGATGCCATTCAAGACGCCTTGTCCCGCGCCCTCCATGAAGATGCCGAACTCATCCTCATCTGCGGCGGCCTCGGCCCCACCGCAGATGACCTGACTCGCAGCGCCGTCGCTCAAACCCTCGGGCGCGACCTCTTCACCTGCGGCGAAACCCTCGCCGAAATCCGCCAACGGCTCTCCGGCCGGACACACTCGGAAGAGCACGTCGTCCGCCAGGCGGAATGGATCCGCGGCGCCGTCAAGATCGCCAATGTCCAGGGCCTCGCCCCCGGCCTGCTGCTGCGTGTCGGACACAGCCGCATCGTCCTTCTTCCCGGTCCGCCGCGCGAGTTTCTGCCGATGGTGCGCGACGGCCTGATCCCTCTGCTCAAAGCCGAGTTCCCTCCCCTCCTCCGCAGCGCCGTGCTGCACACTTGCGGCCTCCGCGAATCCGATGTCGAACTCAAAACCCGGCCGCTACTGCAGGAATTCCCCGATCTCATCCCCGCCTGGTGCGCCTCGCTGGGTGCGGTGCGAGTCACCCTCTCGCTCCCCGCTGGACGCGAAGCCGAGCTCTCCGCCGCCGTTTCCTACGCCCGCAAGCTCTTCGGTCCCGACGCCCTCGAACACGATTCTGCCGCCGCCGAGTGCCTCGAATTGGCCCGCCGCCGCAAGCTCCGTCTCGCCACCGCCGAATCCTGCACCGGCGGACTCATCGCCGCAGCCCTCACCGATGTGCCGGGCGCCTCGGAAGTCTTCGTCGGCGGTTTCGTCTGCTACGCCAACGACTGGAAGCAATCCCTCCTGCAAGTCCCGGCCGAAATCCTCGCCACGCACGGCGCCGTGTCGGAAGCCACCGCCCTCGCCCTCGCCGCCGGCCTGTGCCGTTTCGCCGAGTGCGGCGTGGTCAGCACCGGCATCGCCGGCCCCGGCGGCGGCACGCCGGAAAAACCGGTCGGCACCGTCTGGATCGCCACCCTCGTCGAGGGCCGCGTCCGCAGTCGCCTGCTGCAGCTTCGCGGCGACCGCAAAGACATCCGGGACCAGGCCGTGACCCATGGGCTCGACAGCCTGCGCCGCCATTTGATGGAATGACAAAACGGCGCCATTTCAGGCGCCGTTTTTGAGAGATCGAAAACCGCTCAGGGAAGTTCGCGGAGGTAGATGTTTTTGAAGAACACTTCGTTGCCGTGGCACTGCAGCTCGAACTGCTCTTCCGCCGGGAAGGGGAAGCTCTTGTCCCAGAGATACTCGTGCTTGGCGTGGTTGACGATCAGCTGGCCGTTGAGCCAGATGCTGACCTTGTCGCCAATGCAGCGGATGAAGAAGGTGTTCCATTCTTCGACCGGCTTATCGGCCTTGACCATCGGGAACTTGCCGTCTTGGGGGTTGTTCCAAATGCCGCCGGAACCTTTCTGAACGCCGTTGCCGACTTCTTTCGAGTTGGCCGGATCCCAGATCTGGACCTGGGGCGAGCCGCGAAGGTAGATGCCGGAGTCGCCGTTGGCGTGGATCTTCCACGACACATAGAGCTCGAAGTTCTTATACTTCTTGGCAGAGGCGAGCGAGTGGCCATGGCCGTCGAAGCGGAGGGCGCCGTCGACCACGCTCCAGTGCTTGACCATGTCTTCATCGGCCTTGACTGCCGCGGCAGCAAGGACTTCAGCGCTGGCTTGGGCACGCTTGTGCGGCTGGTCGAGACCGGCGCCGAAGAGCAGGCCTTTCCAGTTGCTCAGGGTCTTGCCATCGAAGAGCGCGGTGTAGCCGGCGGGAGCGACGTTGTCGGCAGTGCCGGAAAGAGCGTGAGCGGCGGGCAGCTCGGCAACCTTGACGTTGCGGAACTTCACCGGGTCGCCATGACCGGCGAAACAGATGCGGCCGCTGGCGCGGTTCAGACCTTGGGCATACTGGGTCTTGTCATTCATGTGCGGCACTTTGGTCGACAAGTCGACCTTGTCCTGCACGACCTTGCCGTTGACCAGGATGGTGAGCTTCGAGCCTTGAGCGATGATGGTCTGATGGTTCCACTCACCGACGGGTTTGAGCGAGCCGCGGACGGGCGGATTGACGCCGTAGATCGAGCCATGGAACTGGTAGTCGTGAAGCTTGGCGTATTGCTCGGCGGTGTCATCAAGGATCTGCAGTTCCATGCAGGTGTAAGCGACATCACCGGTGGGGAAGGGAGCGCGGATGCCGACGCCGTTGTTGCCGCCTTTGGGGAGCAGGAATTCGAAGTCAAAGATGAAGTCAGCGTAGTCTTTTTTGGTGACCAGGTTGCCGCCTTTGCAGACCAAGACGCCGTCTTCAACGGGGTAATTACCGACCGTTTCGAAGTTGGCTGCGACTTCTTCCGCCTTGCCGGAGAACAGGGTTTCGAACTTGGCTCCGGCGATGACCGGGGCGAATTCAGCTGCGTCGGCCGCTGCGGCGGGGGCGGCGGTCTCAGCGGCGCAAGAGCTGCTGACCAGAGCGAGCGAGAGGAGGAAGGGGGCGACAAAGCGATTGATCATGTTTGGCTCCTTGCTGCGAGCGAAGATGGGGGGGGCGGCAGCGACGGCTCCGGCGGCGACGCCGGCCTGGAGGAAACCACGGCGGGAGAAGGAGGATTCGATCATGGGACTTTCCTTTGAGGTTGCGGATGGATAGAGAAACTTATTCAGTAGCACCTGTAGCTATAAGCACCCGCAATGTTCTGACCGTTGCAGTCTGCCGTCATTTTTCTTTATTTTTTTCACCGCCTCCGCCCTCCTTGCCTTTCGCCAAGCCGGATTAGCTTTGCGACAGACGCCAATTCCGAGATCCCCGCCGATGTCAGACCCACGTTTGCTCAATCAGTTCTTCCACCAGGCCATGGCGGTGCGGGACGCGCCTGCCGAGGGCCTGCCGGAGGAATTGCGCGCTGGCGTCTGGCCTTATGAGGAGGATCAGCTTCTCGAAGAGGGAGGCATGAAGAGGATCATCCGCTGCCGCGACCGCCGCAGCGGCCGCCTCGCCGCCCGCGCCGAGATGCGCAGCGCCGGACTCGACTGCGAGCGCTTCTTGCGGGAGGCGCGGATCACCGCCCACCTGCAACACCCGGCGATCATGCCGATCTACGAAATCGGCGCCAAGGACGACGAAAGCCCCTACTTCACCATGAAACTGGTCGAAGGCCGCGATCTCGC
>CAMCSH010000089.1 GCA_945877655.1 Lentisphaera araneosa HTCC2155 | reverse complement strand
TTTCACTCAAACCGGATCGTTCCCGAGCGTCCGTGAGCATCCAATCCTTCGGCGTCGGCGAAGGCCTTGATGGCGCCGACTTCGCGGGCGAGGGCTTCTTTCGAGTAGCGCACCAGGCTGGTGCGGCGGAAGAACTGGTCGACGGTGAGGCCGCTGAAGTGTTTGCCGGCACCGCCGGTGGGCAGGACGTGGCTGGGACCGGCAACGAAGTCGCCGACCGGTTCGGGAGTCCAGGGACCGAGGAAGATGGCGCCCGCGGTGGTGATTTTTGCGGCCACCGCATCGGCGTCGTGAGTTTCGATCTCGAGGTGTTCGGGCGCGTAGGCTTCGGCGACGACGGCGGCGGCATTCATGTCCTTCACCAAAATCAGGAAGACGCCCGATTCAAGCACCTTGTCGACGCATTCGATACGGCCGAGGAGGGCCTTCTGCTTGAGCAATTCCTGGGCGACGTCATCGAGCATGGCGGCGGAGTCAGAGACGCAGACCGCTTGTTCGCGGCCGGAGCCGTGTTCCGCTTGCGACAGCAGGTCGGCGGCGATGAAGGCTGGGTTGGCGTCTTTATCGGCGATGACCATGACTTCCGAGGGGCCGGCGACGAGGTCGAGCGAGCAATGGCCGTAGACGAAGCGTTTGGCGGCGGTGACGTAGGCGTTGCCGGGGCCGACGATTTTTTGCGCCTTGCGCACCGATTGGGTGCCGTAGGCGAGTGCGCCGATGGCGTAGACGCCGCCGAGTTTGAGCACTTCGGTGGCTCCGGCGACGCGGGCGGCAAAGAGAATGGCGGGGTTGATCGTGCCGTCGGCGCGGGCGGGAGTGGTGACGACGATCTCCTTGACTCCGGCGGCCTGGGCGAGGGTGGCGGTGTGGAGGACGGTCGAGACCAGCGGCGCGGTGCCGCCGGGAACGTAGCAGGCGATGCGGTCGAGAGGGGCGAATTTCTCGCCGAGCTTGACGCCGGGGCGGGGTTCGGCGTTCCAGGCTTGCGGCAGGCGGCGGCGGGAGAAGTCGAGGATGTTGGTGTGGGCGAGGTGGATGGCTTTTTTCAGCTCCGGCGAGACCAAATTGACACAGGCGTCCCAATCTTTGGCGCTGACCGCAAAGGCGCCGGCTTTGAGTTCGACCTTGTCGAACTTGCGGGCGTAGTCGACGAGGGCAGCGTCGCCGCGAGCCTTGACGTCGTCGAGGATGGATTTTGCGGCGTCCGCGACATCATCGGGGAAGGCGTCGCGGCGGAAGAGCGGGGCGAAGGCGGGGGCGGCGAGGTCGCCGGTGAATTCAAGACGGATCATGGTCGGGCTCATGGGGCTGGTTTTTTGCTGGTGACTATAAACGCGTCCGCCGTGCTTGCGTGAGCCGAGGCGGGATTTCCTTGGCGATGACGCGCAGAAATTGTGCATTTCAAGGATGGGGAGGGAGGAGTATGGTTTTTTTGATGTGCGACTCTTTTTTGACGCAATCACTGAATCTGCCGTATTGATTTCTCCAAAAATGGGGGAGTTTATCGATCTTTCTACAATTTCCGTAATCAACAAGGAGAGAACATGAGCTTAGCGACAGTTTCCCAATGGATGCAACAGGCGGCGGAAGCTGTGCCTGCTGCCCCCTCGAACCAGGCGCCGGCGGCGGCGGCGATCAACACCGGCGACACCGCGTGGGTTCTGGTCTGTTCGATCTTGGTGTTGATGATGAGCATACCTGGACTTGCCCTGTTCTACGGTGGCTTGGTGCGCCGTAAAAACGTCCTGTCAATCTTGATGCAATGTTTGGCGGCGGCCTGCGTCATCAGTCTCTTCTGGCATGCGATCGGCTACAGTCTCGCCTTCAGTCCCGGCAACGGCTTCATCGGCGGCTTGGACTGGGCCTTCTTTAAAGGGGTGTCGCTGGATACTCCCTACACTAACTATGGTGCGACCATTCCTCATGCGGCCTTCGCCATCTTCCAGATGCATTTCGCCGTGATCACACCCGCCGTCGTCGCCGGTGCCTTCGCCGAGCGCATGCGCTTCCCTGGATTTGTCCTGTTCATACTTCTGTGGACCTTGGCGGTCTACTGCCCGATCGCCCACTGGGTGTGGAGCGACACCGGTTTCATGAGTGTTCTCAATCCTGAGGTCCAGGGCGCTGGCAAAGCGGTGTACGACTTTGCTGGCGGCGCGGTGATTGAAGTCACCTGCGGCATCTCCGGTCTTATTTGCGCTCTCGTCCTCGGCAAGCGCAAAGGCTACCCGAACCACATGTCGCCGCCGCATAACCTGCCCTTGGCGGTGACCGGCGCCTGCCTCTTGTGGATCGGCTGGATCGGCTTCAACGCCGGCAGCGCCTTGGGCGCCAACGGCCTGGCGGTCAACGCCGTTCTGGTCACTCAGCTCGCCACCGCTGCCGCCGGCATCACCTGGGCCCTCCTTGATACTTGGGTCCACGGCAAGCCCACCGTGCTGGGGCTGATCTCCGGCGTCATTGCCGGATTGGTTGCCGCCACTCCCACCGCCGGCTATGTCACTCCCGGCGCCGGCATCCTGCTCGGCGTTGCCGCCTCAGCCCTCGCGTGGATCTTCGTCATCAAGCTGAAAAACCGCTTCGGCTACGACGACACCCTCGACGTCTTTGGTGTCCACGGCATCGCCGGCATCGTCGGCACCCTTGGCGCCGGCTTCTTCGCCAGTAAGCTGGTCAATCCCTCCGTCGTCACTCAGACCGGCTGGGCCCAGACGATCAATCAAATCAAAGGCATTGCGATCATCGCGATCTACGCCGCAGTGGTCACCTATGTGCTTCTCAAGCTGATCAATCGGTTCACCAAGCTGCGCGCCTCGAACCATGAGGAAACCGTCGGTCTCGACGTCACCCAGCACAAAGAATCGGCTTACACCATCATCGACTGATCCTCAACCTCATTCCACTAGGCCAAGCTCATGAAATACATCATCGCCATCATTCAGCCCGACCGTCTCGACGAAGTCCTGCAGAAGCTCGAAGAGAAGAATATCCACCTCGTCACCGTCACTCAGGTGATGGGCCACGGTCGTCAGAAGGGCATTGCCGAGGTCTACCGCTCGCACAAGGAGGGCGGCTCCTTGTTGCGCAAGATCAAGCTCGAGATCGGCGTCAACGAGGAATTCGTCCAGCCGGCGATCGACGCCATCCTGGGCGGAGCGCAGAGCGGCAACATCGGCGACGGCAAGATCTTCGTCGTCGACATCGAGAAGTGCGTCCGCATCCGCACCGGCGAGATCGGCACTGCCGCCATCGGCTGAAAAAACATCGGCAAAAAGGCCCGTCGGAATCTTGGCGACAAGGAGTTCCGGCGGGCTTGCAATGTCGACAGACGGCAGCACTTTATGCGCCCCTCGCCGCATTTGCGTGAGAAATGCGGCGTTCCCACGAGTGTGGGAACAGATCACAAAAATCAACCCGGCATCACGCTGCCAATGAATAAAAAGAAAACCATGATCAACTTCATCGACCTTGATAGCATGCCCAGCATGGCCGACCTCATGGGCCAAGTCGAAACCAGCACCAAAGACTACATCGAAGGGCGCCTTGTCAAAGGCACCATCGCTGAGAAGCGCGACAACGGCGCCCTGGTCGACATCGGCTTCAAAGCCGAAGGTTTCGTTGCCAAGGAAGAGTTCCGCAACTGGGAACACCTGGCCATCGGCGATGTCGTCGACGTCTACCTCGAGACCATCGAAGACGAAAACAACATGCCGACCATCAGCGTCGCCAAAGCCGAACTGCAGAAAGCCTGGGACAAACTTCTCGAGCTCTACAAAGAGGGCGACATCGTCCGTGGCGCTGCCAAGTTCCGTGTCAAGGGCGGTTTGATTGTTGACATCGGCGTTGACGCCTTCCTCCCCGGTTCGCACGTCGACATCGGCCCGGTCCGCAACCTCGACGAGTATGTCGGTCGCGAGTTCGAGTTCAAGATCATCAAGATCAACTCCGACCGCAAGAACATCATCCTTTCCCGCCGCGAGCTTCTCGAAGCCGCCCGCGAATCGCAGAAAGACGCCATCCTGCGCGACATGCGTCGTGGCGACATCCGCCGCGGCACGGTCAAGAACATCACCGACTTCGGTGCCTTCATCGACCTCGACGGGATGGACGGCCTCCTCCACATCACCGACATGAGCTGGGGCCGCATCTCGCACCCCTCCGAAATGCTCACCATCGCCCAGACCATCGAAGTCATGGTTCTCGACATCGACGCCGACAAGCGCCGCGTCTCCCTCGGCCTCAAGCAGAAGTCGAAAGACCCTTGGGAAGAGATCGCCGGCCGTTTCCCGGTCCGTTCGAAAGTCAAAGGCAAAGTGGTCAACATCATGCCTTACGGCGCCTTCGTCGAGATCGAGCCCGGCATCGAAGGCCTGATCCACGTTTCCGAAATGAGCTGGACCAAGCGCGTCACCCGTGCTAGCGACATGCTCAACACCGGCGACGAGATCGAGTGCATCATCCTCGACGTCCAGCCCGAAGCCAAGAAGATCTCGCTCGGTCTCCGTCAGACCACCGAGAATCCTTGGGACGCGATCGCCCGCAAGTACCCCGTTGGCGCCACCGTCAAAGGCAAGGTCCGCAACCTCACCACCTACGGTGCCTTCATCGAAATCGAACCCGGCATCGACGGCATGGTTCACGTTTCCGACATGAGCTGGACCCGCAAGGTCACCAACCCCGCCGAAGTCCTGAAAAAGGGCGACGACGTCGAAGCTCTGGTTCTCGAGATCAGCGCCGAACAGCAGCGCATCAGCCTCGGCATGAAGCAAGCCGGCAACGATCCCTGGAGCAACATCGAGACCCTGTTCAAACTCGACTCGATGGTCAAGGGCAAAATCACCAAAGTCACCTCCTACGGTGCCTTCGTTGAACTCGATCACGGCATCGACGGCCTGATCCACATCACTCAGCTCTCCGACAAAAAAGTCGCGAAAGTCAAAGACATCGTCAATCCCGGCGATGACATCGAAGCCCGCGTCATCAAGATCGACACTGAAGAGCGTCGTATCGGCCTGTCGCTGCGCAGCGATGCCAGCTCCTATGTTGCCCGCAACGAAAGTTTCGGCGGCATCGGCGAGTTCTTCGACTCCGCCCTCGAAGGACTGAACGTCGAGAAGAAGTAAGCTGCTGAAAATTTCCTCCGGAATCTCTTGACAGAGCATTCCGGGGGGATAAACTCACAGCCGCCTTTCGCCTGAGTAGCTCAGTTGGTAGAGCGCGTCCTTGGTAAGGACGAGGTCGTCGGTTCGAATCCGATCTCAGGCTCCAGAATCCCCAGAAAAACACACTTGAAAAAGGACATGCACCATGGCCAAAGAAACCTTCAACAGAACCAAGCCCCACGTCAACATCGGCACCATCGGCCACGTTGACCACGGCAAGACCACCCTCAGCGCTGCCATCACCACCATCATGGCCTCGGCCAACGGTTCCGGCAAAGCCCTGCGTTACGACCAGATCGACAACGCTCCCGAAGAGAAAGCTCGCGGCATCACCATCAACACCTCGCACCTGGAATACGAGTCGGCCACCCGCCACTACGCCCACGTCGACTGCCCCGGTCACGCTGACTACGTCAAGAACATGATCACCGGTGCTGCTCAAATGGACGGCGCCATCCTCGTGATCGCCGCCACCGACGGCCCGATGGCTCAGACCCGTGAGCACATCCTGCTCGCCCGTCAGGTCGGCGTTCCCTACATCGTCGTCTTCATCAACAAAGCTGACGCCGTTGACTACGACGCCGAAATGCTCTCGCTCGTCGAGATGGAAATCCGCGAACTGCTCTCCAAGTACCAGTTCCCCGGCGACGACATCCCCGTCATCAGCGGTTCCGCCACCAAGGCTCTCGAAGCCGCCGTCCACACCCACCCCGACGCCAAGTGCGTTATGGACCTGATGGCCGCCGTTGACGCCTACGTCCCCACCCCCGAGCGCCCCGTCGACAAGCCCTTCCTCCTCCCGATCGAAGACGTCTTCTCGATCGAAGGTCGTGGTACCGTCGTTACCGGCCGTGTCGAACGCGGTATCGTCCGTGACCGTGACGAGATCGAAATCGTCGGTCTCCGCGACACCCTCAAGACTGCCGTCACCGGTATCGAAATGTTCCGCAAGCTCCTCTCCGAAGGCCGTTCCGGCGAAAACGTCGGCGTTCTCCTCCGCGGCACTGCTAAAGACGCTGTCGAGCGTGGCCAAGTTCTCTGCAAGCCCGGTTCGGTTAAGCCCCACACCGACTTCGAAGCCGTCTGCTACATCCTGTCGAAAGAAGAAGGCGGCCGTCACAAGCCCTTCTTCAGCGGCTACCGTCCCCAGTTCTACTTCCGCACCACCGACGTCACCGGCGAGATCACCCTCGAAGCCGGCAAAGAAATGGTCATGCCCGGCGACAACGTTAAAGTTGTTGTCAAGCTGATCGCTCCCGTCGCCATGGAAGACAAACTCAAATTCGCCATTCGTGAAGGCGGTAAAACCGTCGGCGCCGGCACCGTCGAAAAGATCCTCAAGTGATCTGAAACGACAAAGGAACTGACTTATGGCCCGCGAAATCATTATCTTGCAGTGCACCGAGACCGGTGAGCGCACTTACTCTTCGACCAAGAGCAAGACCAACACCCCCGGTCGTCTTGAGAAGAAGAAGTACAATCCCAAGGTCCGCAAGCACACGCTGTACCGCGAGACCCGCTAATAACAGTAGTTCCGGAAGGTAGGCGAGTAGCTCAGTTGGCAGAGCGTCGGTCTCCAAAACCGTAGGTCGCAGGTTCGACCCCTGTCTCGCCTGCCACTTTCCGAAACTCAAAGAAGACGAAAAAAGAAAAGCAATCATGACCAATCCCCTTCGCAAAGTTTCCCGTTACGCTACCGACGTCGCCGAAGAACTCCGCCGCTGCACCTGGCCCTCAGCCAAAGAAGTCGGCTCTTCGACAGTTTTGGTACTAGGGATCAGCTTCGCTCTGGCGGTTTTCATCATGGTTGCCGACTTCTTCTTCGGCAAACTCATCTACGCAATCTGACGGGAAACGCCCGTAGAGGCAGCCCCGACAAGGACAGCGATTCATGGACAAACGCGGTAAATGGTACACAGTGCAGACCCTCTCCGGCAAGGAGATGAAGGCCAAGGACTCCCTTGAACGCCGCGTCCTCACTGAAAACAAGGAAATGAACGATTTCGTTCACGAAGTCCTCGTTCCCACCGAGAAGGTAGTTGAAGTCCGTCAGGGCCGTAAAACCACCTTGAACCGGAAGTTCTATCCGGGCTACATTTTCATGCATTTGGATCTCACTGACGACGCCGGCAAAATCCGCGAGGATGTCTGGCACTTCGTCAAGGCGACCAACGGCATCATCAACTTCCTGGGCGGCGAATGCCCCGTAGCCCTCCAGGATTCGGAGATTGAACACATCAAGCTCCAGTTGCAAGCTGCAAGCGAGGAAAAGGCTGTCAAGCCGAAAATCCAATTCAGCATCGGGGAAGTTGTCAAGATCAAGGATGGTCCATTCGAAAACTTCGAAGGCGCCATCGTTGTCATCGATCTAGACCGCGGCAAGATCCAGGTCTCTGTCACCATCTTCGGCCGGGAAACTCCGGTGGAAGTTGAGTGCTGGCAGGTCGAACGGGTCGAAAAAGAACCCAATACTTAAACCGCCATTCCGTTATAGGGGAGGAAAATGGCTAAGAAGATTAAAGGAGAAGTCAGGCTCCAAATTCCGGCTGGTGCAGCAAACCCTGCACCCCCGGTCGGTCCCGCACTTGGTTCCCAAGGCGTGAACATCATGGAGTTCTGCAAGCAGTTTAATGCTGCTACCCAACCGATGGCCGGCTTGGTCATCCCGGTTGTCATCACCGTCTACCAAGACCGTTCGTTCACTTTCATTCTGAAGTCCCCGCCGGCTTCGGTTCTGATCAAAAAGCTCGCCGGCCTGCCGTCGGGTTCGAAGAAGCCGGGTTCCGGTTTCGTCGGTAAGATCACCATGGCCCAGGTCAAGGAAATCTACAAGACCAAGGTCAAGGACATGAAGTGCAACAGCGAAGAAGCGGCCTTCCGCATGATCATGGGCACTGCTCGCTCGATGGGTGTGGAGGTGGTTCCGTGAAATCGCGTTCCAAACTCTACAAATCGCGCGTCGCCCTCGTCGACCGCAGCAAGTTCTATTCTCTCGATGAAGCCATCGCGCTGATCAAGAAGATGCCTGCTGCCAAGTTCGATGAATCGATCGACATCGCTTTCAACCTCGGTATCGACCCCCGTCAATCCGACCAGACCGTCCGCGGCGCCGTTTCTCTGCCTCACGGCACCGGCAAGAGCGTCCGCGTCATCTGTGTCGCTGATGGCGATGCCGCTGTCGCCGCTCAAAAAGCTGGCGCCGATGCTGTCGGCATGGACGACCTGATCGAGAAGATCAAAGCCGGCTGGACCGACTTCGACGTCATGATCGCCACTCCGGCCGCCATGACCAAAGTCCGTACCCTCGGTCGCGTCCTCGGTCCGAAAGGCCTGATGCCCAACCCGAAAACCGGTACCGTCACTGACGACACCGGCAAGGCTGTCACCGAATCCAAAGGTGGCCGTGTCGAATTCCGCGCTGACAAAGGCGGAGCTGCCCAGGTTCTCGCCGGCAAGCTCTCCTTCGACGCTGCCAAACTTGTCGACAACGCCAAGACCATCATCAACGCGATCCAGCGGGCTCGTCCCTCTGCCGCTCGCGGTACGTACATGCTCAGCTGCACGCTAAGCGCCACCATGTCTCCCGGTGTGAAGGTGGACCTCAAGGAATTCGTGAGGATCTAAACCATGAGACCTGAGAAACCCACTATCGTCAAGCAAATCCAGTCGCAACTGGATGCTTCGAGCCACTTCATCATGATCTCCTACATGGGGCTCACCGTGAAGAAGCAGGAAGAGCTGAAATCTCAGCTCCGCGCCAAAGGCGTGAAACTGCAGGTTCATAAGAACCAGCTGCTCCACAAGGCTTCCGCTGGCAAACCCTACGCCAAGCTCGCTGATATCGCCCTCACCGGCGGTACCGCGGTCGCCTTCGGCAAAGGTGAAGCTCCTGAGACCGCCAAGGTCATCAAGGCCTTCGCCAAGGACAACGACAAAGTCAAGTTCAAGGTCGCCTACTTCGAAGACCAGATCTTCGAAGGCAAAGCTGCCGAGGGCGTCGCCGACATGCTGACCAAGGATGGCGCCCGCGCCCACTTGCTCCGCACCCTGCTCGAAGCGCCTGCCTCGCTCGTCCGCGTCCTTCATGCCCACGCTGAGAAAAACTCTTCCAATAACGCTGTAATCGGAGACTAAGAACATGTCCGCTACCGAAATCATCGCCGCTCTCGACAAACTCACCGTCGCTGAGATCACCGCCCTCGTCAAAGAACTCGAGACCAAGTGGGGCGTTTCCGCCGCCGCCGTCGCCGTCGCCGGCCCTGCCGCCGCCGCCGTCGTGGTCGAAGAGAAGACCGAATTCGACGTCATCCTCTCCGCCGTCGGTGCCAACAAGATCGAAATCATCAAGATCGTCCGCGCCATCACCGGCCTGGGCTTGAAAGATGCCAAAGACCTCGTCGAAGCCGCTCCCAAACCCATCAAAGAAGCTGCCTCCAAGGCCGATTCCGAGAAATGGAAGAAAGAACTGGAAGCTGCCGGCGCCAAGGTCGATATCAAGTAATTGATTCACCTGCCCACCAGCAGCACGGTATGGGATCGGACGAAAGTCTGATCCTGTACCGTCTTTTTTGCGTCCCCCTGACTCCCCCACCCTTAAGAGAGTCCCGACAAAATGTCGAAACGCCAGCACTTAGGCCACCTCGAAGACACCGTCGAGGTCCCCGACTTGATCGCCGTCCAGCTTGATTCCTGGAAAGATTTCCTGCAAGAGGAAATCCCCGCCAACAAGCGTGAGCACAAAGGCCTCCAGGAAGCCTTCTTGGAAGTCCTCCCCATCCGTAGCTTCGATGAAAACTGCATTCTGAGCTTCGTCTCGTACGATCTCGGATCACCTAAGCAGGCAATCATCGACTGTCTCAAAGATGGCGAGACCTATCAGGCCCCCTTGCACATCAACTTCCGACTGGAAATCAAAGGTGAAGGCCGAAAGCCTGTCGTCCTCGATGAACGTGTCTACTTGGGCGATTTGCCCATCATGACCCCCAAGGCCACTTTCGTGGTCAACGGTGCTGAACGCGTCATCATCTCCCAGCTCCACCGCACCCCTGGCATCTGCTTCGAGAAATCGCGCAGCACCGCCGGCCGCACCCTCTACTCCTACCGCATCATACCTGATCGCGGTTCCTGGCTTGAGGTTCAGTACGACAACAACGACCTCATGTATATCTACCTCGACCGTCGTCGTCGTCGCCGTAAATTCCTCATCTCTACCTTCTTCCGCGCCACTGACTTCGAGACCAACCGGGAAATGCTAGATGCCGTCTACGGCATCCAGGCAGTCAGCCTCAAGAGTCTCCTGCAAGAGCCGGAAAAACTCGCCTACAAAGTCCCGGTCGAAGACATTCTCGACGATGAAGGCACGGTTCTCGCCAAGGGTCTCGAACCCTTGACTCAGCCGGTCGCCGAAGCCCTCAACAAGGCTGGCAAAAAGAAGATCGACATCGTCGACACTTCCGTCATCGGCAGCACCTTCATCCAGGCCCTCGAAAAGGACCCCACGGTCAACCGTGAAGACGCCCTCAAGCACATCTACAAAAAGATGCGTCCCGGCGATCCCCCGAACCTGAAAAACGCCGAAGAGCTGCTCCGTCGCCTCTTCTTCGACGTCAAGTCCTATGACCTCGGCACCGTCGGCCGCTACAAGATCAATCAGCGCCTCGGCACCAAGCTCGAAGCTGACAAGCGCACGCTCCAGGTCGATGACCTCGTGGCTGCGACTCGCAAGCTGATGGAACTCCGTGGCGGCAAAGGCCGCACCGATGACATCGACCACTTGGGTTCGCGTCGCGTCCGTACCGTCGGCGAACTGGTCCAGAACCAGTTCCGCGTCGGCCTCGCCCGTACTGAGCGTCTCATCCGTGAGCGCATGACCCTGATCGACAAAGAATCCGGCACCCTGACTCCGGGCAAATTGGTTAACCCCAAAGCCCTCCAGTCGGTCATCCGCGACTTCTTCGGCCGCAGCCAGCTGTCCCAGTTCATGGACCAGATCAACCCGCTGTCGGAACTCACCGCCAAGCGTCGTCTCTCGGCCCTCGGCCCGGGCGGTCTGTCCCGCGAACGCGCCGGCTTCGAAGTTCGCGACGTTCACTCGTCGCACTACGGCCGCATCTGCCCGATCGAAACGCCTGAAGGTCCGAACATCGGCCTGATTTCTTCCTTGGCCATCTACGCCAAGGTCAATAAATACGGCTTCATCGAAACCCCCTACCGCAAAGTCACGGATGGCAAAGTCGCCGATAAAGCCGACTACGTCACCGCCGACGTCGAAGAGGAATTCGTCATCGCCCAGGCTAACGCCGCGCTTGATGGCAAGAAAAACCTCAGCGGCGACTTCGTCCTCTCCCGTAACCGCGGCGAGTCCTTCGAAGCCGAAAAAGCGACCATCACGCACATGGACGTGTCGCCGAAGCAGCTGGTTTCTCCCGCCACTTCCTGCATTCCCTTCCTCGAACACGATGACGCGAACCGAGCCCTCATGGGTTCGAACATGCAGCGCCAGGCCGTGCCCCTTCTGATTGCCGATTCGCCCTACGTCGGCACCGGTATGGAAGCGGTCATCGCCCGCGGCTCACGCGCCGTCACCGTCGCTCTCGAAGATGGCGTTGTCGCATCCTCCACCTCCTTCCGTATCATCGTCACCAAGAACGGCCAGCTGTCGAAAGACGCCACCGCCGCCCTTGAGCTCTATGATGCCGCCATCCACGCCGAAGCGCGCGGTCGCGAAAAGATGGGCAAGGATCGCCAGAAAGCCTCGGAACAACTCATCGCTCTCGGCTGCGGCGTCTACGAACTGCACAAGTTCATGCGCTCCAACGCCAACACCTGCGTCAACTCGAAGCCGATCGTAAAGGCCGGCGACAAGGTCAAAAAAGGCGACATCCTCGCTGACGGCTTCTCCACCGAGAAGGGCGAACTCGCCCTCGGCCGTAACATCCTCGTTGCCTTCATGCCTTGGAACGGTTACAACTTCGAAGACGCTATCATCATCTCCGAACGCATCGTCAAAGAAGACATCTTCACCTCGATCCACATCAACGAGGCCAACATCCAGGCCCGTGATACCAAGCTGGGTCCGGAAGAGATCACTCGCGACACCCCCAACGTCGGTGAAGAAGCCCTGCGCAACCTCGGTCCCGAAGGCGTCATCCGCCTCGGCGCTGAAGTCAAGCCCGGCGACATCCTGGTCGGCAAGATCACTCCCAAGTCGGAGACTGAACTCGCCCCCGAAGAGCGCCTTCTGCGCGCCATCTTCGGCGACAAGGCTGCGGACGTCAAGGACTCCTCGCTCTACGTTCCCCAAGGTGTCAACGGCATCGTTTCCGACATCCGCATCGAGCGCAAGGTCGATCCGTCGAAAGCCACCCTCAGCAAAGCCGATATCAAGCGTCAGCGCAAAGAGCTCGAGACCCAGTGGAAGACCGCGATCACCGAGTTCCAGGACGATCTGTCCGAAAAGCTCGGCACCATCCTCCTCGGCTCCAAGCTCCCCTGCGATGTCATCGCCCGTTCCGACGAGTCGGTGATCATCCCCGCCAACCGCAAGATCACCAAGGTTCTCCTCCGCAAGCTGGCCGGTCACCACGAAGACTTCACCATGCCTGACGGTCCGCACAAGAACCAGATCGAAGAAGTCATGCGCTCCTACGCCGGACGTCTCAAGGACATCAATCTGCGCCATCAGGAACAGATCGAGCAGCTTGACAATGCCGAAGGCCAGGAACAGGGCGTTATCAAACAGGTCAAGGTCTACATCGCCGCCAAGCGCAAGCTCGACGTCGGTGACAAAATGGCCGGCCGTCACGGTAACAAGGGTATCGTCTCGATCATCGTTCCCGAAGCTGACATGCCTTTCCAGAAAGACGGTCAGTGCGTCGACATGATCCTCAACCCCCTCGGCGTTCCTTCCCGTATGAACGTCGGCCAGATTCTCGAAACTCACTTGGGCCTTGCCGCCGTCAAACTCGGCATCAAGTTCGCGTCGCCCGTCTTCGACGGTTGCCACGAATCCAAGATTCACGACTACCTGCGTCAAGCCGGCCTCCCCGAAGATGGCAAGACTGTCCTCTACGACGGCCGCAACGGCGAAGCCTTCGCCCAGCGCGTCACAGTCGGCATCATGTACATGATCAAGCTTGACCACTTGGTCGTCAACAAGATCCACGCCCGTGCCGTCGGTCCCTACTCACTCGTCACCCAGCAGCCCCTCGGCGGTAAAGCCCAGCACGGTGGTCAGCGCTTCGGTGAAATGGAAGTGTGGGCCCTCGAAGCCTACGGTGCGGCCTACACGCTGCAAGAGATGCTCACCGTCAAGTCCGATGACGTCGAAGGACGCACCCGGATTTACGAGTCGATCGTCCGTGGTGACAACACGCTTGTCGCCGGCGTTCCCGAGTCCTTCAATGTGTTGATGAAAGAGATGCAGGCACTGTGCCTGGATGTCCGAGTCAAGCGCGACTGATCTCAGCTAAGGAAGCTCAATGGATACCAATCTCATCAAGCAGCTCTTGGGGCACGAAAGTGGCAACACTTTCTCCCAGGTGACCATCGGTCTGGCCTCTCCCGAGGTCATCACCTCCTGGTCCCGCGGGGAAGTTAAAAACCCCGAGACCATCAACTACCGCACCTTCAAACCGGAAAAAGGCGGCCTCTTCTGCGAGCGCATCTTCGGTCCTACCAAGGACTGGGAATGCTCCTGCGGCAAGTACAAGCGCGTCAAGCACAAGGGTATCGTCTGCGACCGCTGCGGCGTCGAAGTCACCCGTGCCCGCGTCCGCCGCGAGCGCATGGGTCACATCGACCTCGCCGTGCCGGTCTCGCACTTCTGGTTCTTCAAGTGCATGCCGTCGCGTCTCGGCATGGTTCTGGACATGACTGCCAAGAACCTCGAGCACGTCATCTACTATGAAAAATTCATCGTCACC
>CAMCSH010000088.1 GCA_945877655.1 Lentisphaera araneosa HTCC2155 | reverse complement strand
CGGTGATCGCCCGCGGCCGCACCTTCAGCCAGTTCAAGGAATGGGAAGGCCGCCACCTCGCCGTCGAAATCCCCGAACATCTCGACATCATCGCCGACATGCACTGCGGCGCCCAAGCGACCTTGCACTTCTCCACCGTCGCCGCCTTCTCAGAAGACCACGAGGAATTCTGGCTGCACGGCTCGGAAGGCACCATCCATCTCGACCTGAAGCGGGCCGTGCTGCGCGCCGGACGCCGCGGCGACAAGGAGATGAGTGTCGTGACTCCGATCAAGAACCCGCACTCGGAATGGCGGGTCGAAGAAGACTTCTGCGCCGCCATTCGAGGCGAAGGTAAGGTCGAGCTGACCAGCTTCGACGAAGCTTACCGCTACATGGAATTCAGCGAAGCCGTGATCCGCTCCATGCGTCAGGGTCGCCTCGTGCAGCTGCCTCTCAACCTCGATCGCTGAAGCCTCCGGAAGTCTCCTCCAGGAATTCTAAATCAACGCGCCGCCGGATCTCTCCGGCGGCGCGTTGAAGTTCAGGGAAGAATTACTTCTTGCCTTTCACAGCCTTCTTGGCAGGAGCCTTGACGGCGGCCTTGATGACGAGGGTTTTCTTGGCAGGAGCCTTGGCAGCGGCGGCTTTCTTGGCAGGAGCGGCGGCTTTCTTGGCAGGAGCGGCGACTTTCTTGGCAGGAGCAGCGGTTTTCGATTGCTTGGCGAAGAGCTCGGTCATGGCGGCGCCGATGTCGGTCGGGGACTTGACCATTTTCATGCCGCATTTGGCGAGGTAGTCAGACTTCTGGCTGGCAGTGCGGTCACCACCACCGACGATGGCGCCGGCGTGGCCCATGCGGCGGCCGGGAGGAGCCGATTGGCCGGCGATGAAGCCGACGACGGGCTTCTTGTAGTTGGCTTTGAGCCATTCCGCGGCGGTTTCTTCTGCGTCGCCGCCGATTTCGCCGATGAAGACGAGGCCTTCGGTCTTGGGGTCGGCAGCGAAGAGCTTGACGACGTCGAGGAATTGCGAACCGTTGATCGGGTCGCCGCCGATGCCGACGCAGGTCGACTCGCCGAGGCCGGCTTTGGTGAGCTGGTCGACGGCTTCGTAGGTGAGGGTGCCGGAGCGCGACACGACGCCGATTTTGCCGGCCTTGTGGATGAAGCCGGGCATGATGCCGATCTTGCCGATGCCGGGGGTGATGACGCCGGGGCAGTTGGGGCCGACGATAGTGACGTCTTTGCCCTTGATGGCGGCTTTGACTTTCATCATGTCGAGGACGGGGATGCCTTCGGTGATGACGATGACCAGCTTGATGCCGGCGTCGACCGCTTCGATGATCGAGTCAGCGGCGAAGGGAGGGGGGACGAAGATGCAAGAGGTGTTGCACTTGGTCTTCTTGATCGCTTCGGCGACGGAGTTGAAGACCGGCAGGCCTTCGACGGTTTCGCCGCCTTTACCGGGGGTGACGCCGCCGACGAAGAAGCCGGGGTTTTTCACTTCGATGGCGTATTCTTTCATCAGCTTGGCGTGCAGGGCGCCGGTCTTGCCGGTGATGCCCTGGATGATGACTTTGGTGGATTTGTCGACGAGGATGGACATGTGGGACTCCTTGGAAACTTAGGCTTTGGCCGCGGCGGCGACGGCTTTTTTGGCGCCGTCGTTGAGGTCGTCGGCGGGGATGAGTTTGAGGCCGGACTTCTTGAGGATGTCCTTGGCGAGCTCGGAGTTGGTGCCGGCGAGACGGACGACCACGGGCATTTTGAAGCCGGGGATCTTCTTGACCGCTTCAACCACGCCGTTGGCGACGCGGTCGCACAAGACGATGCCGCCGAAGACGTTGATCAGGACGACCTTGACCTTGGGGTCCTTCATCAGGATGCGGAAGGCTTTTTCGACGCGCTCAGCGTTGGCGGTGCCGCCGACGTCGAGGAAGTTGGCGGGTTCGCCGCCGTAGAGCTTGATGGTGTCCATGGTGGCCATGGCGAGGCCGGCGCCGTTGACCATGCAACCGATCGAGCCGTCGAGCTTGACGTAGTTGAGGTCGGCTTCGGTGGCTTCGACTTCGAGGGGGTTTTCTTCTTCCTTATCGCGCATGGCGGCGATTTCGGGCTGACGGAAGAGGGCGTTGTCGTCGAAGTTCAGTTTGCCGTCGATGGCGTAGAAGTTGCCGGCGTCGGTCTTGACGAGCGGGTTGACTTCGACGATGGAGGCATCTTTGTCGAGGAAGAGCTTGTAGAGTTTTTCGGCGATGGCGGCGACCTTGCGGGCGTCGTCACCAGTGAGGCCGAGGGCGGCCGCGACGCGGCGACCATAGACGGGCCACCAGCCGCTGGCGGGATTGATGGCGATCTTGGCGACTTTCTCAGGGGTGTGCTCGGCGACTTCTTCGATGTCCATGCCGCCTTCGCTAGAGGCGATGATGAAGGGGCACTGGCCCTTGCGGTCCATGACGATGGCGAGGTAGAATTCGCTCTTGGCGGGGATGTTCAGGCCGGGAACGACGAGAACTTTATTGATCTTGGCGCCTTCGGCACCGGTCTGCTTGGTGACGAGGGTCTTGCCGAGGAGGACGTCGGTGAAAGCGACGGCGTCGGAGAGAGAGCCGACGAAGCGGACGCCGCCGGCTTTTTTGCCGTCTTTGGCGAGCTTTTTGCCATCGCGATCGAGCTGTTCGCCCTTGGCGTTAAAGACATCGCCTTTGCCGCGGCCACCAGCGTGAACCTGAGCTTTGACGACGAAACCATCGACATCCGGGTGCTGGGCTTTGGGATAGAGGGCGGCGAGCTCTTTGAGCTTCGCTTCGAGGCCCTTGCTGGACTCGACGGTGACGCCTTCGGTGACGGGGATGCCATAGGCCTTGAACAGACTGCGGGCTTGGTATTCGTGGATGACCATGTTTTTACGCTCTCCTTGGTGTGCTTGGGAAAAGACCTCCGAAGATAGTGCGGCCCAGTCTTGGCGCTACGGTGGCATAAAAAAATATTCGCGGTTATGGGGGAGGGGCCATGAGCTCACTCTGGCACTCTGTGGAATCGGAAGAATTCCTCCCCATTCGAGAGCCATTGGCCTCGTCTCACCCTGTGCATCTTCCGATAAAATCTGTGAATTGTCCATCTGCCATTACGGAACCGGAGCCTATACAAGTGATTCTCAGTGTGGTATCCATCAACAACTCATCAGAAGGCGACACCATGAACTCCCTCAGCCTGCTTTTTCTCCTGCTCGCCGAAGAGCCGCCCGTCGGCTACAATGACCAGGTCCTGCCGATCCTGTCGGACAAGTGCTTTGCCTGCCACGGCAACGACAAAGACAAGATCAAGGGCGACTTACGTCTGAATAGCTTCGAGCTGGCGACCAAGGCCTTTAAGGAAGGCCATTTCGCCATCGTCCCCGGCCACCCGGAGAAAAGCAGCTTGGTCGAGCGGATCAACAGCGATGACGATGAAGAGCGCATGCCGCCCTTGAAGAGCCACAAGACCCTGAGCGCGGCCGAGAAGAAAATCTTGACGACTTGGATCAAGCAGGGCGCTCCCTACGAGAAGCACTGGGCCTTCGTCGCTCCCCAAGCCCTGCCGAGCCCGGTCGTGAAGGACTCGAAATGGGCCAAGAACGAACTCGATCGCTTTGTCTTGGCCAAACTTGAAAAAGCCGGCCTCAAACCCAATGCCGAAGCCAGCCGCGCCGAGCTGCTGCGACGCGCCCACCTCGTCCTCACCGGCCTGCCGCCAAGCCCGGAAGAGGTGACCGCTTTCGAGCAGGATCAGTCCTCTGACGCCTATGAGAAACGCGTCGAATCGCTGCTCGCCTCCAGCGCCTGCGCCGAACACCTCGCCGAAGACTGGATGGACGCGGCGCGCTTCGCTGACACCCATGGCTACCAGAGCGACACCCAAAGCCGCAACTGGCCCTGGCGTGACTGGGTCATTAGCGCCTTCCGCAAAAACCTGAGTTACGACCAGTTCCTCACCTGGCAGATCGCGGGTGATCTCTTGCCCCAAGCGACCCAGGAACAGAAGCTCGCCACCGCCTTCAACCGCCTCCATCGGATGACTCAAGAAGGCGGCAGTATCGACGAGGAATTCCGCCAGGAAGCTGTCGCCGACCGCGTCGAAACCTTCTCCGCCGCCTTCCTCGGCATGACCACCGGCTGCGCCCGCTGCCACGACCATAAGTTCGACCCGATCAGCCAGAAGGAATTCTACTCCCTCGGCGCCTGCTTCGACCGCATCGACGAGTCCGGCACCATCCCCTACAGCACCGGCGCCATCGCCCGTCCGGTTCTGCACCTGGCCACGCCCGAGCAGGAGAAGAAGCTCGCCGATCTCGTAGCGGCTGAGACGGCGGCGGCAGACAAACTGAAGCAAGTTGCGCCCGACGCAAAAACTTGTGCGGAATGGGCAAAAACCGCGACTCCTTCGCTGCCTAAGCCGATTGCCTCGCACGAGCTCGACGGCAAGGTGCAATCGCCCGCCGGGGCAGCCACTCTGCTCGACGGCGACAACGGGCCGGCGCTCGACAAGACCCCGTCCTTCCGCCGCTGCGATCCCCTCAGCGTCGCCCTGCGCCTGCGGGCCGAAACCGCGACGCCGCGCGCCACCATCCTGCACGGCTGCGACTTCACCATCGAGTCCGACCAACAAGGTTATCAGCTGATGATGAAGGAAGGTCATCTCAGCTTCGAAATCATCCATCTCTGGCCCGGCTCGGCCATCGCCATCCGCAGCCGCGAGCCGCTGCCCCTGAAGACCTGGCACCAGGTCACTCTCACCTACGACGGCTCGTCACGCGCCGCCGGCATGAAGATCTGGCTGAACGGCAAGGAGCTGCCCTGCGATGTCTTGCGCGACTTCATCGACGGCCCGACGCCGATGCGTCAGTTGCAAATCGGCTGGCGTTCGCGTCAACGCGATGTCGGTTTCAAAGATGGCCAGGTCGACGAACTGCGGATCTACGATGTCGAGCTGCAGGCTCTCGAGATCGACCTACTCAACGGCGGCAGCGTCTTCGCCACGGCGCTGAAGAATCCCGATGCCGCCCTGCTCCAGCTCTGGCAGCGGCGCATTCAACCGCAGTGGGCCGCCGCCGATGCGGCACTGCATCAAGCCCGTCGCGCTCATCAAGACCTGTTGGAATCGATCGTGCAGATCCCGGTGATGGCGACTTCATCGGCTCCTCGCAAGAGCTACCTGCTCAATCGCGGCGCCTACGATCAGCCCGATCTGAAGCAAGAAGTCCAACCCGGCGCACTCGAGCAGATCTTCGCCTTCAACAAAGATTTGCCTCGCGACCGACTCGGTCTCGCCCGCTGGGCCACCGAGGCTCAAAATCCCCTGACCCCGCGTGTCGCCGTCAACCGCTACTGGGCCCTGTGTTTCGGCGAAGGATTGGTCAAGACCCGCGAGAACTTCGGCACTCAGGGCGAAGCTCCGGAACACCGAGAACTCTTCGACGCCTTGTCGCGCGATTTCGTCAGCAGCGGCTGGGATGTCCGCGCCCTGCTGCGCCGCATCGTCCTCAGCGCCACCTTCCGCCAAAGCTCTGCCGTCAACGAGGCGAACTGGAAAGCGGATCCGGCGAACCGCCTGCTTGCCCGCGGACCGAGTTTCCGCCTCAGCGGCGAAGCCCTGCGCGACCAAGCTCTGAAAGCCGCGGGACTCCTGGTCGACAAGCTTGGCGGCCCCAGCGTTAAGCCCTGGCAACCTGCGGGAGTCTGGGAGGATTCCGGCGCATCCGGCGGCGCCTACCATCCGGACAAAGGCGAGTCTGCGCATCGCCGCAGTCTCTACACCTACCGCAAGCGCACCGCGCCACCTCCCAACCTGCAGCTCTTCGACGCCGGCAGCCGCGAAGTCTGCTCGGTCCGCCGTCAGAACACCAACACCCCGCTGCAGGCGCTCGCCCTGCTCAACGACGAGGTCTTCCTCGAAGCCGCCCGCTCGATAGCGACCCGCGCCCTCAAGGAAGCTCCCGAGGCAGCTCCCACCCGCGCCTTCACGCTGCTCTGCGCCCGTGCGCCTTCCGTAAAAGAAGCCGCGGCCTTGAACGAGCTCCATAAACGCCAGCTCGCCCTCCACCCCGGCGCACCTGAAAAAGCCCTCGCCAACCTCTGCTCGGTCATCCTCGCCTCCGACGCGACTTGCGTCGTCAGATGAACCAGGCGCCAACCCCTTCGTTCAATTCTTAATTCTATAATTCTAAAAACCGTAGCAGCCTAGGACTTTCCGCGACCCTTTCAGGGTCAGAAATCATAACTCATTCCAACCCAGGGTGTCGCCGATGCGGCTCAACCCTGGGCTAAAATCTGAAACCCCTTTGGGGTCAAGCTGCAGTTGAGCTCAAACAAGTTCGACAGCGGTTTTTAGGGTAATTCTTAATTCTTAATTCTTAATTCTTAATTCTGGAGCCCCCCATGAATCGCCGACACTTCCTCAGCGCCAGCGCTCTCTCCCTCGCCGCCTTGTCCCAGCCGCAGCTCTTTGGCGCTCCGGCGCCGCAGATCACCGGCGGCCTGCCGGGGTTGCCGCACTTCGCCGCCAAGGCCAAACGCGTCATCTACCTCTTCCAGGCTGGTGGTCCCTCGCAGTTTGAAACCCTCGATCCGAAGCCGCTGCTGAAGCAACATCACGGCAAGGAGCTTCCCGCGTCGGTGCGAGGAACGCAAAGGCTCACCGGCATGAGTGGCAACCAGGCGACACTTCCCGTCGCGGCGTCTTTTGTCGGTGCCAAACAGCACGGCCAGAGCGGCCAGTGGATCAGCGACCTGCTGCCGCACACCGCCAAGATCGCCGACGATCTCTGCATCATCCGCTCCATGCACTCCGAAGCGATCAACCACGACCCGGCGATCACTTTCTTCTGCTCCGGCCACCAACAGCCCGGCCGCCCGGCCATGGGCGCCTGGGCCGATTTCGGTCTCGGCTCGATGAATGCCAACTTGCCCGCTTTTGTCACCCTGGTGTCGAAAGACGCCAGCCATGACCAGCCGCTTTACTCGCGTCTCTGGGGTTCCGGCTTCCTTCCCTCGCAGCATCAGGGCGTGCAGTTCCGCGCCGGCAAGGAGCCGGTGCTTTTCCTCGATAACCCCGACGGCCTCAACCGCGACATTCGCCGCGACATGCTCGACGGCCTCGGCTCGCTCAACGCCGCCACCGCCGGGATCTACGGCGATCCGGAAACCGCCGCTCGCAGCGCCCAGGCTGAGATGGCCTTCCGTATGCAGCTCGCCGTGCCCGAAGCGGCCGATATGTCGAAGGAATCCGCCGCCACTTTTGACCTCTACGGAGCGAGCTCGCGCCAGCCCGGCACCTACGCAGCCAACTGCCTGCTCGCCCGTCGACTCGCCGAACGCGGTGTGCGCTTCATTCAGCTCTTCCATCAAGGATGGGACCAGCATGGCGGCCTGCCCGGCCAGATCACCAACCAGTGTAAACAGACCGACCAGGCCTCGGCCGCCTTGGTCGCCGATCTCAAGCGCCTCGGACTCCTCGAAGACACCCTGGTGATCTGGGGCGGCGAATTCGGCCGCACCACGTATTGCCAAGGAAAAATGACCCAGAACGACTACGGTCGCGACCACCACCCGCGCTGCTTTTCCCTGTGGATGGCCGGCGGCGGCATCAAGGGCGGCAGCAGCTACGGCCAGACCGACGAATGGGGCTACAACATCGTCGAGAACCCGGTTCATGTCCACGATCTGCACGCCACCATGCTCCACCTCATGGGGGTGGACCACGAACGCCTTACCTATCGCTTCCAGGGCCGGGACTACCGCCTAACCGATGTCGCCGGCAAGGTGGTCAAGGCCGTGCTTGCGTGATCTTAGAAAAACTCATAACTCTTCATTCGCAATTCAAAAAAGGACCTTATGAAAAAGCTCATCCTCTCCACCTTCTTCCTCTCACTCGGACTCGCTGCCCACCCGGTCGATGAAGGCACCAGTCTTTGCGTCACTGTGCCCGCACCAGTTCCCGCCGTCGGAACCGTACTCGGCCACGGCGACATGAAGTTCAGCGTCGCGGCAGGATGGGGGCAGCTCGATCCGAATAAGAATCCGATCTACAATTGCCACGCCATGGTGCAGCTCAAAAACGGCGAATTCATCGCCCTCTGCGACAACACCCTGCACAACTTCCTGCGCTATAGCCCCGACGGCAAGTTGATCAGCGCAGGCATCACAGAATACCCCGGCGCCCACGGCCTCGAGATCTTCGAACGCGATGGCCAGGAACGCCTCGTCGTCGTCGATTCCGGCTGGGCTGTCCGCGCCGGCAAACAGCTTCGCGAACGCGGACGAGTCGCCATCACAGACACCAATGGCCAGCTCATCCTGTCGCTGCCCGATCCCCTCAGCGTCGGCGCCTACGAGCCCGGCATGAATTTCATGCCCTGTGACGCCGCCGTCGCTCCGAATGGCGACATCTACGTCTCCGACGGCTATGGCTCCAACTGGGTTCTGCAGTACGACAAAGATGGCAAGTTCATTCGCAAATTCGGCGGTTCCACCGAGGCCGATCCCAAGGCCCAATTGCACGAAGCCCACGGCATCTCGGTCGATCTGCGCGATCCGCAAAAGCCGCGTCTGATCGTCAGTTCCCGCGCCGACAACCAGCTTAAATATTTCTCGCTCGACGGCAAATATCTCGGCGACATCGATCTCCCCGGTGCTTTCTGCGGCCAGGCTGCAGTCCATGGTGACAAGCTCTATGTCGGCGTCTGCTGGTCGAAAAAAGACGGCACCGGCCCGAAGGTCGGCGGCGCCTCTGGTTTTGTCATCATTCTCGATAAGAATGACAAAGTGATCTCCTGTCCGGGCGGCGTCGAACCGAAATATGTCGACGGCAAGCTTCAGCCCCTCTATCAGGCCGCGCCGGTCTTTGTCCATGCTCACGATCTTTGCGTCGATCGCGCCGGCAACATCATCGTGGTGCAATGGGCTGCCGGCGGCGCCTCGCCGATCAAGCTGGAGGCGGTGAAATCGGCGCAATAAAGCACGAGGCTTAGCTCACCGCTTCCCCTGGTACTTCTTGAAGAGCTGGGCGTCTTCGGTGAACTTGTGAATGGTGGTCAAAAAGACACCGCCGCTCGTGCGGTTCTTCAGCAGCTCGCGCAGATGCTGACGACTCTCGACGCTGACGATCTGGGCATCGCCGATGAAGCCCTTGGCGTTGGTGAAGGTGCGCGACAACTGGTCGTCGAGGTCGGTGCGGTCGGTGATCAAAACCAAGGTCGGGCTGGCCAGCTCGATGCTTTTCATCAGCAGGCGGCTGAGGTAAAGCATGGTGTAGCTCTTGCCGCAGCCGGTGGCGCCGAAGTAGGTGCCGCCCTTGCCGTCGCCGTGCGGACGCTTGTGCTGCAGGATGTGGGCGAAGAGCTTGGTCGCGGCGTAGTATTGCGGGTAACGGCAGAGCACCTTCAGCTCGTGGCGCGAGCTGTCCGGCACGAAGATGAAGTTGCGCAGGATGTCGAGCAGGCGCCGAGGCTGGAACTGGCCCTTGATCAGGCTAAACAGAGAATTGATCCCCTCCGCTTCCTGCACTTCGCCGCTTTCGGTTTTCCGCCAGGCATAGAACGTATCGTAGGGGGCGAAGAAGCTGCCGGACTTGTTGTTGACGCCGTCGCTGAGGACGCAGAAGGCGTTGTACTTGAGCAGCTCGGGGATGTCGCGGCGGTAACGGGTGGCGAGCTGCACATAGGCGTCGTGCAAGGTCGCTTCTTCGCGGATGGCGCTCTTGAACTCGAAGACCACCAAGGGCAGGCCGTTGAGGTAGAGGACGCCGTCGGGAATGCGATTCTCCACCGGACCCGTGATCTCCAGTTGGGTGACGAATCGCGCCTTGTTGGTCCCCCAGAGGCCGTAGCTGCCGGTGTCGGAGCCGGAGCCGATCTGCCGCAGATGTTCGGGATCGGGGACGTGTTGCGGCGCCAGGCCGGAATAGTCGAGGAGCTGGATATAGAGGTCGGGCAGGTGGTGATCCTCGCGCTTGAGCATGAAGCCATCGGCCAGCATCTTCATAAAGCTCTTGTTGCTGGCGTAGAGGTCGCCGGTGCTCAGTCCCTGCAGGTCGCGGATCACCGTGGCGATCTCGCTGGCCGTGACCCCTTCCGTCCGGTAACGGCTGGACAGGAAGGCCCGCAGATCCTCAAGGATGAGGACTTCTTGCGGCTCCCGCAACAGGGTCTCGCCGAGGCTATGGGGATAACCCACTGCGCTGAGGAGTTCGGTGATCGCGGCTTCGAGCTGGGCTTCGGTGAATTTCATGGCTGGGACTCTCCGGAAAGATACTGGCGCCCCTTGGCGGTGAGGCGGTACTTCTGCAAACGGCTGTTGGGCTTGTCGGGAATGGTCATTTCGATCAGGCCGGCGGCGAGGGCGGGGTGTAGGTAGTTGGCTCTAAATGTTGGTCGATGCTTCAGTCTTAGAGAAGCTCGCAAGGCTTCAGCACCAAGCGCAACTTCAGTAAGCACATCCAAAAGACGTTTGACTGGGTCGGTGACTGGGTCGGTGACTGGGTCGGTGACTTGCCCTGTGACTGGGTCGGTGACTTGCCCTGTGACTGGTGCCGCAACCCCTGATCGGGGCAATGACTCTAGCCGTGACTCTAGCCGTGACTCGACTTGGGCCCCTGACTGGGCCCCTGACTGGGCCCCTGACTGGGCCCATGGAGTCTCGACTTGCGGGGTGACTTCGGGGGCGACGTGCGGGGTGACTGGTGCCTCGACTTGAGGGGTGACTTCGGGGGCGACTTCGGGGGCGACTTCGGGGGCGACTTGCCCTGCGACTTGAGGGGTGACTTCCGGGCTCAGTCGCAAGATGCTTTGGTTGTAGGGGTCCAAGCTGTCGCTGAGGGTGATAGGGCCGTGCCAGCCGTGGCGGATCTTCGGCAGGCCGGAGCCGGCGCGTTCGCCAAGGCCGATGAGAAGGAACATCTTGTGCAGGGTGGCGTTGCGGCAGTCGCTCTCGCCGCCATGCAAGGCCTGATCCGGCGGCACCCGCATCAGGCCGGGATTGCGGAAGCTGAAACCCGTGGGACTCTTGACGATCTTGATCGAGGCGCGGTCGCTGTAGTCGGCATGCACCAAGGCGTTGATCAGGGCCTCGCGCAGGGCCTCGTGGGTCGGAGTCTCGTCTTGCCGGACTTCTCCCTTCAGCACAAAGGGCACCTTGAGATCCGCAGTCAGCTTGAGGTGGACCTTGCGGAAGAAGTCGAAGAGGTTGCCGGACCAGGTTCCGTCGGGCACGACGCGGTCGAGCCAACGGGTCGCGCGGGTGTCGGCAGGCAGCTCTTGGTAGTCGAGGAAGTAGGAGGGGAAGACGCCTTCGATCTCAGTCGAGCGGCCGAACATCAGCAAGCCGGCCAGAGTCAGACCCTCTTCTTGCCGGACGGCGTCGCCCCGCCAGCCGCCAATTTGCCGGAGGAATTCGCGGTCGTCGAGGGCGATCCAAGGATGGCCGAGGCGATGGCTGGCGAAGTGGTTGCGATAGGCATGCAGGCTGCCGAGATCCAAGGCGCTCATCCCGTGGCCGGGAAGGATTTGCGTATCCCGCGATTCGCTGACCTGCTCGGCGATCATCCGCCGGACTTCCTCATCCGGTAAAACGCGGTCGCCGCAATTGAGGCGGCGGTAGCTGTGGCCAAAGGGATTGGCGCCGAGGAAAACCGGCTTCTGTTTGCGGTGGGCGCGAGGAATCTCGATCCGCAGCAAGGTCTTGCCCTCGATGATGATCTCTTGCACTGAGGCGTCGCTGAGCAGGTTGATGCTCACCTTCTGACGGCTGTTGGCCGTGTCAAAGAGTTCCTTGCGCACCTTGGCGGGATTGGCGATGCCGTCGACGCTGAAGACGCCCTTCTTCTCCCGCAGGCCGAGAATCACCACACCGCCCTGGGTGTTGGCGAAGGCGCTGTAGCTCGGCCAGAAATCCTCCGGCACCACTCCTTGGCCATCCCGTCCGGCCGCGAGCTTGCATTCCAGATCAACGCTCTCGCGCAGCCGGGACAAGTCGGAAAGGGTGTGGAGGTCAAACATGGGTGAGGCCTTGGGCATTCGGTTGCGATCGAAGGCGGATAAGATAGCCTGCACTTCGAACTTTCCGGAATTTCCGGAGACTTGCTGGCTGGCGGAAGGTGTGAAGAGATAAACCGGGACGGCAAAGCTGAGAGGGAACTTGTAAGTCGTCCTTACAGCTTGCCGCCACCGAGCTGTGCCACTCGATTTGCGCCCTGGAAGGGCGGTCAGATGTCAGCCCAGGGTGTAGCGATGAGGAACGAGTCGCAAACCCTGGGTGAGAGGAAAAATCGACCGGAGCCCCAGCGGGGCGAGCCGAATGCGTTTGGCCGTCACGATTGGCCTCTGGACGCCCCTCCGGGGCTCGAATCGGGGGGATGCCCCACCCAGGGTTTGCCCTCGTCCCTCGGCCTACACCCTGGGCTATCTGCCGGCTGCCCCTCCGGGGCAAGAAGAGGCGGAGCCCGAGTTTGTCGCTCGACCCCCTGCGGGTCGCACATGGTAGCCCAGGGTCGCCTCGACCCTGGGTCAACCAAGAAAAGAAGATCCCGACCCCTTGCGGGTCGCACAGAGTCCCGGCCAAACGCTGTGCGACCCGCAAGGGGTCGGAAAAATGCAGGGAACGCCAACCCAGGGTCTCCGCCGATGCGGCTCGACCCTGGGCTAGCATGTGCGACCCGCAAGGGGTCGAGGGCAGACGACCAGCACAAGCCTGCGCTCGCTCCGCGAGGCGAACAAATCGGGGGGATTTGAACCCAGGGCCAGGCCCTGAGCTAAGCCAGCTTCGACCGCTCTGCGGTGAACGCAACATCGAAGCATCCCGTCCGGCCGCAAGCTTGCACTCCAGATCGACGCTCTCGCGCAGCCGGGACAACTCGGAAAGGATGTGGATGTCACACATGGGTACGGCCTTGGGCATTCTGTTTTTAGTTATAATTTTTTATTTTAAAAGTTCTTTTGATTTTAAGGCAACTTCTATGGCGTCACCACCCCAAGTATAGAAAAGCTTGTCTTCTAGCAATGGATATTTATTGAAAATTAAGGGTAATGGGCATGCCGCTATTGGCAGTATTTTTGTCCTGCCATTGATCTCTCTAGCCATTGCTGATTCTAATTCTTTTTGAGGCCAAGGCTTTTCTAATGATTTATCTGATATAATAACAATAATGAATTTAGCTTTCGACAGAGCTCCATTTATAATTTTCGTTAACGAATCCCCCCATCCAATCTCAAATTTATCAATGAAAACTTTCAGTCCTTGTTTTTTCATTTCTTCATAAATCGGCAATGCAATTTTGTTTTTATCCTCGGATGCATGACATATAAAGAAATCAAATTCCATGGTTATCTCCTTTGTTTTCTGAATGAATTCTGGTGCATTTGAGTCAAGTAGTAATATCATCTTTGAAATATTAATAAATACACCATTTAGACTTCCTTTAATTTGTTTCAAATAGGATGCATGGCCGTATATTATTTTTTTAAATAAATTTTCAATGAAATCTTGGCTGGCATTATTTAATTTATTCTTGTTATGATTGGCAAAATGATATTTAGCGGCCTCAGAAAGGCCACGTTTTTTCCAGGAATTTAACAGAGCTCTCAAATTTCGAATGTATTTCCTCTGGATATTGGGGGTCATATTTACCGTTAATCCAGTTACCTCTTGACGGATGCATGGAATTTGAGCCCGAGTCTTAGATTGATTGATTTTGAAACCTGATTTTTCAATGGCGTTATCTAGCTCATCCCCAGTTGTTATATTTGAATTTATTGGATTACTCCCTTCCCAAGAGATGATTTTAGAGGATGTCTTTTTTTTGGATGTTGAAAATGTAATGTCATCCGCATACCGAGTGTATTTTAGATGGTATTTTCCCGATAGATTTAATAAATTTCTATCGAGTCCCCATGATACAATATTCGAAATCAATGGAGATGTGGATGCTCCTTGGGGAAGCTTATTTCTAAATGTAATGAGCTGGGCAATAACTGTGGCGACAGCAGGATTAAACTTGTATGGCTTAGCAATTAATGCGCCCCGAACGCGCCCGAAATTTATGCACCCGTAAAAATCTTCAAGGTCTATATTGATAATCAACTTCGAATGACT
>CAMCSH010000087.1 GCA_945877655.1 Lentisphaera araneosa HTCC2155 | reverse complement strand
CGGCGAAGGCGAGGGCGAAGGCGACGACGAGGGTCTCGGTGCCTTCGGCGAGGCGGCTGCGGCTGGTCACCGGGAAGAGCCCGGCGAGAAGCTCGTTGTGTTCTTTGATGATCGATTCGGCGGCGGCGCCGCGGATGCCGTCAGCGGCGGCTTTTTCAATGCTTGCGGCGGAGTCTTCGAGGGCCTTGATCCGGGCCTCGTCGAGGATGTCGCGGTCGTGTCGGAGTTTATAGCGGCAGGCCCGGCCGAAATCCTTCAGCTTGTCCCGCCAGAAGAGGGCGGGAATCAGCGGCCAGCGTCCCTGGATGAACCAGAGGACGCCGAGGACGAGAAGGATGTCGAGCAGGGTGGTGCGGTTCATAAAGCTTCGAGTTTAAAGTTTAAGGTTTAAAGGAACGAAGAGCAAGGAGCGCGGAAATCTGAGTCGCTGGGTCTCTGGTCACAAGGTCATGCTGTTCCGCCTTTCAACCTTTCAACCTTGCTTCAGCCCTTGACCGCGACGCACCAGCCGTGCTTATCGGGGGCTTCGCCGTACTGGATCGCCTGGAGGGCGCGGTAGAGCTGTTCGAAGCGCGGGTGGACCTGGCCATTGCTCTTGTAGAGCTCGGTGCCGGAGGCGGTGACGATGCGGTTGATCGGGTTGAGGACGACGGCGGTGCCGCAGGCGGCAATTCCTTCGAAATCCTTGATCTCGGAGGCTTCGACGGGACGGCGAATGGTTTTCATTCCGAGGTCGGTGGCGAGCTGGATCAGGGCCTTGTTGGTGACCGAGGGCAGGATGGTCGGCGACGAGGGTGTGATGTAGGTATCGTCCTGGATGCCGACGAAGTTGGAGGTGCCGAACTCGTCGATGTAGCGGTGTTCCTTGGCATCGAGGTAGAGGTTGACCGGGAAGCCGGCGTCCTTGGCGATGTGGTAGGGCTTGAGACCGGCAGCGTAGTTGCCGCCGACCTTGACGTTGCCGGTGCCCATCGGGGCGGCGCGGTCGTAGCCGTCGACGATCATGGCGTCGACCATTTGCAGGCCGCCTTTGTAGTAGGCGCCGACTGGGACGGCGATGACGATGAAGGTGTATTCATCGGCGGGTTGGACGCCCATGCGCGGGCCGGTGCCGATGAGCAGCGGGCGCAGGTACATCGAGGCGCCGTTGCCGTAGGGCGGCAGGAAGTCGAGGTTGGCTTCGACGGCCATCTTGCAGGCCTGGATGAAGAGCTCTTCGGGGACGACGGCCATCTCGGTGCGTTCGGCGGAGGAGACCATGCGGGCGCAGTTGGCATCGGGGCGGAAGATGCGGATCAAACCGTCCTTGCCGCGGAAGGCCTTGAGACCTTCGAAGGCGGTCTGGCCGTAGTGAAGGGCGGTGGCGGCGATGTGGATCTTCAGGTAGGGCTCGCCGGGGACGACTTCAGGAGTGGACCAGCGGCCCTTGCTCCAGACCGATTTGATGTGGGCGTTGACGTCGCGATAGGTGAAGCCGAGGTTGGGCCAGTCGAGATTTTGCATGGAATTTTTCCGTATTGCTGTGGTGAAAATTTTAGTTCGGGATGCGGGCGGCGGCGGCGAGGGCGACGAGCATGGCGCGCGCCTTGGCGCGGGTCTCTTCGTATTCGGCTTCCGGCACCGAGTCGGCGACGATGCCGGCGCCGGCCTGGATGTAGGTGTGTTCGCCTTTCAGCACCGCGGTGCGGATGGCGATACACGAGTCGACGCCACCGGAGAAGGAGAAGTAGCAGACGGCGCCGGCGTAGGGGCCGCGGGCCGAGGGTTCGAGCTCGGCGATGATCTGCATGGCGCGGATCTTCGGGGCGCCGGAGACGGTGCCGGCGGGGAAGGTCGAGGCCATCGCGGCGGCGGGGCTGAGCTCGGGCAGGAGCTGACCTTGGACTTCGGAGACGATGTGCATGACGTGGGAGTAGCGCTCGACCACCATCTTTTGCGACACCCGCACCGAGCCGGTCTCGGCGATGCGGCCGATGTCGTTGCGGGCGAGATCGACGAGCATGACGTGTTCAGCGATCTCTTTGCCGTCGGCGAGCAGCTCCGCTTCGAGGGCGGCATCTTCAGTCGCGTCGGCGCCGCGACGGCGGGTGCCGGCGATCGGGCGGACGGTGACGACGCCTTCGCGGCTGACCTTGGCGTGCACTTCGGGAGAACCACCGGCGAGGGCAAAGTCGTCGCCGAGGTGGAGGCAGAACATGTAGGGAGAGGGGTTGATGGCGCGGATGGCGCGGAACAGCGACAGCGGCTCGGGCTTGGCCTCGGCTTTGAAGCGCTGCGACAGGACGACCTGGATGACATCGCCGGAGCGGATGTACTCCTGGGCCTTGGCGACCATGCCGAGGAAGCGCGGCTTGTCGAGATTGGAGACATGCGCGTGCGGCTCGAGATTGTCGAGAGCGGGCGCGGTGAGATGGGGGAGGGGACGGGCCAATTGCGCCAGGATGCTGTCGATGCGGCCGCAAGCGGCGGCATAGGCTTCTTCGACACTGGCGCCGCCGGAGAGGTCGGCGTGCGAGATCACCTGGATGCGGTGTCGGACGCGGTCGAAAGCGACGAGGGTGTGAGCGATGAGGAAGATGGCTTCGGGCGTGTCGAGGCCGTCGGCGCGCTGGCACTTGACCACCGGCTCGATGCGCTGGACCGTTTCATAGGCGGTGTAGCCGACGGCGCCGCCGGCGAAGGGGGCGAGTCCGGGGACGGACACCTGCTTCCAGCGGGCGAGGAACAGCTGGACATCGGCAAAAGCTTCGGGAGCGGGCGGCAAGCTTTCGCGGCGGCCGCAAGGCCAGGTGACTTCACTGCCGGCGTCGCCGCGTTTGAGCACGGCGGCGGGGCCGGCGCCGAGGAAGGAGTAGCGGCCGATGCGTTCGCCGCCCTCGACCGACTCGAGCAGGAAGGCGTGCGGCAGTCGGCGGCCCGACTCATCGTAGGCGATTTTGCGGAAGGCGGAGACCGGCGTCTCCATGTCGGCCAGGATCTCGGCGTAGACCGGGATCAGGTTGCCTTGGGTGGCGAGGTGGCGGGCGTCGTCGAGACTGGGAATGGGCATAGAGTTCTGCACGGGGTTGCGTTGGTCGCACAATGTAGTCATGCGAGCGCAAGTGTCTATGAGCGGGGACACATCTCGGACGCGACTGATCCGGCACTGAATTTCCGCGAGGTTCAGGTCCTCACCTCCGCTCACGCGAATCTGGCTGCGCTCAAGGTCAGCCCAGGATTCGCACTAGTTCGACCTGTGCAATTCGAGATCTAGCTCAGACAACCGCAGAAGACGCAGAAGAACGCAGAATAGAATGAGAAATTCTCACTCACCAGTATCATGAGAGTATCGAATCGACGTGCGTTTCAATAGGCCTCTTCCGCACCAGATGCCATCTCGCTCATTCTGCGTTCTTCTGCGTCTTCTGCGGTTAAAATGAGCTTCGTCAGTTTGGCGTCTGAGTTGCACTGGTCGCAATAGTTTGTGGCCCCGACCGGAGTTGCACAGGTCACTTTCTTTTAGACCGCGAGCTGCCACACGGTTTAGCGCTTGCGGGCGGCAGCGGCCTCCTTGGTCCAGCCGTCGATGACGGCTGGGGTCAGGGTGGCATCGTAGCGGTAGTTGAACCGGCGGTCAGGTGCCGCGTCGCCGTTGATCGCGAAATCGCTTATGTCTCCTTCCGCCTGGTAGTTGTCGACCCACTTGAAATCGAGCTTCACCGCCTTGTCGCGCAGGCCCAGCGCCGCACGCGGGATACCCAGCTCCAGACGATTGCCGGTAACTCGGTAGTCGATCGCGACCGGATTGGTCCACTTCCATCCGCCGCCCTGATTGGCGCGGACGTCGCTGCGCGTTGCGCTGGCCGGCCCGAGGTTCACTGCGTAGTCGTAGCCCTCCCAGCCGGTCTTGTGGTCCTGGTCGGCGTCGATGAGCAGCGTCATCCAATGCTTGTCCTTCCACGACGTGATCGGCGCCGCAGTCTCGACGTAGAAGTACACCATCGCCGAATCATAAGACACTTTGCAGCGCACGATGTCGTTGCGACCAGTGGTGTTGGTATAGTGGAGCGAGTCGCACCAACCCACCGAATCACGGTGCAGCGTATCGCCGGTGAAGTCGCGGTAGTCCGGCCGCACCTTGGCCCAGTCCTCGAACAACCCGAGGATGGCGATAGGACTCGCGACCGGCAGCGGCGGCGGACGGACGCCCTTGTAACGACGGGCGTTGGCGACCAGCTGATAGTAGTAGGCATCGCTGTGACCGCCGCGCATCGGCTCAGCGTCACGGCTGAATTCCTGGTTCATCTGATCGACGAAGAAGCCATCTCCTTGCTTCATCGGCATGTAGCCACAGAACGGGCCGCCCCAGCCCTTGCCCCATTCGCCGCGTTGCGCCACCCATTCGTTCCAGCCGGTGACGAAGACCAGCTGCGGGTCGACCTCCAGAGCCCGCTTCCACTGCTCGGCGAAGCACAGACCTTGCTCGGGATGGTTGTCGCCCTCCTTGGGCTGCTTGCCATCATGGAAGCTGCGGCCGAAGACCTCATGTGGCCAGCCGGCGATCAGCACCGAGATCTGCTCGGGCTTGTCCGGGGATTCATGCCAGCCCGGTCCCTGCGGATAGCGGTCGCTCCAGCACCAGCGGTCGCGACCGTCTCCGAACCACTCCCCTTTGTGGTCCGACCAGCTGGAGCGCGTAGTGAAGAAATTCGCTATCTCGGGGGTCATCTTTTCGGGTGGGGCCAGCACCAAGGGCTTGCCCAGCCAATTGAACCACAGCTCGGGATGGATCTTGGCCTGATAGAATTCCTTGTAGACCTGCTGCACGCTGCCAGGGGCGCCGCCCCAGTGCATGAAGGCGACATGCGGCACCTGCACGCCGCGTTCGCGCCCCTGGGACAGGACGTTCACCAGGGCTTTGGCTTGCTCGGCATAGGTCGGCCCATTGGTGGTATCACAAACCAGGGCGTCGATCTGCGCCGCCACCAACATGTTGACGTGCTTGTTCAGCACGAAGGGATCGTCGATCGTGTAGTAGCCGAGCTCGGGCTCGCCCCAGAAATGGAAGGCGTTGAACGGACCCCACTGCCGATTCTTCTCATCGCTAGCAAGGATCTTGGTTATGTCGAAGGCCGGGCTACTTCCCCAGTTGGTGAAGCTGCGGTTAACCCACAGGAAATAGAAGATCGCCAGCGACTTGTCCGCACGAGGCGGACCGACCTCGCGATAGCCGGGCAGGGTGCGGCCGACGCCATCGGTCGCGACCCAGGTATCGGCCCAGAGGTCGCCATCGGGCAGCTTGGTTCCGCTCGCATCAACTTCTACAAGTCCAACTTCTACAAGTCCGACTTGCTCAAAAGACTCGCATTGAAGAAGATGCAAAGAATGAGTCACCAGCTCCCCATCCGCCTGAGGCTCGGCAAGGAGGGACGCGGCAGCACCTGCCCCGAAAACCAGGGTCAGGAGCAGGATAAGGAGGTGAATCGAGCGTTTTTGCATGCCGGAGCTTAGCGCCAAGCGCAAAATCGTCCACTCGCGCGAACGCTCCGCAGCCCGGTCGTGGGACCGGGCTTTTTTAGGAGGGATTGGGACTCAGTTCAGGCTTCTACCGGACATCGCTCCGGCCTCGCCGTCGCGGGCGGACTTCCGAGCATCGTGAAAACTTCTACAAGTCAAACTTAAAATTCTACAAGTCCGACTTGCTCAAAAGAGCTAGCCTTCGCGGGCGACAGCGGGACCGAGGAACTGAAAACAGAGGCAATAAGCGAGGCCTCAATGGAATATTGAGTACATCGTCACGATGCTGGACTTACTTAAGCGCGCTGCGGGACGCCGGCGGGAGACGTGGTGGAGTCACCACCGGCAGTACCCGATTGTTTGTCACGGTGAGGTGGTCCACATCGGGGCCCACCTTGACCGGATCGGCCTTGAAAACAGGGCCGACTTCAAAGATGTTGTCGCTGATTACGGTCTGGCTGACGGCATCCAGATCAATGGGGGCCGAGGCAAGCGGCTGGCCGCGATCTTCGGTCAGCGCGCGCTCAGCCGGGCAGATGATCCGGTTATGGCGGATGGTCACCTGGTCCGCATTACGCACGTAGATGCCGGCGCAAGAGGGGTTATCGATCGTGTTGTGCTCAATGAGAATATTGTGGATGAAGCGGCTTTTCGACGGCTTGGGTGTCCCGCCGACGATAGAGATCGAGCCAGGGGTGGCTCGTGGGGTCGGCAAGTTAACCGGATTGTCGCGGATCACGTTGTTGCGAATCACAAAATTCCCCGGGATCGGCCCTTCCAGCCAGTACATGCTGAAGCCGACATGGATGGCCGCCCCGGCGCTGCGTTCCAGCAGGTTGTTTTCAACCAGGCCTTTTTTCGCGCCTTGGAGCAGGAGGATCTGGGCATTGGCGTCGTGAAAGTAGCAGTTGCGCACGATCACCTCGTCGGCCCGGGACGTAGAGCAATCGATGACGGTGTGGGCCGGAATTTGCACATCGCGGTCGAGCGTGATGCGGGCGAGCTTCACCTTGGTCAGCTTGTTCATGCGCTGGGTGCGAAAAAAGTCTATAAGTTCTTGCTCAATAACACTATCGCCCTCATTAGCTACTTGCACCACCTTGGCACTAGCAAGAAGATCGAAGCGCTCATAACCGTAAAAAAGGAGTTCGCTCCCCGCGTCGATCCCTTGGGTAACGATCAGTTCGCGCGGCGATTGCTGGCGGGCCACGAGGTGAAACTTGCCCACCAGATTGATGCCGTCGTCCCAGCCGACGCCGAACTCGCAACCGTCGTAGATCAAGGTGCCGTTTTTGAGTGCGTGCTGGATCGGCTGGCCGGCAATGAGCCGGTTGGTGCCAGCCGGTGTCAAGCAGCGGATATTGAGCTGTTTACTAAATCCCCGGGTGCCGCGTTCGTAAAGGTGCGCAACTCCGGTATAGATCGTCAGATCGGCCAGAGTCATGTTTTCGCAATTATTATAAGACGCCAAGTGGCCGCTGCCGCTCTCCAAGGCGACGATCTTACCAGGCACGAGGGGCACAGACGAGGGCCGTTTTAACGCAACGCGCAGCGTATGTTCCTTGATAACGGCGGTGCTTTCGTAGCTTTGTTGCGACCAGGTCAGCAGACGCCCGCTGGCATCAAACACATGGTAGCGGTGGGGGCCGGCCTTGGAGGCTTCAAGGGCATAGCCGGGCGCGATTTCCAGATCGAAGTTCAAACCTGCGGGATCGACGGCAACGACCCGGCCTTGGCGGAAAGGCAGGTGGGCGGTATCCCAAATGGCCGGACCGCGCAGGGTGACGTTCTTGCACTCGGCAAAACTGATCAGCCCGATGCCACTCCCCGTGTCCTCGGTGATAAAAGTCACGTCCTTGCACTCGATCACGAGGTTTTCCACGCCTGTCAGGCGGAGCTGACCGCCCGCGAGTCGGCAAACACCGGGAGCGACCGTGTAAGTGGTTTGTTTGGCGGCGATGGCGGCCAGCAGCCCCTGCCGGAAGTCCGTGCCGCGCTGGCGCTGGTCCGCGATTTCGGCATCGGTATAAGTGGTGGCATAGGTAGGAGCGTCGGCCGAATACGGCGGGGTGCCTTTGGGCAGGGCAAAGCGGGCGCGGAGCGCGGGCTCACAGTCGGCTCCCGCAGGCAGCGGACTGGCCTCGGTCGCCGCCGCCGAGGCAGGAATTACAGCCGCCTTACAGTTCGTGAGCACGGTCGCCCACAGGGCGCAGGATACTAAGGCGATGACCGCGCGCAGGGATGTTTGGGGTAAGCTATTTTTCATGGGACAACTCCTACAACTTTAAACTTCTACAAGAAACGTATAAAAGAAACTTCTACAAGTCCGACTTGCTCAAAACTTCTACAAGTCCGACTTGCTCAAAAGTCTCCTGATGAGCGAGATGCAATAACGGCTCCTGCAGCACCTCACCCGGCTTTTGGTCGGCGACGGGACACGCAGTGGCTCCTAGCCCGAAAACCAGGGCTAATAGCAGAAGCAGGTGGTGAATCCGTTGTTTTTGCATGCCGGAGCTTAGCTCCAAGCGCCAACTTCTACAAGTCCCAACTTCTATAAGTCCGTCTTGCTCAAAAGTCTCCTCAACTTCTACAAGTCCGACTTGCTTAAAAGACGACTTGCTCAAAAGAATTTTCGGGCCGGGAGCCGCCGCATCCCCCGCTGCAGAGCATCGGCTGGATGAGATGATGGAGCCATCCTTGTTGCATCTTGCTCATCAGAAGACCTTTGAGCAAGTCGGACTTGTAGAAGTTGCTCAAAAGAATTTTCGGGCCGGGAGCCGCCGCATCCCCCGCTGCAGAGCATCGGCTGGATGAGATGATGGAGCCATCCTTGTTGCATCTTGCTCATCAGAAGACTTTTGAGCAAGTCGGACTTGTAGAAGTTACCCTCGCTGTCTTCAGCTCGTTCGCCGCCGGTGGCAAGAAGGTCACGCTTCCGCTCATCGATCGCGAGCATCCACTACGCTGAGCGATCAGCGGACAGTCGCCTGACAGACCATCTCGAGGATGCGCGGGATGCTGTAGTTCTCGTAAGAGCCGTTCTTCGGCGGCGCCGGAGGGGCCGTCTGCGTGCCGAAGTTGTCCGCCGGTTGCGGGATGCGGGTCAACTCGGGGTTCCACTGGCCATCATTTCCGCCCAGCTTGTAGATCACCAGGTCGAGCGAAGGGACGACGTACAGGCAGAAGCCGCCGGCGCCGGTCTTATAGAAGCCATCGCGCGGGGCGCCGACGATCTGCCCGGCTTGGTTATGTTCGAACTGCAGGCTGAAGGGGAAGTGCGGGTTGTAGGGCAGGGACTGTTGGCAGAGCTTGATATAGTCGGCCGGGATGAGTTGCTGGTCTTTCCAGCGTCCGCCTTGAGCGAGGCAGTAGCCGAAGCGGGCGGCGTCGGTCGCGCGGAGGGCGATCGAACCGGCGCCGTTGGCGTGGGCCATCGTCACGTCGCCGCGATAGAGGCAGTAACCCCAGGGGCCCCAGCCCATTGGCCGGGCGAACTTCTCGTCGATATAGGCCGGCAGTTCCTTGCCCGTGACGCGACGCAGGACCATCGAGGCGATGTGCGGGGCCGGCGAGGAGTAGGAGTAGCCTTCACCCGGGGCGGTCCAGAGCGGTACGCGGAGAGAGGAGCCGTCGACGTCGCGGATGTCCTGTCCCTTGGAGGCCTTGAGCGACTGAGACGTGCCGAGGATGACGCCGGAGGGCATTGGGCCTTCGCCGTTATGGCCGGATGTCATGCAGAGCAGGTGGCCGAGGCGGATATCGGCTTCACGCGGGTCGCGGAGCGGGAAGGCTTCAGGCAGGAATTCTTGGGTATAGACCTTCGTGTCGAGACCCTGAGGCAGCTTCGCTTTGAACTCATGCAGCATCACGCCGCAGGCGATACTCGTGAAGCCTTTGCCCGTGGAGGCCATGTCAGGGTTGGCGTTGCGGTGGGCCTTGCCGAAGTACTTCTCCAAGACGAGGTAGCCTTTGCTGATGACGACTAGGCCGCCATTCTCCGTGTTAGAGCGTTCGGTCGCGTGGTAGGCCTGTTCGAGCCGATCGAGGTCGATGCCGGCGAGCGCGCGGGCCTCGGCCTTGTCCTTCGGCGTACGCCAGCCGCCTTGGGCGTCGGAGGGCGGGAAGTAGTCGGCGGCGGAGGCGGTGAGGGCGAGGAGGGAGATGGGTAGCACGGCGAGGCGCATGGGGGAGGCAATGGATGACAGATGGCAGACGAAGGAAGGAAGATGAAGGATGAAACGAAGAGGGGGCATGCATTGGAAATAGGTTTCCCGGAAGACCGGCTGGATGTCGCGATTGAACTCGACTTGCGCCTCTTTCTCCTCACCTTGGAGCAGAAGGGCCTCGAGATGGATGAAGCCGAAGAAGCCGGCAGCGATTGATTTCAGCATGGAATGACTCCTGTTTTTAAACTGTCATCTCTCAGAAGCTTAAAGCAAGCCCGAAGTTCCTCACGACTCTGGAATCTCGGCATCAGATTTTGGAGTAATCACGGATTCCTAGGCGATGACCTTCTACAAGTCCGACTTGCTCAAAAGAGCGCAAGGAGTGGCTTTGCCGCGCCGGCAAGGTCGTGACGCCGCTGCAACAACTTCTACAAGTCCGACTTGCTCAACACCGATTGCCGTCAAGCTTTCTTAGGCATGGGTCAGGTTCCTTTTTGGATTTTTGTGTGGTAACAAAACCCTACAGGGGCTTGGCCCGCCTCTCAAGTCTTTACAGGAAATTCCCTGCGGCACCCAAGGCTTGCGTCAAGGCTGTCCGTAATAGGCGTTTGCGCCGTGTTTCCTCAAATAGTGTTTATCTAACAATTCTTGCTGCATCGGTTGGGTGTTCGGGTTGAGCAACATGGTGTGGCTGTTCATAAACGCAATTTCTTCCATCACCACCGCATTGTGGACGGCATCTATCGCATTCTTGCCCCATGCAAATGGACCATGACTGTAAACCACCACACCAGGGACAGTATCGGGATTTTTATGCTTGAATGTCTCGATGATGACACGCCCCGTCTCTTTCTCGTATTCAGCCTGAATCTCCTCGACAGTCATTTTTCTTGTGCAGGGAATTTCGCCGTAAAAATAATCGCCATGCGTGGTGCCGAGCGCGGCAATGCCGCGACCCGCCTGCGCAAAAATGGTCGCCCAGCGACTGTGGGTGTGGACAATCCCGCCGATGTTGGGAAAAGCTTTATAGAGTTCAAGATGTGTCGGGGTGTCGGACGATGGTTTCAAATTGCCATCCACAACTTTTGAGGTTTGCAAATCCACCACCACCATGTCTTCGGCTTTCATCACCTCATAGGCGACGCCAGAAGGTTTGATGACGACCAAGCCCTTCTCGCGGTCAATGCCTGAGACGTTGCCCCAGGTGAATGTGACCAATCCGTGCTTGGTGAGCAGCAGGTTGGCTTGGAATACTTGTTCTTTGAGTGTGTTGAGCATGGCTTACTTCATTCCTTCTACTGCGGCGCGTTCAATGCCAAGACCTGCTTTGTAGCGTGCCATGAACACAGAAAAACCGTCTACATCCTTTTTATCAGGTGCAATGGTGGAGAATTTTTGGTTAGCAAATACTTTGCCATTCAAACAATCTTCGAGCGATTCAGTTCCTGGTTTATTGAGCACATGCGCAGCCAGCAGAGCCATGCCCCATGCGCCGCCTTCACCCGCGGTATCCATCACCGAGACGGATGTGTTCATCGCCGCCGCCATGATCTTTTGACCAACACCTTCGGTTTTGAAGAACCCGCCATGCCCCAGCAATTGGTCGAGTTTGACATTTTCCTGAGCGAGAATATCCATGCCGATCTTCAAGGTGCCCAGCGACGAAAACAAGTGAGTGCGCATAAAGTTCGGCAGAGTGAAGCGGCTTTCAGGCGTGCGGATAAATAATGGACGTCCCTCGGTCAAGTCCGTGATCGATTCGCCGGAGAGATAGTTGTAAGCCAGCAAGCCGCCGCCATCGGCATCACCTGCGAGTGCTGCTTTGTAAAGGATCTCAAACAGTTTGGATTGGCTGATTTCCACGCCGAGCGTCTTCGTAAATTCACCGAAGAGTCCCACCCAGGCGTTGAGGTCGGACGTGCAGTTGTTGGCATGGACCATCGCGACAGGTTTGCCTGTGGGCGTGGTGACCATGTCAATTTCGGGATAGAGTTTGGATAAAGCCTTTTCCAACACGATCATGGCGAAGACAGAGGTCCCCGCCGAGACATTCCCCGTTCGTTCTGCCACACTGTTCGTTGCTACCATCCCCGTACCTGCATCTCCTTCGGGCGGACAAAGTGGAATGCCAGCCTTGAGTACTCCGCTGGGGTCGAGTAGCTTCGCGCCTTCTTCGGTCAACGTGCCAGCGGATTCGCCAGCGACCAACACTTTGGGCAGAATGTCTTGCAAGGTCCAATTGATTTTCTCTGCTTTTAGGAGTTCATTGAACTGCCCAAGCATGTTTTTGTCGAAGTCGTTGATTGTGCTGTCAATGGGAAACATGCCAGAGGCATCGCCAACTCCCAGCACCTTTTGCCCCGTCAACTTCCAGTGGACATAGCCCGCCAGCGTGGTCTGGTGGCGGATCTCTTTGACATGCACTTCCTGGTTCAATATCGCCTGATACAGATGAGCAATGCTCCAGCGCTGTGGGATGTTGAATTGGAAGATGTCGGTGAGTTTCTCGGCGGCTTGCCCTGTCATCGTGTTGCGCCAGGTGCGGAACGGGGTAAGCAAATTGCCATTTTTATCGAATGCCAGATAACCATGCATCATGGCGCTGAAGCCCAGCGCGCCGACGGATTTGAGGGTGACACCGTATTTTTCAGAGACCTCTTTGCGGAGGTTCTGATAACTCTCCTGCAAGCCTTTCCAGACATTGTCCAAGCTGTAGGTCCAGACGCCACTTTCGTATTGGTTTTCCCACTCGAAACTCCCTGAGGCGATGGGCAAGTGGTTTGCGTCGATGAGCACCGCTTTGATGCGGGTCGAGCCGAGTTCGATGCCAAGAATGGTCTTGCCGCTTTCGATTGTTTTTTGTATGTCATTATGATTCATCTTCATCTCCAATGGTTTGACATCTTGACTTCAAACTTATCACAGCCATCCCACCTCGAGAGTCACGAGTTCTCCGGGTCGACCGCATTAGCCTTGAGAAGTTCCATGTCTAAGGATAGTCATCTCATCGACAATCTCTAGCAGTCGCTTGTGGTTTTCTGAGTAGCGCCGGGCAATCGGTTCGCGGCCTTTGCTCAAGAAGATCAGCCAATCTGAACAAGTCCGACTTGCTCAAAAAAACGGGCTAGGGTTTTCCGCGATCGCCCGGTGGTTTCTTGTCGAGGATCGATGGGTCGCACGGATTTCTGGGCAGGCGAAAAACCGTATTGATGAGGTCGAGGTAGCGAGCGCCGTCACGCACGTTGGGTTCGAGGATGCCTCCTTCATGCCATTCGTTCCATGCGTAGATGGACAGGATGCGGCTCTCCTCCCGAGGCTGCTCGTCCATCCAGACTTTTAGCTGGGCAAGATCCTGCTGAAAGTTTTTGCGATAACTGTCCGTCGGATCGTAGAGGCAGGGAGGGTTCTTGATGCAGCCAAAGCGCGGTCGCTCGTCGAAGTTCTGGGTGAATCCCGGCACGACCGGCAGGCCGAGCTTCTGCTGGTCCTCGCGGAGCTTGTCGTTCCCGCGGTTGGGGGCCAGGCGGGTGACAGCGTCGGCAAACGCCAGCGCCGATACCGTGCCCATGCTCCCATCGGTTTTCTGGTAGGGATAGGCTCGATCGGTCGCGCCTAGAACGAGCAGCGGAGAATGTCCGGTCGCTTTCAGGACTTCCGATCGGAGCATCGAGAGAAATGATTCAATCGTGTTGCCTTGCGGTTGATATTGGCCGACGACGCTGCCTGCTGCGTCTGTCTTTTCATTCACGATACCTGCGACATCCAGCAGGTAGATAATCGGTCGTCCGTCGGAGGTCCGGAGATAATTGTCACGTTTCACATAGCTGACGAGCTTGCCGACGACGACATCGAAATGGGAAGGCCCTTTTCCGTGACGGGCGGCGCTCTCCTCGTTTCCCCAGATAACCAAGGGACCGCCGTGCTGGCAAATCGAGATGGCAAACTTCATCGGATTTCCGTCAACGCCCAGAAACTGCTCCAGGCCGGTGTTGAACTCCTCGTCGCGTGTGAAGCTGTTCCAAAACCAGTAGAAGTTGAAAAATTCGAGCCCGAAGGCGCGGGCTTGGGCGATATGTTGCCGGATGGTCTCAGGCTTTGAGAGGTCGTAATACCCGATCATCGGCTGGAGGTGGGAAAAGTCCCCCTTGCGCAAGGCCAGATAGTCATCGGAGGCGTCGGCCGGATTGGCGGGCCAGCAGCGCTCTTTGTCCCACAGATCCCTCACGCCCGTCCACCAGTCTTCCTTGGGCACGAGGCCCTGAGTGGCATAACCGGTGATGTGCTTGCCGTCCTTCGCATACAGCGGCTGAACCGGGGTTTCCGCGCGGAAATAAAAATCGGGGAGCTTGAACGGAAAGCCCTTTATCACCTGAAACGCCGATGGCGACCACATCCCGAAATAATAGGCTCCAACTCGACACGGTATTTTGTTTGGGGCGGCGGCCACCAGGACTACGGGAGCGGCTTTCTCTTTCGATGCGGACAAGCAGCCGACGGCGACGCCAAAGGCAAAGAATCCAACGACAAGCGCGGCGAGTATTTTAGTTTTCATTGTGGCAGCTTTCTCCAGTTTGTAGCAAATACACGCTGGTTTTACCGAACCACCCGGCGGGCGAGGCGTCAACTTGAATAAGTCCGACTTTCTCAAAAGGCTTACTAAGAAGTGGATTCAACGACGAGATCGAAACCCCATCTGGCCGTTGTTCCGGCCCAAGTCGCGGCCGCCGGCCCGAAAATAAGGGTCAGCAGCAGAATCAGGTGGTAAA
>CAMCSH010000086.1 GCA_945877655.1 Lentisphaera araneosa HTCC2155 | reverse complement strand
CCGACCATGTTGTCAGTGACAAACACAGTGGTGAAGCCTTTACCGTTGTGAACTTCGAAGGTGATACCAACCATGTCCGGGAGGATCATGGAACGGCGGGACCAGGTTTTGATGGTCTTGCCGGCGGTAGCCTTGTCGACTTTCGCCTGAAGGTGCAGGTCGACAAAGGGACCTTTCTTGATGGAGCGGGCCATGGTTTATTTCCTCCGGGAAACGATCTGGTTCTGCGAGACCTTGCGGGGATTGCGGGTCTTCTTGCCTTTGGCAAGCTGGCCCCAAGGAGAGCGGGGGTGACCGCCGCCGCAGGTACGACCTTCACCACCACCGTGCGGGTGGTCAACCGGGTTCATCGCGACACCACGGACGTGGGGACGGAAGCCGAGGTAGCGTTTCGCACCGGCTTTGCCGAGCTTGATCTTGGCGTGGTCGGCATTGCCGACGGTGCCAATGGTAGCTTTGCAGAGCAGGCTGATCAGACGAACTTCACCCGAGGGGAGTTTGATCTGAGCGAAGTCGCCTTCTTTGGCGCGAAGGATGGCGTACTGACCGGCGGAGCGGACCAGTTTGCCGCCCTTGCCGGGCTCGAGCTCGATGTTGTGGATGAAGACGCCATCGGGGATGCGCTTGAGGATGGTGGCGTTGCCGGGTTTGAATTCGGCTTTTTCGCCGGACAGGACGGTGGCGCCCTGAACCAGACCTTCGGGAGCGATGATGTAGCGTTTCTCGCCGTCCACGTAGTGGAGGAGAGCGATGTTGGCAGTGCGGTTCGGGTCGTACTCAATGTGAGCGACCTTGGCCGGCACGCCGTCCTTGTCGCGACGGAAGTCGACGACACGGTAGGCTTGTTTCACGCCGCCGCCGCGGAAGCGGGTGGTGGTGTGGCCTTCGTTGTTGCGGCCACCGGAGGAGTGTTGGCTCTCGAGGAGCGACTTCTCGGGGGTGGTGCGGGTGATTTCGCTGAAGTCACGGGAGATGGTGTGACGCTGCGATTTCGTGTAGGGATTGTAGATTTTCAGGCCCATGTTATGCCTCTCAGATCAGGTTGAGGGTCTGGCCGGGCTTGAGCGTAACCACGGCTTTCTTCCAATCGGAACGATAACCGGCGGCTGCGGTGCGCTGACGCTTCGCTTTGCCGGCATAGTTCATGGTGTTCACCGCGGCGACTTCAACGCCGAACAGGGCTTTGACCGCCTTGGCAATTTCGACCTTGTTGGCCGACGGAGCGACCTTGAAGGTGAACTTGTTGCTTTTCTCGGCCAAGGCGTTGGAGCGCTCGGTGAGGACGACGGACTGGATGGTTTGGTAGTGGCTCATGGATCAGGCCTCCTTGCTCAGACGAGCGCCGATGGTTTCGAAAGCGCCTTTGGAGAGGACGACTTTCTTGCCGAGGAGCATTTCGTAGGTGTTGACTTCGGAGGCGAGGACCAGGTCGAGGCCGCTGATGTTGCTGAACGAGCGCCAGGCATTGGCAACGGCTTGGAAGCCTTCCATGGTGTCGACGTTGTCATTCAGGATGACCAGCGAGCGGTTCGAGGCGCCGACGGTCTTCAGGAAGACGTTGGCGGCCTTGGTGCTGATCTTGGGGAAAGTGAAGTCCTCGACGACGATGACGTCGCCGGCGCTGACGCGTTGCCAGAGGGCGCGGCGGAGAGCGAGGGTCTTGACTTTCTTGTTGATATTCTGGGCGTACGAGCGGGGCTTGGGTCCGAAGACGATGCCGCCGCCGCGCCAGATGGGAGAGCGCTTCGAGCCGACACGGGCGTTGCCTGTGCCTTTCTGCTTCCAGGGCTTGGCGCCGGAGCCGGAGACTTCGCCGCGGGTCTTGGTGCTGGCGGTGCCGGCACGGAGGCCAGCGAGGAAGGCGTTCACGGCTTCGTAAACGGCTTGCTCGCCTTTCTCGGATTCGAGCCAGGCTGGGTTGACCGAGAAGTCGCCTTTGGCGGTGCCGCTCATGTCGAGGATTTTCAGTGTGGTAGACATGTGGGTGCTCCTTACTTCTTGATCGCCTTGCGGACGATCACCAGGCCATTGCGGTGACCGGGGACAGCGCCCTTGACGAGGAGAACGTTCTCCTCAGTACGGACCTGGACGATCTGCAGGTTCTGGACGGTGCGGGTGACGGCGCCCATGTGGCCGGGGTAGCGCTTGCCGGCGAGAACTCGACCGGGCCATTCGCGCATGCCGGACGAACCGGGACGACGGATCCAGCCGCCGCCGTGCGATGCACGACCGCCGCGGAAACGGTAGCGTCGGACGACGCCCATGAAGCCACGGCCTTTGGTCATGCCCTGGACGTCGACAAAGCCGAAGTCCTTGAAGCTTTCCACAGTGACCACGGCGCCGGGGGCGACGCTGGCGTCAGCAGTGAGACGGATCTCACGGATGAAGGCCGGGGGGGTTTTGTCATTGCCGGTCTTGGCGAGGTGGCCGAGGACAGCTTTGGTGACATTTTTGACTTTTTTCGCGCCGAAGCCGAGCTGAAGGGCCGAGTAGCCGTTCTTCGCTTGGGTGCGAGTTTCGAGAACGGGGCAGGGGCCCGCTTCGATGACGGTGACGGGGACCAGACGGCCCTTGTCATCATATACCTGGGTCATGCCCAGTTTTTTTCCGATAATGCCGGACATTGTACTGCTCCTCAGTCGATCTTAACCAAGATGTCCACGCCAGCGGGGAGGTTGAGCTTTTTCAGCTCATCAACGCTTTTGGGAGTGGGTTCGACGATGTCGAGAAGGCGCTTGTGGGTGCGGATCTCGAACTGTTCCATGGATTTCTTGTCGCCGTGGGGAGCGCGGTTGACGGTGAACCGTTCAATGCGGGTGGGCAGAGGAATCGGACCGGCGATACGGGCACCAGCGCGTTTGACAGTGCGGACGATTTCGCCGGCGGACTGGTCAAGGACGCGGTGGTCGTAGGCCTGGAGTCGGATTCGAATGGTCTGTTTGGCCATTGTTTACCTCGAGTGTTTTATGTGCTGTGGCTCTTCTGCTGGCGGCGGTCAAGAGACGCGATGAAGCGTCGCCGGATGGCTGGGCCGGAAGAGGGCCGTCAATTAACTTCCATCCTCATCCTTTGCAAACGCTTCAATAGCGAAAATTGCAAAAAATCAGGGCGAATGAGGAAGGAGACGGACGAATCAGTCCTTCTTGCCGAGAAGAGCGTTGAGCTTGGCATTCACCGCTGCGTCATCGACCTTGGGTGCAACCGGGGCTGGGGCAGCGGGAGTCTCGACTGTTGGCGCCAGGATTTTCTCCAAGGCAGCGGCGTTGACTTCAGGCGAAGGGGTCGCGAACGGGGCTGGCGCCGGAGCCGGAGACTGGCTCAGCTGATCCAGCAAGGCGGCCCCGGAAAGGTGGCTCGCCAGCTTGCCGGCGAGTTGAGCGCCGGAGCTGTCGACCTGTTCCGAACGGGCCTTGGCGACGACATCGAGGAAGAGCTGCTCGAGATCGCGGCGCACCGGCTGGCTGCGATGAGCCAAGCCTTCAGAAGCCAGAAAAGCATCGAGACGGGCCGACTGTTCGACATTGAGGCCACTGAGATCGAGGCGGCGATGGCCGGGCTGCTCCAGCAGCTCCTCCAAAGTGCCGGCGGCACGGATCTGGCCGCCGTACATCACCGCGGTGCGATCGACGACATCTTCGACATCGGCGAGGAGGTGCGAGGTCAGCAGAACGGTTTTGCCGCGTCCGGCAAGGAGCTTGACCAAATCCTTGACCTCGCGGCAGCCAACCGGGTCGAGGCCGGAGGTGGGTTCGTCGAGAATGATGAAGTCGGGATCGTTGACCAGAGCTTGAGCGATACCGATGCGGCGCGCCATGCCTTTGGAGAACTCCCCCACCGGACGGGTGCGGACATGGCCGAGGCCGACCATTTCGACCAATTGCTCAGCTCGCGTCCGGCATTCCGCCTGCGGCAGGCCGAAAAGCGAACCGAAGAATTCGACCGTCTCAATCGCGTTGAGATGTTTATAGAGGGGCGTCTCCTCCGGCAGATAGCCGATGCGCGCCTTCACCGCCAAGTCGCGCGGCGAGCCGCCCAGGACTTTCAGACTGCCGCGAGTCGGGAAGACCAGGCCGAGCAGCATCTTGATCGTCGTTGACTTGCCCGAGCCGTTGGGACCGAGCAGGCCAAAGACCTCGCCGCGGCGGATCTCGAAGTCAATGCCGTTCACCGCCCGGGATTTCGGCCGGCCCCAGAAATCGCGATAGATCTTCTCCAGTCCGGAACAAGTCACAACCAGATCAGTGGCGGGCGCGGCAGTATTCATGATTTTCTCCAAAGTCTAGCGTCCAAACTAGCGCCCCGACGGCAGCTGACTACGAGACGAAGAAAGCATTCCCCCCAAGAAATCTCCCTAAAGCGGTAAGATGCCCCAAAGAAAGCTACAAAAATCGTAATTGAACTAGCACCACCGACATAGATCTGACAAATTTCGGAGGTAATCTCAAACCAGTCCGCTGATTTTCGTAAAAACCCACTTACACGAGCCCCAGAACATGGCACTGACCGAACTCAACGAAGCCCATTTCAGCAAAGAAATGTTGACCATCTACCACATCTCGCTGGCGATGGTCCGCCATAAAAACGTCAACACCCTGCTCAACGAGGTGCTCGACATCCTCGACCAGAACCTGATGGCGAAACGCGCTACCTTGACCCTTTTCCACACCAAGGAAGACGCCTTGATCATCGAAGCCTCGAAGGGCTTGACCGCGGTCGAGAAGGCGCGCGGCCGCTACAAGCTCGGCGAAGGGGTGACCGGTGAAGTCGGCAAGACCAAGCGCGGCGTCATCATCCGCGACGTCCGCACCGAGCCGCGTTTCCTCGACCGCACCCTCGCCCGGATCAACCAGGACATCGCCTTCGTCTGCGTCCCGGTGGTCAAGGAAGGTCAGCTCATCGGCACGATTTCGATCGACCTCGACAACAAGGACGAGGAGCGCCTGCACCGCGCCGCCTCGCTGCTGCAGATCACCGCCAACCTGCTGGCCGACGCGGTCGCCCAAATCCGCACCCAGCACGAAGAGAAACTGCAGCTGCGCGCCGAAAACAGCCGTCTCCAGAAAGAGCTCGGCAACCGCTACAAGCCGAGCAGCATCATCGGCAACTCCGGCGCCATGCAGCGGGTTTACGAACTCATCTCGCAAGCCAGCGACACCCATGCCCCGGTCCTCATCCGCGGCGAAAGCGGCACCGGCAAGGAGCTGGTCGCGCGCTCCATCCACTACTCCGGCATGCGCCAGGGCGGCCCCTTCTCGGTCCTCAACACCGCCTCGATCCCCGAGCCCTTGCTCGAGAAGGAAATGCTCGGCACCGAGCGCGATGGTCAGGTGATCAAACAAGGTCTCTTGGAACTTGCCCACGGCGGCACCCTCTTTATCGACGAAGTCGCCGAACTGGCCGCCCCGCTGCAAGCCCGCCTCGAGCACTTCCTCCAGCACCAGACCATCGTCCGCGTCGGCGGCACCCAGCCGGTGTCGATCAACGTCCGGATCATCACCGCCACCTCGCGCCACCTCGAAGACTACCTCGAACAAGGGCGCTTCCGCGAAGGCCTGTACTACCGCCTCAACGTCTTCCCCATCATCGTGCCGCCCCTGCGCGAACGCAAGAGCGACATCATCATCCTCGCCGACCACTTCCTAGAAGATTACAACCGCACCTACAGCCGCCACGTCACCCGCATCTCCACCCCGGCGATCAACATGCTGATGGCCTACCACTGGCCCGGCAACGTCCATGAATTGAAAAACGGCATCGAGCGCGCCGTCCTGGCGACCACCGACGACGTCATCCACGGCTACAACCTGCCACCCTCGCTGCAGACCTCGGCCAGCACCGAAAGCAGCGAAAGCTCTCCGGTGAACGACCTGACTCAAGCGGTTGAAACCTACGAGCGCGAACTGATCATCGAAGCACTGAAGAAGCACCGCGGCAATGCCGCCGCCGCCGCCCGCGCCCTCAACACCACGCCGCGCGTCCTCAACTACAAGTTCAACAAGCTCGTCATCAATCTCAAGGATTTCAAGAAATTCGGCGCCAGCCCGCGCTGACGCCGTCAAAACCGCTCTTTCCCATGCGTATGCCGTCGATGCCGCACGTCTGATCCGAAGACCTCATTCGATCGACAATCCCCCAAACAGGAATCCTTCATGAACAAATTCCTCGCCAGCCTGCTCGCCGCCTTCATCCTTCCCGCCGGACTCGCCCGTGCCGAAGAAGAGCCGGACTTCGATGGCGCCCCCGGACAAGTCGCCAAAGCCGGCGAGCCAGCCGAAATGGCCACCTTCGACGACATGATCTCAGTCCTCGACAAAGGCTACTACGACGTCAAATACCATGGTCTCGACTGGAAGAAGGAAGTCGCCGACACCCGCGCCGCGATCATCGCCGCCAAGACCCGCAACGAGCGCTACAGTGCCATGCAGGCCCTCATCGCCAAGCTCGGCCATAGCCACATCAGCCTCAGCGTTCCCGGCATGGGCGGCGGCGACAAGGAAGCGCAGCCCAAAGTCAATCCACAGAGCATCATCGGCATCTCCCCTCGCGATCCCGGTTTCTCGATCGGCAAGGTCGAAGGCGTCTGGGCAGTCACCGGCGTCACTGCCGGCAGCCCCGCCGCCAAAGCCGGACTCAAGCCCGGCTTCCAGATCGAAACCATCGACGGCGTCAAGCTGCAGGATCTGGTTCCTGAGAATGACAAAGACGAAGCCCGCCGCATCGAGGCCTACCTCGGCCGCTGGCGCAACGGCAATCCCGAACTGGTCGGCGGCGGCGCCGATGCCGGCAAGACCCTGAAGTTCCGCCTGCCGATCTGGCGCAAAGGCGGCGAAGCCTTCGGCCACGTCGAAGACGCCGCCGTCTACGAAGATCGCATCCTCGACTCCGGCGTCCTCTACATCCACTTCGGCACCTGGCTGCCCGGCATGGTCAGCAATGCGGTCAAGGCGATCCAAGACAACCGCGGCCGCAAGGGCCTGATCATCGACCTGCGCGGCAACCCCGGCGGCCTCGGCATGCTCGCCTGCGGCCTTGCCAAGGAATTCTGCGCCGAAAAAGTCAGCCTCGGCACCAGCGCTTCGCGTGAAAACACCAACACCTTCCCGGTCATCCCCGCCCGCCGCACCTTCAACGGCCCGGTCGTCGTCCTCATCGACGGCGGCAGCGCTTCGACCTCGGAAATCTTCGCCGGCGGCCTGCAGAAATGCGGCCGCGCGAAAGTCGTCGGAACTACCAGCGCCGGCGCCGTCCTCGCCTCCCTGATCACCGACCTGAAAGGCGGCGCCCGCCTGCAATACCCGACTTCCGACTACCGCCTCACCGACGGCACCTTGGTCGAAGGCCAAGGCGTCAAGCCCGATCTCGAAGTCAAGCTCAGCCTCGCCGGCCTGCGCGAAAAAGGCGACATGCAGCTTGCCGCCGCCGAAGAGCTGGTGATGAAAGAATTCGAAGCCAAAAAAGCCGACATCCTCGCCCGTAATTCGGCCCAGGAAGCCAAGTGCGAAGAAGTTGTCAAAGACGCCGCCGCCCGCAAAGCCGTCACCTTCGGCCCCGGCGCCGAAGAGGTCTATCGCAAATCCCTCGCCGCCCAAGGCGTAGACAAGCTCAAGGAGGTCAAGGCTGTTTATACCGAAGTCGCCCTCGAAATCGTCGGCCAAGGCCTCAAAGCCAGCTCCAAATCCTGGCTCGCTGGAGAGAAAACCCTCTCCCTCACCAACTTCGGCGGCATGAAGATGCAGAGCGGCTACGACGGTCGCCAGGCCTGGGGGAAAGACCCCTTCCACGGCCTTCGCACCCTCGACGGCGCTGAGCTCAACCAAGCCCTCGACGGCAAGCTCTGCGGCCTCGCCGATCCGGCCTACAATTACGACTCGGTCGAGCTCGGCAAGCCGGAGAAATTCAATGACAAGGAAGCCCTCGTCCTGATCATGAAGCGCGCCGGCGAAAAAGACTCCAAGTCCTACGTCGATCCCAAGACTTTCCTCCCCATCGGCGAAGACTCCTGGGAAGTCTCGCCCGAAGGCGAAGAGCACTCGCAGACCATCATCGAGGGCTTCACCACCCACCCCAGTGGCCTCGTCTACCCCAGCGAGCTTCGCATGATCTCCGTCTCCAGCGGCAGCGTCATGAAGGCCAAGATCGAAAAAATGGAACTCAACCCCACGGTCGATGAGAAAATCTTCGACATGCCGAAAAACTGACTGAATTCCATCTGCCATCTGATTCAGGGCCTCAGCTAGTGCTGAGGCCTTGTTTTTTTGCTTGAAAGCTCATTTTGTGCTGAAAAAATTTGCGAGAAGTCTGGAAAACTACCCGGAAAGGGCTTGAAAACTATTGTTTGATAGCATAATATGAGACAGTGAACAACCCCAGAGGCCAACATGAGCAAAATCAAAGTCGAGAAAGCCCCCGCGAAAAACGATGCGGACATCGCCACCGCCGAACGGACCAAGATCGTCAACCAGGCGATCAGCCAGATCCGCAAAGAATTCGGCGACGGATCGATCATGCGTCTCGGTGAAAAGCCCGAGTCCAACATCGCCAGCATTTCGACCGGCGCCCTCGCCCTCGACATCGCCCTCGGCATTGGTGGCCTGCCCCGCGGCCGGATCGTCGAAATCTACGGCCCCGAAGCCTCCGGTAAGACCTCGATCTGTCTGCACACCATCGCCAACGCCCAGAAACGCGGCGGCGTCTGCGCCTTCATCGATACCGAACACGCCCTCGACCCGGCCTATGCCCGCCTCATCGGCGTCAATACCCAGGAACTCCTGGTTGCCCAGCCGGACTGCGGCGAAGATGCCATGAACATCGCCGAGACCCTGCTCAACTCCAACGCCATCGATGTCCTCGTCATCGACTCGGTCGCCGCCCTCGTCCCCAAGGCCGAGATCGAAGGCTCCTTCGGCGATAGCCACGTCGGTCTGCAAGCCCGCCTGATGTCGCAAGCCCTGCGCAAACTCACCGGCACCATCGCCCGGACCCGCACCTGCATGATCTTCACCAACCAGCTACGCGACAAGATCGGCGTCATGTACGGCAACCCCGAGACCACCACCGGCGGTAAAGCCCTCAAGTTCTACGCCTCGATCCGCCTCGAAGTCCGCAAGGCCGCCGCCATCCAGAACCCCGCTGGCGAAGTCCTCGGCAACCGCACCAAGGTCAAGGTCGTCAAGAACAAGATCGCCCCACCCTTCAAACAGTGCGAATTCGACATCATGTACAACGAAGGCATCTCCCGTGCCGGCTCGGTTCTCGATGTCGCCAGCACCCTCAACGTCATCGCCAAAAAAGGCTCCTGGTTCTCCTTCGAGGAGAAACAACTCGGCCAAGGCCGCGAACAGGCCAAAGAAGCGATCAAAGCCGACGCCGATCTTGAGAAGCGCATTCTCGACAAGGTTTACGCCTTGATCAAATCCGGCGAAGCGGTCGCCGCCGTCGAATCAATCCCCGCCATCGCTGATGCTGATGGTGACGAGGACTAAGCGCCCTCCCCTTTTCTTCCCGAAAAACAGACGTCCGCCGGATTCTTCCCCCGGCGGGCGTTTGTTTTGACTGCTGACGCATAAACCTAAAAACCGCAGTTGAAAGGTTCAAAGGTTAAAAGGATTAGCTGCAACAGCAACCACCAACGACTATGAAGAAAGGCTTCGGTAGTCATCTTCGCCACACCTGAGCGATGCTCTTAGATTCGTCTTTTGTTGCTGTTGTGCATGTGCTTGCGCTTCAAACTTTCAACCCGGTTCCATTCCTCTGCTGCGGTTTTTAGCTTCAACGCCGGGTCACTTCGCCGACACGGATCTGCGTCGCCGGAATGCTCCAGCGGTCGATGACGAGACCTTTGTCGTTGCGCAGCTCCAGGCTTTCGCCTTCGTTATTGAGCAGGAAATCTGGACTCAGCTCGATCCGGCCCGTGCTCGATGGCTTCAAGGTAAATTGATTGCCTTCGCCATTGACCAGAGTGCAAGCGCCGATGCCGCTGATCTCGACCCATTCGTGGCCAGGATCATAGCCGACGGGATCGATCATCGCCGCGGAGAATTTCGCCGTCTGGGCCTGGCTCGGCGGCGGTGCAACGGTAGGCTTGACTGAAGAAGACTTCAAGCTCGAGATCAGGATCGGAATCAGCAACAGGATCGCGGCACCGGCGAAGATGTAGGGCAGGCGAGAGTTGGAGGACTCCGGCTTGGCCTCGGTCTTGGGAACGAAGCGGTGCGATTTGACTGCGTCGACATCGGGCGTCTCAGTCTGACGCTGCGTTTGCAGGATCAGGGGTTTGGCGACGGCGACGGGATAGGCTGAGGTCGAGCCGGACTGGGTTTGCAGCAGCGCTGCAAGTCCGCCGTTCTTCGACGAGTCGCTGAAGCTGTTGCGGATGATCACCAACTCGCGCTTGAGTTGTGCGTAGTCGCCGGGGCGTTCGGCAGGACTTTTCGCCATCATCCTGCAGATCAGGCGGGTGAGCGCCGGAGGCAGGTCGGGATTGCTGTCGCGCAGATCCGGAACCACGGTGTCGAGATGGTGCATCAGCAGCTCCTGCGGGCTGTCGCCATTGAAGGGGAAACCGCCGCTGAGGCACTGGTACAGAACGATGCCGAGGGAGTAGATGTCGCTGCGCAAATCCTGTGGCTGGCCCATGATCTGTTCAGGAGACAGATAATGGGGGCTGCCTTGGATTTCGTCGTTCTCCTTGTCGGCCGCTTGATGGAGGGCGTGGGAAGTCAGGGCGAGGCCCATGTCGGTGAGCTTGGCGAAGCCGTCGTGATCGATCATGATGTTGTCGGGCTTGATGTCGCGGTGCACCAGGCGCTCGCGGCTCCAAGCGTATTCGAGCGCATCGGCGATCTGGATGACGATGTCGATGGCGCGGCTCGGCTGCAGGCGCCAGCGTTTCGACAGGATCTGCTTCAGCGACTTGCCATCGATCAGCTCCATGGCGTAGTAGAAGACCGAATCCTCCTCGCCGATGGCGTAGCATTGGACGATGGAGGGGTGGTTGAGGCGTCCGGCGAGGCGGCCCTCCTTGGTCAGCTCATGCAGTTCCGCTTCGCTGGTGAGGACGCGTTCATGCAAGATCTTGAGGGCGCAAGGGCGGTCGAGGGAGATCTGCCAGGCGCGGAAAACCGAGCCGCAGCCGCCGGAGCCGATGAGCTCCTCGATGACGTAGTCGGCGATCGTCACCCCGGGAGCGAAGCGCTCGCGGGGGACGATGAAGTATTCGCTGCAACGGCTGCACTGGTGCGGCTTTCCAAGCTCGGAAAGCCCGCAGCTCTGCACCGTCTTGCAGGAACGGCAGAAGACTTTGACCTCGCTGAGATCGAGGTTGTAGCGGGTGTCGAACTTGGCCATGGACTTCACTTCTCCATCTTGCGGAGCTGAGCCTGGGCCAAGGCGGCGTTGACCGGGTAGTAGCCTTCAGTGCGGACCAGCTGCTGACCTTCACGGGAGTAGATGAAGCGGCTGAATTCTTTCGCCGAGGGCGAGTAGACGCCGTTCTTGCGGCTGAGGACGACGAAGAGGCTGCGGGTCAGGGGATAGTCGCCGCTGTAGGCGTGGATTTCCTCGGGCGGAACCGCCTGGCGGTTTTTGTCGGCGGCAAGAGGCAAGGCGTGGACCGCAGGGGTCTTGTAGGCGATGCCGGAATAGCCGATGGCATAGCGGTCGTTGGCAACGGCCTGGACCACTTCGCGGCTGCCGTTCATCATCTCCATGCCGGCGCGGAATTCACCTTTCTTGAGGACTTGTTCCTTGAAGAACGAATAGGTGCCAGAGGCTTCGTTGCGGCTGACCAGGCGGATGGCTTTGTCCTTCCATTCGCCCTCAAGACCGAGATCGCCCCAGGTGCTGATCTTGCTGCCGCCTCGAAGGCAGCCTTCCGAGAAGATGGCGTCGAGCTGCTCCATGGTAAGGCCGTTTTTCAGCGGGTTGTCGGGGTGGACGTAGACGGCTAGGGTGTCAATGGCGACGACGAGGGCGACGGGGTCGCAGCCCATGGTTTCGCGGTAGCGGGCGATCTCAGAGGGCTTCAATTCGCGGCTCATCGGGCCGATGTCGGCGCGTCCTTCGAGAATGGCGGGGACGGCGGTCGAAGAACCCTTGTCTTCGAGGCTGATGGCGAGCTTGCTGTGGTGCGATTTGAAGACGCCGCAGCAGTGGGTCATGAGCGAATCCATCGAGTCCGAACCCATCACCTGCATGCGGCCTTCGAGCACGGTTTCCGGCTTGTAGCTGGGGAGGTTGAGATCGGCGCCGACAACAGCGACGGACGCGACGGGGGCGGCACCTTTTGCGTCGGCCGCAAGGACTTCAGGTTTTGCGGCGATCGCAGCGGTCGCGGCCGGAGCCTGGGGGGCGGCGGGGCTGATGCCGTTGATGCAGGCGCTGAGCATCTGATGCGCCTGGGTTTCAGTGATGGTGCCGTCGCGCTGCATCTTGAAAATGCTGGCGACGCGGGCTTCAAAGCTGTCCGCGGCGACTGCGGCGACAGGCGCGGCGGCGGCGGGGCTTGCGGCGCCCGGAGGAACTTGCACCTGCGGTTGGACGTAGATGCAGGAGGTGGCGGTGACGGCGAGGAAGACGGAGGCGGGGATTCTCATGGTTTAGCTCCATTGGGGGTTTCTGTTTCGATGATGACTCGGAAGCCGATGGCGGCGGATCGGATGCTGGGGCTGCATTCCCAGCGGTTGGCGCTGCGCGCCGAAGAAGCGGGGTCTTTCCACGAACCGCCACGGCAGATCCGCATGTCGAGATCGTCGCGACGCGCCCGGGCGTCATCGGGTCCGCGAGGATCGCGAGCTTGTTTGAGATCGTAAGGAGCGGCCCAGTCGGAGCACCATTCCCACAGGCTACCGTGCATGTCCTTCAGGCCCCAGGCATTGGCGGGGAAAGATCCGGCAGGAAGAAGCTTGCTGGCCGAGCCCGGGCCGTCGATGGCGGCTTGACGGCTGTTAAGGCTATCGCCGAAGCTCCAGACTTGCGCTGAACCGGCGCGGCAAGACCACTCCCATTCCGCTTCGGTGGGCAGTCGGACCCGGCAGCCGCTGATCTCGCTCAGACGCTTGCAGAAACTCGTCGCGTCCTTCCACGATACCTGTGTGCGGGGCAGACTGCGGTCGTTGATGCCGTCACCACCCATGACGCGAGCCCATTGCTCTTCAGTGATCTCGGTGACCGCGACCCTGAGGGGACGGCTGATCTCGATGTCGTGAGCGATCTCATCCTTTTCGGCGCCTGGGCTAGCCGGGGCGCTGCCGATGCGTCCGCGTCCAGAGGGGACCCAGGCGAAGCTGATGCCGGAACGGGTTTCGATCCAGATCCGGCCGACATAGCCGCGTCGGAGTTTCTGCGAAGGATCGACCTTCAGGAGTTTGTCGATGAAATGGCGGCAGGAGACTGCATCGCCGCTGGCGATTGCGCTGTCGGCGAGGCGGATCAGGTCGCTGCATAATTCGGCATGGATGCCGGTGAGCAGGGTGTCGGCCTTTTTCAGATCGCTCTGATTGGCCTTGGCGCCACGGCAGCGCTCGAACTCCGGCCAGCCTTGATGATTGAGCTTGCGCAAGTCGTCGCCGCCGAGCTTGATCAGGCGTTGGTCGAGACCTTTGCGGAGGCAGCTGCAGATGGCCGGGTTCCAGGCCTCTTCAGCGCGGAGCAGTGCCAGGAGGGCGGCGGCGCCGTCGAGGCGTTCGGCGCGTTTAGCTTCAAGCATGCCGGCGGCGTAGTCCTCCATCGCCAAGCTTTCGCCGCCGAGGGCGACCAGCTCGGCGCGGAGATTTTGGGAAGCCCGACGCGCCTGCGTCACTTCCGCGTCACTGACCTTGGCTGCGCTTCCGGCAAGAATGATGCGCTGTTCTTCCTCCCATTGCAGGAGGCGCAGCTTGCTGGAAAGGAACAAGGCCGATTCCGAAAGAAGCTTGGGATCGGCAGTGACGATGACCAGGCCCTTGTGAGCGGAGAATTCCTTGGCCAAGGCGGCAGAATCGAGCTCGGCCGGATTGGCCGCCAAGATCAGAATCGGCCCCTCAATCTTGGCAAAATCGGCGGCGCGCAGCAGGGCGCCGCCAGCATAGTCAGCTGCGGCGATGCCGCAGCCTTGCTCGACCGGCACCAGATGACTGTGGATGAGCACCGCCGCAGGAGCCGCCGCCAGACGCTGTTTCAGCTCTTTGAGAAAGGGAAAACCTTTGCCTCCAGCCGAGCTCGACGAAAGGCGCATCTCCAGATTCAAAGGAGCGAGCAAGTCCGGCGCTTTGCGAGCCACTCCGGCAGCTGTGATGGCGGGACGCTTTTCAAAATCGCCGATCTCGACCACCAAGGCTTCCGCCCCGAAGATCTGAGTGCCGAGCATCAGCACAATCACCCACAGCGCTCGCATGTCTTCACTCCTTAATTTTTTCTGGACTTTTCCAAGCTAAAATTAAGATGTAAAAACAAGCTTAAGACTTTGTTTGTAATTCGATTCGGTTCGGTTAAAATTTGATTATCTCAGTCTTGCTGAAGCCCATCGATCGGGTCGCGCATGGGGCCGGCTCGAAATTCGGCTCACTCAATGAAAGCCAGGCCCCGTTTGAGGATCGGTCAGCCTAAAAACCGCAGCGGAGGAAGGGAACCGGGTTGAAAGGTTGAAACGCAAGCACATGAACAACAGCAACAAGAGACGATTCTAAGAGCACATCTCATGGTTGACGAAAATGACTGCCGAAGCTTTTCTTCTTAGTCGTTAGTTGTTGC
>CAMCSH010000085.1 GCA_945877655.1 Lentisphaera araneosa HTCC2155 | reverse complement strand
ACATCGCTGACAACGACGCTGGCGCTGATCGAGGTGTCTTCGTTGCCAGAGGCACTGGCAGAGCTCGTGATAACAGGCGCGTCGTTGATCGGATTCACGGTCAAACTGATGGTCTGAGTCACCGAGCCTCCACTGCCGTCAAAAACCGTGACGCTGAAGCTGTCGGCGCCGTTGCTGTTTGCGCTGGGCGCATAGGTCCACAGGCCGCTCGAGTTGATGCTGACGCTGCCCTTGGTCGGAGTGCTGACGCTGTAGCTGAAGGAAGTGTTGTCGACATCGCTGACCACGACGCTGGCGCTGATCGAGGTGTCTTCGTTGCCAGAGGCGCTGGCGAGACTGGTGATGATCGGCGCGTCGTTGACCGGATTCACGGTCAAGCTGATGGTCTGAGTGACCGAGGCTCCACTGCCGTCGGAAACTGTGACGGTGAAGCTGTCGGCGCCGTTCGAGTTTGTGGAAGGTGCATATGTCCACAAGCCGCTCGAATTGATGCTGACGCTGCCCTTGGTCGGAGTGTCGACGCTGTAGCTGAAGGAGGTGTTGTCGACATCGCTGACAACGACGCTGGCGCTGATCGAGGTGTCTTCGTTGCCAGAGGCACTGGCAGAGCTCGTGATAACAGGCGCGTCGTTGATCGGATTCACGGTCAAACTGATGGTCTGAGTGACCGAGCCTCCACTGCCGTCGGAAACTGTGACGGTGAAGCTGTCGGCGCCGTTGCTGTTTGCGCTGGGAGCATAGGTCCACAAGCCGCTCGAGTTGATGCTGACGCTGCCCTTGGTCGGAGTGCTGACGCTGTAGCTGAAGGAAGTGTTGTCGACATCGCTGACAACGACGCTGGCGCTGATCGAGGTGTCTTCGTTGCCAGAGGCGCTGGAGATGCTGGTGATGAGGGGTGCGTCGTTGCTGCCATTGACCGTGATGGCGATGTTATGGGTTGTGCTATCGATGCTGCGGAGGGTGAAGGTTTCGAGGACGGAAGCTGCGACGGGGAGAGTATCGGCACGGTCATCCGGGACGTACATCCAAAGTCCGTTTTCATTGATCGAAAAGGCCCCATAAAGACCAGTCAGACTGGCGGCAATAAAGGCCGCTTGTCCTTGATCGGGATCGATGATGTTCAGTTCGCCTTGAGCTCCTGCCGAATCTTCATCCATTGTGGCAGCGCTGGGGCCTGAAATCAGGGCGACATCGTTGCTGCCGCTGATCTCGATTTGAACGCTGGTGCTAGTGCTGTCGAAAGCCATCACCGTGAAGGTCTCGGTGGCGCTGCTTCCGGCCAGAATGGTATCGGCACGATCATCGGGAATGTAGGACCAGGCGCCAGCGGTATTCATGACGAATCGTCCGTAAGTGCCATTCTGTTCTGCGGCGATGAATGATTGCTGGCCGAAATCATCGTCCGTGATCGTGAGCTGCCCGACGGCTCCGCTCGAATCTTCATCCATGCTGGCGCTGCGGCTACCGCTGAGGATGGCAGCGTCATTGCTGCCGTGGATCGTCACCTTCAATGCGGCCGTGGCGGTGCCGAGACTGACTTGAACCGTGTCGACAAAACTCCCCTCACCGAGGTCTTTCTGCTGGACGTAGGACCAGCGGCCGTCCTTGGCGATGCTGAAGAGGCCATATTGACCGGAAATCAGATTCGGCGTCGCGGTCAAGGCCTTGCCGGCGTCGAGGGAAAAGAGTTTGCCTTGGGTGCGCTGGTTTTGATCTTCGACGAGTTCAGCTTGATCACCGCTGAGGGTCAGGGTATTGGAGCCATTGAGAGTGATGCTGACGCTTGAGCTGGCCTTGCCGTCGAGCGATTTAGCAGTGAATTTCTTGACCAGGAATTTGCCGGCGTTCAGCTTTTGCAGCGCTGCGTCGCTATTGGCGATGCGGAAGGACCAATCGCCATTTTCGGCGAGGGAAAAGAGACTGGTGGCAGTGCTGGTGACGAGCTTTTGGAAACCTGATTGACCCGCGTCTGGGTCGCTGATGCTGAGACTGCCGCTGCTGATCAACCAGCCGTCGACGAGGCCGGCATCTTCGGTGAGCGTGGCGGTGACCGGAGCGTTGATGCTCGATGGGGCCTCGTTGATGCCGGTGATGGCGACATTGAGGCGGGCGGCGCCGAGAAGAATCGTGTCGGTGAGTGTGAGACCAAGGGGCAGAGCGATAACTGCGGCCTTGGTGTAGTCGAGGGTATAAGTCCAGCTACCGTCCGCGGCGACCAGGAAAGTGCCGTAGGCTCCTGCCTGGGGGGTCTTGGGCAAGGCGTCGATGTCCCCCGCGCTGAGTTTCAAGCCGCTGTCCAGCTGAGTGATGAGGGATTTCACCGTGCCGCTGGCCAAGGTCGGGGTGGCGGCTTTGGCGGTGATTGCGGCGCGGCCGCCGAGACTGTTGTCGGAGACTCCATCGATGAACACGGTCACGGCCTGCGAGCTGAGGCCGTCGGCCGATTTGACGACAAAGGTATCGCTAAGGCTTTGGCTGGTGAAGAGCTTCTGGATGCTGCTGTTCATCGCGTCGGCGCGGTAGGACCAGGTGCCGTCAGTGGCGAGGGAGAACCAGCCGAGTTTGCCGGCTTTTTCGAGTTTTTGGAAGGAGGAAGAGGCTGCATCGGCGTCGGCAATGCCGAGATGACCAGAGGCACTGAGGAGCGAGGCATCCGACTCGGTGACATGAGCCAGAATGTTCGTCTTCCCATCGACCCCGAGAGTGGTGCCGGTGATGCTGGCTGCGTCATTAGCGCCGGTGAGGGTGACGTTGACCACGGTGGATGAACCGTCGGCAGTGAAGACCGTGAGTTTTTCGATGGCGGTCTCTTTCGCCTTGAGCGCCGGGATGAGCGTCGGATTCGGAGTATAAGTCCAGAGTCCGGAGCTGGCAGTGAAGCTGAAAGTGCCGTACAAGGCCTGGGCGACCACATAGCTCAGGAAGCCTGCTTCGCCAGCATCGGCGTCTTTGACCGTCAAGGCCCCGGAGACCGCCAGAGGCTTATCCTCGGCGACGCTGCCCTTGACCGCGCCGCCAAGCGTGGCGAAATCATTGTCGCCGCGGAGGGTGATGGCGTAGGATTTACTGGCGATGGTGCCGCTATCGATCACGGTTTCGCCGAGGCGGAGAGCCTGAACTGTCGCTTTCGGCGTGTAGGTCCACAGCCCGGCTGCGCTCAAGCTCAAGGCGCCATACGAGCTGGAAGCAGTGCCGGCGGTGCCGCTGACGCCGAGGCTGCCAGAGATCTTGAGATTGAGGTCTTCGATGAGAGAGGCGGCGACGTCGGCCATGGGCGATCCCTGGTGCTGAGTTGTGAATTCTCACAAAGTAAGCGCAAAGGCCGGGAGGGAAAGGAATTTCGACTTGAGAATTGACGGATTTTCTCGGGCTGCATCAGCTCTGCTACAGCGAATGATGAGAATGCCAATGGCACCTGTTATGATGCTTAACCCCGAAGGGGTTTCAGCCTCCAGCCCAGGGTTGGCGCATCGCCTACCCTGGGTACGAGTCGATTTGACTCCAGACCCCAACGGGGTTTCGGCCCCTCCGTTCCGTGCGCCCGGAGAGCACAAGCGAGATGAAACCCCGTTGGGGTACGAGGACATTGGCCGGTCCCCAGGGTAGCGCCTCGAAGCTCGGCGCAACCCTGGGCTTTGAGATTTAACCCCTTCGGGGTAAGGACTTCTCAATTCTGACTCCCCCACTCCCTCCAGCTCAGCCGAGATAGCCCTTGATGCCGCCGCTGCCGCGGGGATCGAGGCCGGGGCGGATCTGCATCTGGCGACCGGCGGCTTGGCCGGCGGCGAAGGTGCTCTGATCGAGCCCGAGGCCGCGGCCCTTGCTGCGCCGGACGCTGGGGTGAAGCAGGTCGAAGAAATCCTCTAGGACGGCGTCGCGCTTAAGCACCAGGGCGTGCTGGCGTTCGAGCTCGCGGCGTTCGGCGCCGATGCGAGCGGCGAAGCCGGTGTAGAGGCCGTAGAGGAAGTGATCGCGGCGCTCGCCCTTGCGCAGCGAGGCGGCGCGGTATTGCCGCCATTCGATCTCGCCCTGATTGATCAAAAAGTGATAGACGTATTCGGCGAGATCGAGGTTTTCCGGCGTGCCGTGGATGAGGATGACGCTCTGTTGCGAAGCGGTCGGATGCCCGAGCATCGGCTCCCCGGGCACCAGCACATAAGAGCGCAGGTACATGACGAACCAGTGCTCTTCGAGAAGATTGAGAATCACCCAGGTCCAGGTCGGGGCCTTGAGGAAAGGCGCCCCCAAGGGACGCTGGGTGTAATGGCGTTTTTCGCTGCTGGCTTCCTGCAGGGCGATGTTGGCGCGCAGGCAGATTTCATGGGCCTTGAGGATCGCCGCCTCGGCCTCGTGGTGATTGGGCGATTCGCCGAGGGCGAGGAGCTTTTGCACCTTGCGCAAAAGCCGGCCGCGCTCCTCCTCGTGAACCGGTGGCGTGTGGCCGCTGATCCCGAGCATGCCGCAGGCGAGTTTGAAGGCCTGGCCGTGCGCCGTCTGCTCCGCCCCGCCCAGCAGGTCGCCCGCCACCATGTGGGCGATCTCATGACGCAAGACTTCCATCACCAGGGACCAGGATTCGTGACGGACCAGATCGGGACTCAGCCGGATCTCGCGCTGCACCGGATCCCACTCGCCCCAGCGGCGCGAAGAAATCGGCGTCACCCGCAATCGGCAAGGACGCACCCGCAGCGACAGCTTGGTCAGAATCTTCGCCATCTCCTGGTTCAGAAGCAGGCCGAAAGTGCGGGCAAAAACATCGTCGTTCATGGGTTGGAGGGGGTGTAGGGGTTGTAAGGGTTGGAGGGGGGATAAGCAACGAGGCCAAGAAGCTTCCAGTCGCCCTTAAAACTCCTAAAACCCAAACCCCCTACAACGCTTGCTCAGCGCCCGATTTCGAGCTTGCGGAGGAAGTCCTGCGGGGTGTCGGCGTATCGCACGGTGATGCGGCGGAGATGCATCCGGGTTTTCTCGGACTGGGTGACGCCGGCGTAGCAGGAAACCGCGGTGGTGTAGCCGGCGCTTTCCGCCATTCTCTGGATCTGTTCATTGTGGTCGCCGAAGGGATAGGCGATAGAGCTGACGGTGATGCCAAGCTGCTCTTCGAGGGCGCGGCGGGAAGATTCCATTTCCACCCGGGCGAGCTCGGCGGGGATCTTGGCGAGGTGCGGGTGCGACCAGGAGTGCGACTGGATGTCGTGGCCACCATCGACCAGCTTGTGCAGCTGCGGCCAACACATGTAGCCGCTCTTCTCGTCTTCGCTTTCGCAGATCGGGCCGGGATAGACGAAGAAGGTCGCGGTCAAGCCGTGCTTCTCGAGGATCGGCAGGCCGATTTCATACTGTTCGCGCCAGCCGTCGTCAAAGGTGATGCACACCGGTTTTCCGGGAAGACCCTCGCCACTTTCCAGCGCTTCGTGGATCTGCTCCATCGATACCGGGGTGTAGCCGTTTTCGACCAGCAACTCGCACTGCTCGTTGAAATTCTCCTCGGTCACCGACCAGTCGGCCTTGCGGGTGTTTTGCTCCAGAACCGTGAGATTGCCGATGTGGTGATACATCAGGATCGGAATGGTGACGCCGGCGTCATCATTTTTGTTCTCTTCAGGGCTCCACCATTGCAGGCCGGCACCGACAGATCCTGACAAGGCGAAGATGCCCAAACCGATCCATAGCCAAGCTTTTTTCATAAACCGCATTCCTGATGATTAAATGTGTTCTGACTTCAACATCGCTTAAACCTGATTCTTGACAAGCGAAAAAGCGAATTTTCATCCTCACCTCAAGCAATCTCCCGTGACGAAGGCGAAGTGAAGTTCCGCCAATGACGGTTAACTTGTCGGCCACCCAGCCAAAATATGAAGGAAACCTAGATGCAAGATTTCAAAAAAGAGTTCATCGAATTCATGGTACGCTCCGGCGTTTTGACCTTCGGTGACTTCACCACAAAATCCGGCCGAAAAACCCCCTTCTTCATCAACACCGGCAACTATGATTCAGGTGGCAAAATCGAGCGCCTCGGCCGCTTCTACGCCCAGGCCCTGCACAGCGAAATCGGCCTCGATATCGACGTCCTCTACGGCCCCGCCTACAAGGGCATCCCCCTCGCCGTCACCACCGCCGCCGCCATCGCCAACCTCTACGGCAAAGACCTCGGCTTCGCCTTCAACCGCAAAGAAGCCAAAGACCACGGCGAAGGCGGCCTCATCGTCGGCCGCAAGCTCAAGGACGGCGACAAAGTGGTCATCGTCGAAGACGTCATCACCGCCGGCACCGCCATCCGCGAAAACCTGCCTGTCCTGTTAGGCGCCGCCAAGGTCAACATCAAGGCCGTCATCGTCTCGGTCGACCGGATGGAGCGCGGCACCGGCCCGCTATCGGCAATCCAGCAGGTCGAAAAGGATTACGGCATCCGCACCTTCGCCATCGTCACCATCGATGAAGTCGTCGAACACCTGTACAACCGCGTCCTCGACGGCAAGGTGATTCTCGATGACACCATCAAGGATCGCATCGACGCCTACCGAGCCGAATACGGCGTCTGAAATCCAAGAGAAAAACCGGGGCCTCCCCGGTTTTTCCATTCCCTTTCATCAAATCGCCGCGACCTGCGGCGTTTTCTGCATTAACCAAACCGAGGAGTGCCCATGATCCGACTCGCCGCCCTGTGCTGCCTCTCCCTGCCGCTGCTTGCGGCCGACCCCGCCCCGCTCAGCCTGATCGAAACCAAGGACGGCGCCCGCCTCGAAGTCCGCGGCGTCCAGAAGCAGGGCGAAACCCTGAACTTCGAAGTCGCCGGCCAGAAAGTCAGCTTGCCGATGAGCTCGGTCAGCCGCTTCGTCTCGCTCGACCAGGCGCCCGACAAGTTCCGCCTCTTCCATGACGCCGATCCGAAAACTGAAACCCGACCCAGCAAAGACCTGATGGACCTGCACGGCGCCGCCGTCGTCACCGTCAAGACCAGCGCCGGCCTCGGCTCCGGCTTCTTCATCCACGAAGACGGCTACCTGCTCACCAACGCCCACGTCATCGAAGGCGAAAACCCGGAAGCGCTCACCGTCTGCCAGTTCGTCAAGACCGCCGACGGCGTCCAGGAGAAGGCCTTCACCAAGGTCCGCATCGTCGCCGTCGCCGGCCGCTACGATCTCGCCCTCCTGAAAGTCGAAGACAGCGGCAAGTTCCCCGTCGTCGACATCGCCGATTCCACCATCCTCAAGCAAGGCGATGCAGTCTTCACCATCGGCTCGCCCCTCGGCCTGACCCGCTCGATCTCCGAAGGCGTCGTCGCCCAGCCGCAGCGCTACGTCGAACAAGGCAACAACATCTACGGCTTCTACATCCAGATGACCGCCGCCATCAGCCCCGGCAATTCCGGCGGCCCGCTCTTCAACATGAAAGGCCAAATCCTCGGCATGAACTCGATGGGCGCCACCCAAGGCCAGAACATCGGCCTCGCCATCCCGAGCGACTGGATCAAGACCTTCCTGCGCAACCGCGAAGCCTTCGCCTTCGACCCCACCAACCCCGCCAACGGCGTCCGCTATCTCAAGCCGTGAACAAGGTTGAAAGGTTGAAAGGTTGAAAGGCAAACAGCCGGACAGCCGGACAGCCGGACAGCCGGACAGCCGGACCAGTTTTCAATTCATTTGTCTTTCGATTTTTAACCTTAAAAATGAGGAGTTCATCATGTTCCTTCGTCCCTCCAACTTTCAACCTTTCAACCTTTCAACCTTTCAACCTCTTGTCCTCGCCGCCGCCACCTTCCTCGCCCCGATAAACAGCCGCGCCGCCGACGCCGCACCCGCCGCGCCGGTCACCGCGCCAGCAGCTTTGCCCGAACGCGACTTCGTCAAGATGATCGCCAAAGACAGCGCCGGCGTCATCGTCATCAAAGACTGGGGCAAACTGGTCAAGATCGATGACCGCAGCCCGATCGGCAAGCTGATCAAAAACCCAGCCATCGAGCACAGCGCCCTCGGCTTCCTGACCAAGCTCATCCCCTCCCCCGCCGACATCGAAAAAGCCACCGGCCTCGACGAAGCCGCCGCGCTCCGCCTCTTCAAAGGCAAGGCCACCTTCAGCTTCCGCATCGTCGACAAAGAAGAAAAAGCCCCGGTCACCGCCGCCGTCGACGACGCCGGCGCGACCGCCAAGATCGAAGTCCATCCCGACCTGCAGCCCCTGATGTTCCTCGAGTTCGGCGGCAACCCGGCCGAGCACGAAAAGATCATGAAAGGCCTGAAGCAATTGGCGCAAGACCGCGGCACTCTCTTCGACTACGCCAGCGAACCCTTCGAAGGCGCCCTGATGACCACCGTCACCACCAAGGACAAAAGCGGCAAAGAAGAGACTTTCTGCGAAGCCCTGGTCGACGGCGCCATCGTCATCGCCGAGAACAAGGAACTGCTCCGCGACGGCATCAAGGCCCTCCGCGCCGGCGTCATCTCCGACAACTTCGCTTCCACCCCCGAATACCTCCAGGCCGCCGCCGAAATGGGCAGCCAGGACGGCTACGCCATCTTCAACCTCGAAGCCGTCGGCCTCAAGCTCCGCGGCTTCATCGAAACGACAATGCGGGAACAAGTCGCCAAGAATCCCCAGGCCGCCATGTTCCTCGACCCGAAAACCGTCATGGACGCCCTCAACCTCGAGAACTTCCGCCTCTTCTACGGCTCCTTCAAACTCGAAGAAAAACGCGCCGTCCTCAACTGGGGTCTGACCTGGAAGGACAAGGTCGGCCTCGCCTCCCTCGTCCAATTCGGCCCCAGCCCGGTCGCCATGCCCGACTTCGTCACCACCGAATTCAAAGGCGCCAGCGTCTCCACCATGGACATCAGCAAGACCTGGGACGCCCTCCGCACCCTGCTGCAAAAAATCTCGCCCCAAGGCTGGACCATGGCCACCGGCATGATGGCCGCCACCCAGCCCGAATTGATGCCCGCCCTGGAGAAGATCCGCGACGACCTCATCCTCAACCTCGAGCCCGAAGTCATCGACCTCACCGGCTTCCCCAACCGCCACCCCGATGACAACACCCAGCCCGGCAAGATCATGATATTCAAGGTCAAAAACCCCGACGGCGTCACCAAGGCGATCAACACCGCCCTCGGCCTCGCCGGCAAGAACAAGGCCGTCCCCGAACCGGTCAAACGCGACTACCTCGGCAGCACCATCTTCACCTACAAAGGCATCAACAGCCCCCTCGGCGTCTCCGTCGACATCGCCGACGGCGAAGAAGATGCCGATGCGATCAAGGATGCCACCGCCGCCAAAAAACCCGAAAAAGGCGAAGTCAGCTACGCCATCGTCGGCGACCGCTTCATCGTCGCCGTCGGTGAAGCCGGCTTCATCGAAACCGTCATCGCCAATATCAAGACCCCCGGCCGCCCCCTCAGCAAAAGCGGCGTCTTCGACGAGATCAGCGCCGTCTCCGGCATCCCCGCCGACCTGAGCTACAGCGACCTCGCCACCAGCCTCCGCGCAGCCATCAACGAACAGATCAAAAACGCCGATATGATGGCAAAATTCCGCTCCAAAAACAAGCCCGAAGGCGAGGCCGACAAAGACGATGACGCCGACCAGGACGATCCCTTCGCCAAGATGTTCTCCAAGGAGAATCTCCTGAAGCAGCGCGACGCCCTCAAGGACATGCACTTCCACTACGCCAGCAAGACCTTCGCGTCAGAAACCGGCATCCACATGAAAGCCCTCATCGTCGAGGACAAGGAATAAGCTCGGGAACCGGGTTGAAAGGTTGAAAGGTTGAAAGGCAAAGACGTGAACACCAGCAGGTGACTGCACGTCTGCCAATCGACCTCAATCTCGAGCTCTCGCCGCTCCACCTTTCAACCTTTCCGTCCAATCGAGCTCCTCTGGCTCCGCCTTTCAACCTTTCAACCTTTCAACCTTTGAGCTCCACTCATGTTCACCAGCCTCTTCCTCTCCTGCCTGCTGGCCCAAGCCCCCGCCGCCAAAGCCCCCGCCGCCAAAGCCCCCGCCGCCAAAGCCCCTGAAATCCGCCTCGACGGACCCCAGGTCCTACGCATCCCGGCCGGATGCGCCGCCATCGCCAAAGGCGACCTCGACGGCGACGGCCGCCAGGACTTGGTCATCGTCGACCCGAGCCACGCCGGCCTCATCCTCCTGCTGCAGCGCAACGAAGCGGAACGCCTCGCCGAAAAAGCCAAGGCCGCCCCCAGCGAACGCTGGCTGCCCCAGATCGAAAACAGCAACTTCATCAGCAAGGCCCTCGTCCTCGGCGATGACGTCTACGCCGTCCAGATCCTCGACTTCGACGGCGACGGCAAAGCCGACATCGCCTTCACCGGCAAACGCTTCGGCGTCGGCATCGCCTTCCAGACCGGCAAGACCGAGTGGGAGAAAGTCCTCCGCCACGACCAGTGCGACGCCCTCCCCGACTCCACCTGCCTGGCCAGCGGCGACCTCGACGGCGACGGCAAGCCCGACCTCGCTGCCCTCACCCGCGACGCCCTGCTGATCTTCAAAGGCGGCATCGCTCGCGACCTCGGCATCCCCATCCGCCTTGGCGTCGCCAACCCCGTCGCCCGCGGCATCGCCCTGCAAGATGTCGATGGCGACGGCAAGCTCGACTTCGTCATCACCTCCAACGGCAACGGCCAGCGCGACCTCAGCGTCCGCCTCCGCAGCGGCGACAGCTACGGCCCCGAATTCGCCCTCGCCCGCGATCTCGCCTCGCCCCGCTGGCTGCCCCTCGGCAAAGGCGCCGTCAGCCTGTCCCGCGCCGGCGTCGGCCTCGAACACCTCGGCTTCGAGCACCGCGCCCTCGGCAAGGACGATCCCAAGACCCTCCAGCCCGCCATCCTCCGCCCCGCCACCAACGACAAGTCGGCCCTTCTCGCCACCCTCGCCGATCTGCAGGGCAAAGGCCCCGAAATCGTCCTCGCCGACCCCGAAGGCTCGCGCCTGCACTGGCACCAGCGCCGCGACGACGGCTCGTGGAGCGAAGCCCAGGAATTCCCCTCCCTCCGCGGCGTCAACTCGATCGCCCCCTTCCGCATCGGCAAGACCGACGCCCTCGTCGTCTGCAGCCCGCGCGAAAAAACCGTCGGCCTCAGCGAGCTCAAGGACGGCCGCATCAGCTTCCCCGTCGCCCTGCCGACCCAGGCCGAACCCCAGGCCTGCTGCGTCTTCCGCAAAGGTGAGGACAACGTCGTCGGCGTCGCCACTAAAGACGGCTATCGCTTCAACCTCGAAGTCCTCAGCCGCGATGCCGCCACCGGCACCTGGAAGAACAACGTCGTCAAGCTCGGCTCCCTCTCCCGCGACCCCGCCGGCATCCTGCCCCGCGACCTCAACGGCGACGGCCTCGACGACCTCATCGTCCTCTTCCCCCGCGAAGCCGCCCGCTTCTTCCTCCAGACCAAGGAAGGCGGCTTCACCGAAACCGCCGAAAAAGACCCCGTCCGCCTCGGCCAGACCGTCGACCTCAGCCCCTCCCGCATCGGCTTCGGCGACTTCGACGGCGACGGCAAGGAAGACCTCCTGATCGGCGGCGACGGCTTCGTCCGCGCCCTCCGTCTCGACGACAAAGGCGGCTTCAAGCTGCTCGACCAGGCCAACGCCCGCAACGCCGATGAAAAGCTGCGCGCCCCGCAAATGCTCGACACCGACGGCGACGGCAAAGCCGAACTCGTCGCCTACGAGGAGTCGCAAGGCGCCCTCGAGATTTTCGTCAGCGACAAGAAAGTGATGCGCTACAAGGACTCCTACGCCACCGGCAAGATCGCCATCACCCGCATCCTTCCCCTCGGCCTCAAAGGCGGCTTCGCCCTCGCCGGCACCCGCGAAGTGTGGAGCCTCGATTTCACCGGCAAGCAATGGCTCAGCCAGCGCTTCGGCAAAGCCGCCGCCAGCTTCGACAAGGCCAGCTTCCACAGCTTCGCCGCCGGCGACCTCAATGGCGACTCCTTGCCCGACATCGCCGTCCTCGACGGCGCCAACAACAGCGTCGATATCATGACCCTCGCCGCCGACGGCCAGCTCCTCCCCGCCAAGGCCTTCCGGGTCTTCTCCGACGAGCACCACCACGGCGGCGCCGACGACAAGCGCCCCAACCCCACCCAGGCCATCATCGGCGACTTCACCGGCGACGGCCTCGACGACCTCGTCCTCACCTGCCACGACCGCCTGCTGGTCTATCCCGGGAAGAAGTGAGGGCCTCTAAGTAAGGATTTGTAGTCCCGGCTTTAGCCGGTTGAGCTGACCTCGCCGGCTGAAGCCAGGGCTACAAACTTGAGCGCCAATCAGAAGTCAACTGCCGGAGCCCCCATGCCGAATTCCGAAACAAATGCCCCCTCCGAAGCGGACCTCGCCTACACCGCCTATGTCCGCGCCTCGATCGAGCGCGGCCTCGCCGATTGCGCTGCCGGGCGCGTCATTGACGTCGATACTCTGCGAGCCAAATACGGGCTCACGAACAATGTCGAAAAAATAAGCCAAGGCGCAAGCACGACTTCGATCAAAACTGAAGCTCACCGCCTCGTCGATCAACTCCCAGCCAATGCCACCTGGGCAGATCTGATGTATGCCATCTCCGTCCAACAGGCAATAGAGCGCGGCGTCGCTGATTGCGCCGCCGGCCGCGTCATCCCTCACAAGGATGTCCTGAAGCACTTTGGACTATGAAGATCAGACTTCCTGACCCACCGCACAAACTCATTGGGAAGGCAATGGCTCCTCCTGCCTTACCCCGAAGGGGTTGCATCTGTCAGCCCAGGGTTGCGCCGAGGGACGAGGCGCTACCCTGGGTCACCACCGATTGCCCTCATACCCCAACGGGGTTTCGGCCCGCTGGTGCTCCCGAGCGCCTGGAGCGAGCTGAAACCCCTGTGGGGTTTGGACTCAAAATCGTCCGCCCCCAGGGTAGGCGAGGCGCCAACCCTGGACTTTGGGACGCAACCCCTTTGGGGTTGAGCAACCAGCGGTCATCCTGTCGCTTCGCGACGGCAAATCCGGGGGTTGAAACCCCCGGCTACACTCACACCGTCGCTTCGCGACGAGCGCAAACTCGATCGGGACGATCGAGCCACATTGAGCAACACTCGAGCTGGAAGCTCGAGCCACGTGCCGCTCCATTCTTAACTCTTAATTCTTAATTCTTAATTGCTGAAAAGGCTCCCCATGACCCACTTCCTCGCCCGTCACCGCCGCGCCTCGCTCGTGCTCGCCCTGATCTGCGCCCTCGCCGGCTTCTTCGCCCTGCGCAACCTCGAACAGCGGCCGGAACCGAAGGTCAACAGCCCCATGCTCGTCATCCGCGCCGCCCAGCCCGGCGTGCCGGCGCAAGAGCTCGAAGAAGCCATCGGTCAGCCCCTCGATCAAATGCTGCGCCAGATGCCCGGCCTGAAGAGCTTCCGCAGCCAGACCTGGAACGGACTCCGACTCACCCTCCTCGAAATCGATGCCAAAGCCCCCGCCAGCGCCCGCAGCCGCCTCGATCAGGAACTTGGCGAACTCCGCAAACGCCTCAGCGCCGTCAACCCCGGCCTCAGCGGACCCGAGATCGATGCCGAACGCCCCGAGGCCGAACTCGCCATCTCGCTGCGGGCCGACAGCAACGCCGCCCTCCGCCAGGCCCTGCCCGCCCTCCTCGACCGCCTCGCCAGCACCCCCGGCGTCGCCAGCAGCGAAGTCGTCGGCGCCCCCGCCCGCCGCATCTGCATCCGCTACAAAGACGCCGACCTCGCCCGCAGCGGCCTGTCGCCCCTCCAGATCGCCGGACTGATCAGCAGCCACGGACCCCAAGCCCCCGGCGCCTATCTCGACGACGGCAAGACCCTCATCCCGGTCCATGCCGACATCCGCCTCAACTCCCTCGAGCGCCTCAAAGGCATCATCGTCCCCGACCCCGTCGACAACCACCCCACCACCCTCGACCGCCTGCTCGACATCAGCCTCGAAGACGCCCCCTCGGCCTCCTGCCTGCTCGCCGACGGCAGCCCCGCGGTCTGCCTCCTGATCAGCCGCCAGCCCGGTCAGACCGCGGAAGACTTCAGCCAACGCGTCGTGACCAGCCTGAAAAGCCAATGCGCCGAGCTGAAATTGCCGGAACCGCAAATCCTCCTCGACTCCGGCCGCCTCGCCCGCCACGACGCCTTCGACTTCAATCGCGCCGCCCTTGCCGGACTCGCCGCCATCGCCCTCCTCCTCACCCTTGTCCTCGGCTTCCGCAACGGCCTCCTCGTCACCCTCATGGTGCCGCTGTCGCTCCTCTCCACCTTCGCCGTCCTCAAGGCCCTCGGCGCCAGCGTCGATCTGGTCACCCTCGGCGCCGTCACCATCGCCATCGGCATCGTCACCGACAACCACCTCGTCGTCGTCCAGGCCATGGCTCGCCGCCTTCAGGACAAGTCCAGCCGCGACGAAGCGCTCGGCCCGGTCTTCCGCCTCCTCGGCGCCCCCCTCGCCGCCGCCACCGTCGCCAACGCCGCCGGCTTCCTCCCTGCCTCGCTCGCCGATCACGCCGTCGGCCAATTCCTGCACCAGCTCGCCCCGGTCCTCGCCATCGCCCTGAGCTTCTCCTACCTCTACGCCTTCGCCTTGACCCCCTTCCTCGCCGCCGCCGCCGTCCGCCACCCCCTCGCACCGCTCGAAAGGCTCTATGAAAAACTCCTGCAGCGCCTCCTGCCCCGCGCCGGACTCGTCCTCCTGCTGCTCCTGCCCCTGCTCCTCCTCGGACCCTGGCTCCTCGGCCGCCTGCCCCTGAGCTTCTTCCCCGAAGCGCCGCGTCCCCTCCTCATCGG
>CAMCSH010000084.1 GCA_945877655.1 Lentisphaera araneosa HTCC2155 | reverse complement strand
AGAAACGCAACATCAAGAAGAAGTAAGCATTCTTCGCCCGTGGATAGCGAACCTCAACAGGAGCCACTGCCTCCGCCTCAGACTTCGACTCTGGCGCAGGAGAATCGCATGTGGCTGGCTTTTGCGGGGGCCGCATTCTGTTTCGTCTTCTATTCCCTCGCCTCCTACAGCATCGGCACCTGGGGGCGCCAGAACGGCGGCAGCCTCTGGCTCTGCCGCGGCCTCGGCATGCTGCTCGGCCAGATGTGCGGATTTGTCCTCGCCGGACTGATTCTGTGGAAACTGAAGATCTGTGCACTGCGCTCCGAAGTCAAAGGCATTCCTTATGCCGTCATCCTCGGGCGCGGCTATCTGATTATTTTTTCTTGCTTGCTGCTGCAAGGTGCGCTGACGCAAACCTTGACCCAAATGGGGCACCCGCCAAGTGATCAGAACGCCATGAAAATGTTTAAGGACTGCATCGCGGCGGAACCCAACGCCTTCATCTGGTTCGCCATCGGAGCAGCCATTGGGGCGCCTTTCGTCGAAGAGATCATCTTCCGCGGCCTTCTCTACAGTGGCTTGCGACAGAAATTCGATTGGTTGCCCACGGCCCTCATTTCCTCCTTCATTTTTGCCTTTGTTCATGGCGATCCTTGGCAGTTCTTCGGCCTTTTCGGCCTTGGCTTCGCCTTCGCCTGGGTTCGCGAAAAAACCGGCTCGCTATCGGCTCCGATCATCCTCCACGCCGCCAATAATTCACTTTCGGTTTTTCTCTTCATGATCCTCCCGGACGCGAAGTGACATGGCCGCGCCTTCCCAGAAGAAGCTCAAGGCTGAAGCCATCCGCCTCATCCTCGAAGACAAGCACCCGGAAGTGCCGATCCCGCTTGACCATAAAGACCCCTACACTCTGCTGATCGCGGTGCTCCTCTCGGCCCAGTGCACCGACGCCCGGGTCAACACCATCACGCCGAAACTTTTCACCCTCGCCGACACGCCGGAAAAGATGGCGCTGGTCCCAGTGGAAGAGATCCGCGCCATCATCCGTCCCTGCGGCCTGTCGCCGCGCAAATCCGAGGCGATTTCGCAGCTGTCGCAAATCCTCATCGATCGCCACGGCGGCCGGGTGCCGCAGGATTTTGAAGCTCTGGAGGAACTCCCCGGCGTCGGCCACAAGACCGCTTCGGTGGTGATGGCGCAAGCCTTCGGCGTGCCGGCCTTCGCTGTCGATACCCACATCCACCGCCTCGCCTGGCGCTGGGGACTTTCCGACGGCTCGAATGTCGATCGCACCGAGCGCGACCTCAAGGTGCTGTACGACGCGAAGCACTGGAACAAGCTGCACCTGCAGATCATCTACTTCGGCCGCGCCTATTGCCCGGCCCGCGGCCATGATCCCGCCGCTTGCCCGATCTGCTCGCTTCACGGTCGCAAAAACCTGGAGAAAAGCTGATGCCTGCCTGGTTTCTCGAAGTGCTAGGCATCAGCGCCATGCTGCTCATCCTCGGCGCCTACGCCGGGCTCGCCAGCGGCAAGCTCGACGCCAAGAGCCGCCTGTATCATTCCCTCAATCTCGTCGGCGCCATGATCTTTGTCTTCTATCTGAGCCAGAAACAGGCCTGGCCCTCGGTCGCGCTCAATGCCGTCTGGGCCGCCATCGCCTTGGTCTCGCTGCTGCGACGGAAATGAGCTTGTTGAAATTCTAAATTCTAAATTCCGGATCTCCCATGGAACAGCCCGTCACCATCCAGCCCTGGCTCGATTCCCTTCAGCTCTTCGGCATGAAACTCGGCCTCGACAACATGCAGCTGATGAACAGCCTTCTCGGCGATCCGGCGTCGCGCCTGCGCTTTGTCCATGTCGCCGGTACCAACGGCAAGGGCTCGACCTGCACTTATATCGCCACTGCGGCGAAGCTTTGCGGCCTCCGCACCGGCCTGTACACCTCGCCCTTCCTGGTCGACTTCCACGAGCGCTGCCGCATCGACGGCAAACCGATGGCTCCCGAGGCCTTTCAGCGGGCGATCGCTAAGGTGATGGCGATCGAGCCGGAAGTGGTGCAGATCTCAGGCGTCCGGCCGAGCTATTTCGAGGCCATCACCGCCGCCGCCCTGCTGGTCTTCGAAGAGGCTGGATGCGAGCTGGTGATCTGGGAAACCGGCCTCGGCGGACGCCTCGACGCCACCAACATCGTCACCCCCATCCTCAGCGTCATCACCAACATCGGCCTCGATCATGTGCAGCATCTCGGTGACACCCATGCCAAGATCGCGGCGGAGAAAGCCGGCATTCTCAAGCCCGGCGTGCCGCTGATCTGCGGCGTCAATCATCCCGAGGCCCGCGCCGTCATCGAAGCCCGAGCCAAAGAACTCGGCTGCGAGATGCGCCAGCTCGACCGCGACTTCAGTCTGCGGCGCTACCGCAAGAGCTTCGGTCCCGCCGGCTTCTCCCAGGCCCTCGACTTCGAAGGCCGTTCCGGTCGCCACCAGTTCCCCATCGGCATGGGCGGCCTGCACCAGCTCGACAACGCCGCCTGCGCTGCCGCAGCGCTCGAAATCCTCGCCGAAAAAGGCGTCATCGCTGATCTTCCCGCCGCCTTTGCCGCTTTGGTTCACGCCCGCCTGCCCGGACGCCTGCAAGTCCTCGAAAAAGGCCGTCTTCTGGTCGACGGCGCCCACAATGCCGACGGCATTCAATCGCTCTCCCGCTCCCTTAGCGACGCCTTTCTCGGGCAGAAATTCCATCTCGTCTGCGGCATGATGGCGGACAAGGATCTCGAGGCCCTGCTGGCCGCCATCGGCCCGAAAGCCGCGAGTCTGAGCTGTGTCGGCGTCAGCAATCCCCGCGCCTTGGCGCCGGAGCTTTTTGCCGAGCGGGCCCGCGCCGTCCTGAGCTGCCCGGTTGCGGCCTACGCAAACTGGTCCGAGGCGCTCGCCGTGACCCTGGTGAAGAAAGACGCTTTGACCTTGGTCTTCGGCTCGCTCTATCTCGTCGGCGAAGTCCTCGTCGGCCTGGCGCCGGAGAGCGTGAACTCGGACGATCTCTGAGTCGCCTGGCTCCGGCATGAAGCCTGCGTGATTTTTGAATTCATTCAAGCTTGAGGAGTCGACGATGACAAACGAAGAGAACAACAGCGCGCCGGTGCTTCTGGTCGGCGGACGGGGATTCCTCGGTCAGGCCTTGACGCGGCGTCTGGTCAAGGCGGGGATTCCGGTCATCCGTTTGATTCGGGGCGGCGGGGCGACCTATTCCGAACGGAACTGGGATCCGGAGAAGCAGATTCTTGACAGCGAGGTGTTCAAAAACGTCCGTGCCGTCATCCATCTCGGCGGCGCCGGGGTGGCTGACAAGCTCTGGACTCCTGCCCGCAAGGAAGTCTTGCGCAACAGCCGGATCAAGACCACGGAGTTGCTGGTGGGGAGGATGATGTCGATGTCCCAGCCGCCGCCGCTGTTCATTTGCGCTTCCGGGGTCAACGCCTGGGCTGGCGGGGAGACGGTCTGGTCCGAGAAGATGCTGGGGCCGGATTCCTGGGCCCAGGATTTCCTCGGCAAACTCTGTCGCGATTGGGAAGGCGCGTCGGCGCCTCTGGCCGAGCGCGGCGACGTGCGGGTGGTGAACCTGCGTCTCGGCCTCGTGCTCGACCGGCGTGGCGGCTTCTTGCAACGAATGGAACAGGTCTTCAGCTTCGGTTCCGGCGGGCGCCTCGGCAACGGACGGCAGCATCTGCCGTGGATCGCCGAGGAGGATGCGACAGCGGCGATCCAGCATATTCTCGAGACGCCGTCGATCCAAGGTCCGGTGAACATCGTCGCGCCGCAAATGATCAGCAATCGTGACTTTACCGAGAGCCTGGCGGATGTCATCGGCATACCGGCGTTTTGTCACGTCCCGGCCTTTATTCTCAAGCTGCTGCCCGGCGGCATGGGGCCGGTGATGCTGCTGAAGGACCTGCGGATCGAGCCGGAGACCCTGAAGAAATCGAAGTTCGTCTGGAAGCATCCTGCTCTGCAGCCCTTCCTTGAACAGCTTTTTATGCCGGTGGTGAATCCTGAAGAACCTGAGGAAGGATCAAACTAAAAACTGCAGTTGAAAGGTTCAAAGGTTGAAAGGATTAGCTGCAACAGCAACAACTAACGACTATGAAGAAAAGCTTCGTCAGTCATCTTCGCCGCCCCGGAACATTGCTCTTAGAATCGGCTCTTGTTGCTGTTGTTCATGCGCTTGCGTTTCAACCTTTCAACCCGGTTCCATTCCTCTGCTGCGGTTTTTAGGCTCAAACTCCTGAGGCAGGCGAGAGACGTACTGCCTCGAAGTCAGCCAGGACCAAGGGGAGCCGCGGGCCGGGGACGTTGACATGGCCGCCGCGGAGGAGGTGGATGCCGGCATTCTGGACCGCCGTCATGCTTTTGAACTGCCGCCAGGCGGCGAGCTCCCGGGCTTTCTGGGTCTCGGAGAAATCGATTGCGATGATGAGGATGAGCTCGGGATTGAGGCGGCGCAAGTGCTCCGGGCCGAGGACCGGATAGGCGAGGGGGTGATCGAGCAGGTTGTCGAGCCCGCAAGCCTCCAGCAGCGGAGTGAAGTAGCCGTCGGTTCGCGAGGCGGCGCAGACTTGCGGCGTGGCGCCGGAGTCGCTCAAGGGATTCAAGACGAGGAGGACGCCGCGGCGCGGCGCCGTGGCGGCGCGTTGACGGCAAGCTTCGAGGGCCGTCTCGATCTTGCGGCGTTCGCGCAAGGCGGCAGCGTCCAGGCCGAGCAGCTTGCCGGCTTGATCGAAGGAGTCGAGCAGGCGCGGCAAGGTGGACTGGTCGAGACTGGCGATGCGTGTTCCGGACAGTTGCCAGGGGACTGAACTGCCGCTGCACAGGATGAGCTCGGGACGGAGGCGTTTGATGGCTTCGAAATCGGGCGTGAACGAGGAGCCGCAGCGCGGCAAGGACAAGACTTCGGCGGGTTGCCGGCACCACGAGCTGATGCCGCGGAGATGGCTGGTCGCGCCGAGGGCGCAGATGAGATCAGTCAAGGACGGCGCCAGGGAGACCAGCCCGGATGACGCGGCGCCGGGGCGACAAGAGGCGGCCAGTGCGCCGAGGACTAAGGCGCGGCGGTTCATGTCTGGCGGCGGCGCGGCCGCTCCTCCTCTGGGCGGGTGTAGCGGAAATAGGCGGCAAGGAAAATCAGCAGGATCAGCCATTTCACCGGAAAGGTATCAGTGCTGAATTCGTCAAATGGAAAGAGGATGAATTTTTGCTGCTCAAGCTCAAGGATGGCTTTGACTTTGACGTCTTGGCTGGAGCGCTGCAGGCACATGTAGGCGCCGGCGAAAGTCAGGCTGAAGATGATCGGCAGGGCGGCTTCGCGGAAGCGGTGAAGTTTCTCGGACAGAAAAGGTAGCAGGACCATGACCGCGGGCCATAGCCCCCAAGCCCAGTGGCGAATTTCGGCCGGCGGCGGGCATTTGTCGATCGTCACTTGGGGATGGCTTTGCACCAGATGCTTGGCCATGAACAGTTGAAGATCACCGGAGAAATGCCAGGCCAGAAGACCGGCGGCGGAGCTGACAAGGATACCGAGGCAGAGCTGTTTTTGTCTCGGGGTCATCATTATCTCACTCCGATGGCATCAAGGGTTTTTGCGATCATTCTTGCATTCTGTACAGCCGTGGTGCTATAATAGCCACAGAAGGGAGCACTACGATGCGCATTAACGATTTGTTATCAAGAATGATCGAGCTCAACGCCACCGAGATTCACTTCATCGTCGGCAGACCGCCGGCGATCCGGCGTTTCTCCAACATGGTTTTCCTGGTTGAGGAAAGGCCGATGCAGGAGGAAGAGATCCGCAACTTCATCACCGTCGACCTTCACCCCAGCCACCTGTTGCGAATCGAGAAGACTGGCTTTCTCGACATTACCTATTTCCACAAGGAGATCCGCTACAGCCTGTCTTTCACCCGGCAGCAGCGCAGCATCCTGATGGTGGCGCGCCGCACCGAGTGCAGCACCCTCGACATCGCCGACCTGGGACTGGACGAACGGATCAACACCTTGGCCCTGGAGCGCTCCGGCCTGGTCATCATCTCCGGTCCCAACGGCGCTGGCAAGACCACCACGTTCCACGCCATGATCCATCACATCAACTGCCTGCGGGCCGCCCACATCGTCGTCATTGAAGATCCGATCGAAAACCACCACCGCGACGTCATGTCCTTGATCACCCAGGTCGAACCTTCGTCGGACTGCGACAATCACCTCGACGGCGTCAAGCACGCCATCCGCAAGAAGCCGGACTGTCTTTTCCTCAGCGATATGCATGAAGCCGAGGTGACCAACCTGGCGATCGAAGCCGCCCTCGCCGGCATTCTCGTCGTCGCCGTCATGCATGAGACCGGCGTTCGCGCCGTCCTCGAAAGGCTGATCGCGCTACGTCCGGAGGATCAGCGCGACGCCCATGTCGCCGACTTGTCGCAGGCCTTGCGCGGCATCATTTCGCAGAAGCTGGTGCCCAAGGCCGACGGCCCGGGCAAGCTGCCGCTGCAGGAGGTCTTCATCAACAGCGGCCGCATGCCGACCTTGCTGCGTCAACGCGATCTGAACGAGATCGAACGCACCATCCACAGCGGCGAAAACGGTTTCAACAAGACGGTCGCGGACCTGATTCTGAGCGGCACCTTGAGCGGCGAAACCGCCCTTGCCGGCACGCGTTTCGGCCGTGAATGCACCGTCATGGCTCTTGCCGGCGGCAGCCGCGACGGCCTGGCTTTCGGTGATTCCGCCGATGCCGAACTGGTGCGCGAATGCCTCTCCACCCTGGTCGAGAACAACGCCACCGACCTGATCATTTCCGAAGGGACACCGCCGATCCTGCGGATTGACGGCAATCTACTGGAGATGGAGCATGCGGCGCTCAGCCCCAGCGAAACCCGCGAGTTCCTCTTCAACCTGATGAGTGCCGATCAGAAGAAGCGCTTCGAGGACAACTCCGAGGCTGATTTCGCCATCAGCATCCAGTTCGAGAGCTATGGCATGCGCCGTTTTCGGGTCAGCGGCTATCGCCAGCGCGGCAATGTCGGCTGCGTCATCCGTCTCGTCGGCGGCCGCCCGCCCAGCCCGGACGAACTGGGCTTGCCGGAGCAGCTGGTCGAGCTCTCAGACAGCAAGTTCGGCCTGCTCCTGATCACCAGCTCCTCCGGCCACGGCAAGTCGAGCACCCTGGCTTCGCTCATCTCCCGCATCAACCAGACCCGGCCGGTGCACATCGTCACCATCGAAGACCCAGTGGAAACCGTCTTCCCCAATCGCAAGGCGATCGTCGACCAGCGGGAGATCGGCTCGGATGTCAAATCCTATTCCGCCGGCTTGGCTGCGGCCCTCCGCCAAGGGCCGGAAATCATCGTCGCCACCGACCTGCCCGACATCGAGTCGATCGGCATGGCGATCACCGCCGCGCAGACCGGCCACCTCGTCATCGTCACCCTCCGCTCGCCCGGCCCGCACCAAGCGATCCAAAGCCTGCTCGAGTACTTCCCCGCGCACCAGCGCGAACACATCCGGACACAGATTGCCTCCTGCCTCATAGGTATCGCGTCACAGCGCCTCATCCCCAGAGAAAATGGCGAGGGACGCCGGCCGGAATTTGAACTCCTGGTGAGCAAGAAGGACGCCTGCCCGATCAACCTCGGCAAGATCAGATCCGGCACTGACACGGTGATCTTCCGCCGCACTTGAACCGTTGCTGTCAAAATTAAGATCCGGCGTCCCCAGGGACGCCGGATTTTTGCAATCAAATCAGCTCCGACGCCACCAGGTCGGCGAAGAGCAGGCCGCGGCGGGTGGGCTTCCAGGCCTCGGCGGTCTCTTCCAGGAGGCCGTCGGCTTCGAGGCGGCGGAAGACCGGCAGGAGCTGGGCAAGGGCGTTGACGCCGTGGAGATCGGCGAGGAGCTTCTTCGGCCAGCCGTCGGCGGTGCGGAAGCCGAAGGCGACGACTTCGGCGGCGCGTTTCTCCGGCGACAAGGGGTCGTCTTCCGGCGGCGCGCCTTGAAGCCAGGCCTGCAAGTCGGGCAGCTCGGTCCAACGGCGCAAGCCGTCGAAACTGGCGGCAGCAGGGCCGAGGCCGAGGTATTTCGCCCCGAGCCAGATCCCGAGGTTGTGGCGGCTTTCTTCGCCGTGACGGGCGTGATTGGAGATCTCGTAGCGCCGCAAGCCGGCGCGGCCGAGGACTTCGCCGGCCAGGGCATCCATCTCCACCGCCAGGGCGTCGTCGACTTCGTCGATGCGGGCGGCGAGGGGCGTGCCTTCTTCGAGGATGAGTGAGTAGGCGGAGATGTGGCTGAGCCCTTCAGCCAGAAGCGAATCAAGGTCGTGCTGGAAGTCGGCCAGGCTCTGGCCGGGGACGCCGTAAATCAGGTCGGCATTGAGGCGTTTAAAGCCGGCGGCGCGGGCCAATTCGAGGGCCTGGCGGAGCTCGCGGTCGCCAGTGCGCCGGCCAAGGGTGCGCCGGGTCGAGCGGGTGGTCGACTGGGCCCCGAAACTGAGGCGGTTGACGCCAGCGGCGGCGAGCAGAGCGATCTTCTCTTCCGTCACCGAGCCGGGATTGCATTCCACCGTCCATTCGCAGTGGTCGCGACGGCCGGTGTTGAGATTGACCGCGGTCAGCAGAAGACGCAGTTGATCCGGGGTCAAGGCCGAGGGCGTGCCGCCGCCGATGAAGATGCTGTCGAGGTTTTGCAGCTCGGAGCTGTGAGACTGCAGCTGTGCCGTCATTTTGGCCAGATAGGCGTCGCGAGTGCTGTCGCGGTCATCGACGATGCTGTACAGGGCGCAGTAGTCGCAGATGTGGCGGCAGAAGGGGACGTGGAGGTAAAGGGATTGATATTCCATAGGAAAGTGAAGGCCGGGTTTTTCACCCGGCCTCGGCTTTATTCTTTGTTCGACTTGCGGTAGGCTTCTTCATCGTCGAAGATGTAGACCTTCTCGCCCTCGCGGCTGTAGCCGAATTTTTCGCGGGCGACGCGGACTGCCGCGGCGGGATTGGTCTGCAGCTCTTTCTTGGCCTTGTCGTAGTTGGCGGCGGTGCGCTCGTTGCGGAGGACGTCTTCGTTGACTTGATCCAGCTTTGCTTGATGATGTTGGCGTTCCATCCAGACCGGGGCGATGAAATAAAGGCCGCCGCCGGTGATCAAAACAAAGAAAATGAACACGATGAGTCGATGCATGGGGCTTGCCTTCCGGGAAGATTAAAAAGTAGGGGGAGAATCTTTTTCTAACATAGGCAGGCTGAGCGCCGCTTCAAAGGCGATTTTGGATTATTTTCAGCCGTTGCGTCATTTTTTTTCTGAGCGCGAAAGAAGCAGAGTTTAAAAACGGGAGCCGGTCCTTGATCAAATTACTGATCCATGTGGTGGTTTTTGTCGCCGGGCTGATTGCCAGCCTGGCCTTGGCCGCGTCTTTCCGTCATCCTCCGTCCCTGCAACTGGCGGCAGCCGCGGCGATCCTGGCCGGACTGATCCTGTTCTTGCCGGTCCGGCCCGGGCCGCTGCATGTCTTTGCCCATGAAGGCGCCCACTGGCTGGTGGCCAAGCTTTTTGGGCGCCGCACTTCGAATTTCACCGTCGGCTGGAACGGCGGCGCCGTCGAAGTCGAGTCGCCGAACGTCTGGATCGCTCTCGCTCCCTATCTGCTGCCGCTTTGGGTCATGCTTTGGCTGCCGTGGCGAATTCTCGCACATGGAGAACTGCAGCAGCTCATCTGGTCGGTGATTTTCGGCTTATTGATCGGCCAGCATTTCGCCGCCACTTGGCGTTGTCTGGCGGCGGCGTCGCAACCGGATTTCAAGGTTCACGGACGCTTCGCCTCGGCCAATCTGGTGATCAGCGGCAGCCTCCATGGCTTGCTGCTCGCCCTCTGTTTCGCCGGCGGCGATTTCCTGCGGGCCCTGCAACTGTGGTGGCAGGCGCTTCGCTCCATTGCGACTTGAAGGGGGCTTAGTTGGCTTAAAGAAATCGCCGCCGCCGCCGAAGAGAATTGGCATACCGCTTGCAATGGAGTGCGAGCAGATAGATCTCTTCGGAAGGAACCGACACCATGGCACGCCCCCTCACTTTCAGTCCCGCCGCGCCGCCCACCCTTGGCGACAGCGCCCTCAACCCCGTCTACCACTCCTGGATCAGCGCCTTGATGCGCCAGATGGAACGGGTCGAAATCAGCGATACACAAGGACGCCAGCTCAGTCCCGACCAAGGCTTCGCCCGACTCAAGGAGCTCAGCCTCGCCGCACGTTCGCGCCGCAGCGCTCTGTATTTCATCGGCAACGGCGCCTCCGCCTCGATGGCCTCGCACTTCTCCACCGACTTGGCCAAAAACGCCGGCCTCGCCACCCACACATTCTCCGACCCGGCCCTCCTCACCTGCCTCGCCAACGACCTCGGCGCGGCAGAAATGTTTTCCGCCGCCTTGAGCCGATGCGGACGCCAAGGCGATCTCCTCGTCGCCATTTCCTCCTCCGGCTCTTCGCCCAACATTTTGCGTGCCCTGCAAACCGCCGATGAACTCGGCATGGGCATCATCACCTTCACCGGAATGAAATCCGACAACCCCTCCCGCCGCCTCGGCGACCTCAATTTCTGGGTCCCCTGCAGCACCTACGGCCACGCCGAAACCGCCCACGCCGCACTGCTGCACCACTGGGTTGACCTCCTGGTTGAACCGCGCTACCAACACGAATGAAGAATTAAGAATTAAGAATGGTAGCAAACGCACGCGGACTAAATCCGTGTGCGTTTGTCTTGGCTGAAATTCTTAATTCTTAATTGCTCAGTCAAATTCTCCGCCATGCACCGGGTCATCAGCCAGGGCAACCCCTGATCGCGCCATATTGAGCTCATGAGCATCGATTTATCCTCCAATATTGAAAGTCAGACTTTCAATATTGTAGGATATTTTGCGTCCCGCCTGCTGTGTTTCCTGGGAGCCCCGCCTCCGTGCCGGGTGTGTTTGCCGCTCAGTCTTGGGATCGCTGGCGTCCCGCCTGTCCATTTCACTCTGAACGCCACACTCAAGCTCAAAGCCATCAATTTATCCTACAATATTGAAAGTTAGACTTTCAATATTCGAGGATATTTCCCAGGAAAACCTCCTTGTATACCCTCATTTATCCTCCAATATTGAAAACATGACTTTCAATATCAGCACATCCTTGCCACGTCTTCAAGCCCTCCAAGGCTTGCAAGATGACCTCGCTTTGTTCCCTGCCGTGGCCCTGCTCGGCCCCCGCCAATGCGGCAAAACCACTCTCGCCAAACAAATTTTGGCGCAGCACCCCGACGCCATCTACCTCGACTTGGAGCGTCCCTCCAATCGTGAGCGCCTCCGCGATCCCGAGCTCCTTCTCCCCACTTGGCAGGATCGACTCGTCTGCCTCGACGAAGTCCAACTGGTTCCCGAACTATTCCCGGTTCTCAGGAGCCTGATCGACGAACACCGCCGTCCGGGCCGATTCCTCCTTCTCGGCTCCGCCTCCCAAGACTTGATCCGGCAAGGCGCCGAAACCCTCGCCGGACGCATCGGCATCCAAGAGTTGACCCCCTTCCAAGTTCCCGAAATCCTTAGCTTGGACCCCTCCATCGGCGATCGACATTGGCTGCGCGGCGGCTACCCGGTGTCGCTTCTCACATCTTCGGAATCGGCCAGTTTCCGTTGGCGCGAAAACTTCATCGACACCTTTCTGCATCGCGACCTCGCCCAATTCGGCATCGGTGCCGCGCCGGACGCACTCGACCGCTTCTGGCGGATGAGCGCCCATCTGCACGGCCAGGAACTCAATCTCAGCCGCCTCGGCCAATCCCTGGGCGTCAGCCACCCCACGGTCCGCAGCTACACCGACATTCTCGTCGGCGCCTTCATGCTGCGTTATCTCCCCCCTTGCCTGCCCAATCTCGGCAAAAGCCTGGTCAAATCGCCCCGCGTCTACGTTCGCGACAGCGGCTTGCTGCACACGCTCTTGGACATCGAAAGCCGCGATGCCTTGCTCGGCCATCCGATCTGCGGCCCTTCTTGGGAAGGCCTGGTGATCGAGGAGTGTTGCCGCGCCCTGCCGCAGTGGAAGGCATCTTTTTACCGCACCCAAGGCGGCGCCGAAATCGACCTCATTCTCGAGCGCGGCCTGCGCCGCATTGCCATCGAATGCAAGGCCAGCAGCGCCCCGCAAGTCACCCGCGGCTTCTGGTCCGCCCTCGATGACCTCAAGCCCGAAGCCGCCTTCATCGCCGCCCCGATCAGCGGCGATCCCTACCCGATCAAATCCTCCCTTCCCGAGTGCCCGGTCAGCGTCACTAATCTGAGTTCGCTGCTGTGCAGCTTGAAAAAGCTAGCCAGCACAAAGGCCTGATGCCCTCCCTGGGAGCCCCGGCCTCCGTGCCGGGTGTTGTTCACGCTCTTCGCTCTTCGTTCCATCTCGGGATCGCTGGCGTCCCGCCGGCTGTGCTCAAGGGTGCGGATTCCTTGTCGCAATTTCAGTCTGGTTCGATAGCTTAGTAGCTAACAACCAAGGGTGGATGCCTCTATGCCTGACATCGACGCGCAATTTGATCGAGTTGGCAATCGACTTCTCATCGGGATTGCCAGTGGCAATGCTGTTATGGACCTTGAAACGTCTAGCCACAACATCCAAATGGCTCTCAAGGAACTCAATCGAACTGGCTCGATGCGGGACATGCAAATCGGCGTCTTTGGTTCCTATCCGGTCAGACTCAATATTCACGGCGATTCAAATACAGAGACACAAAACCGAGAGATCTCTCTGTTTATCGATGGACCAGACTTTGAATGTACTCGCAGCCGCTCAAGTGCCATCGTCTTGAATCAAGAACAGTTTGTTCAAGTGTTGACCAATGCCTTGAAATACCTGCGGGCCACGCAATCTCAATCACTCTTTACCGCAGCTTCCGCAGGCTCTTTGGATGATATCGCCGCTTTGGTCGAATCTGGGGCCGACATCAATCAAAGAGACCACCACGGCAGAAGCCCACTAGATCTCGCCTCCCGCGCAGGTGCCGCAGAAGCCGTCAACTATTTACTTCAGCATGGAGCCAAAGTTGATTCCTTAAATCACGAAAAGCGCCAGCCCATTCATGAAGCTGCTCGAGCTGGATCCGTCGAATGTCTGAAGTTGCTCAAAGCGGCTGGTGCAGATTTGGCCGCCAAGGATGAAACGGGATGCCAGCCGCTCCGTTGGGCAGCCTTTGAAGGGCAAATTGGCGCTGTCGAATTCTTCCTGGATTTAGGAATCCCCCCAACCATTACAAACCAATGGGGCGATGGCCAGCTCCTTCAAATTGCTTCCGGCCGCGGGCACACGGAACTCGTCAAGTTATTGCTTCAGTCCGGCGCTGATATCAATGCCAGAAATTCGTGCGGATGGCAGGCCATTCATTACGCCGCGGGCAACGGCGCTCTCCCAATCATCGAACTCCTGATTGAGCATGGCGCCGACATCCACGCGAAAGCGAATGATGGCTGGCAACCGATGCACGCGGGCGCCCTAGGAGGAGGGGTTGAAGCCATTGATTTTTTGCGGCGGCATGGAGCTAGGATTGACTGCCAAGATCATGCCGGCCAACAGCCCATTCATGCAGCTTGCCGCCATGGAGCATTGGGAGCTGTTCGACACCTGATCGAACTGGGGGCTTCGGCGAGCGCTTGCGACTCACAAGGCTGGCAACCCATACATTGGGCCGCTGAATATGGCGGCTCAGCCCCAAAGGTTCAGCTTCTTTTGCATTCCGGCGCCCAAGCGGATGCTGGCAATCAATGGGGATGGCAAGCCATACATAGTGCCGCCCACAGCGGCTGCCTGGAAAGCCTGCAACTTCTCCTTGCGGCGGGCGCAAAAATGGACGCAAAGGATCAAGACGGTGTTCAGCCCATTCACACTGCTTGCCTCAATGGACGTCTACAGGTTGTCCGCTTCCTGCTGGAATCTGGAGTCAGTCCGAATGTTCTAGACTTGAAGGGTCGTACGCCACTCCACGCAGTGGCATCGTCAAACCAGGAAACGTACTTATCAACAAGCGCTGACTCTCGTGCCTGTGACTGGACCGAAGAAGCCGAGTGCCTCGCCGTTATTCAGCTCTTACTTGCGGCAGGAGCAAGAGCCGATATCAACGATCATCACGGGCTGATGCCGCATGAATTGGCAGCTTCAGGGTGGATGAAACAGGTCGAAATTTTGCTGCAATCTGCCTGCCATCACTCTGCCGAATGAGTAATCCTGGGGTTTTCGTTTCTTGCTCAATCTCGTGATCCTCTCAAGCTCGATCCGAACTCCTACTACGGCCGTTTCTACCTCGCCGACGCAATGTCTCTGAGCGGCAAGGTTGACGACTCGATTGACGTCCTGAAAACCATGCTGGCTCAATACCCCAAGCCGACACCGCCATTCTCGGCGCCATGAAAACCCGCTACGAATACCTCAAGAAGAACCGCGAGGTCAAGGAGATCCAAGCGCTGTTCTATCAGCTGAAGTAGAGCACTTCAGGTGAAGGAGGCTCCCGCCGGCAGATGACTCAACTGGCTGCGCCAGAAATCCAGGGCTTCTTCGCCACTGCCGTTGAAATCCTCTTGAAGCTGCAAGACGCCTTGCTGGCGAGCCGCTGTGGTTGCGACCCGGATCAAACGCGATGGCGGCAGGAAGAAGCGGTGGCGAGCCTGATCGAGGCGGCTGTTGTCATCGCCGCCAGGGAGGGACAAATAGGCCGCGGCGATTTGTCGGCAGGCCTCGGGGTCTTTCTCCGCTTGGGCAGCGAGG